>JAXDBZ010000039.1:0-4085 GCA_034678345.1 Candidatus Eiseniibacteriota bacterium
GGCGGCGCGTCCGAGTGCACCCACAGGTCGGCGCCGCGCCGCACCTTGAAGGCACGCACCACCGCCTTGATCAGGTCGAGGTTGCCGTCGAGCTTGAGCCGGCGCGGGTGGTCGTAGCGCGCCACGATGTCGTAGTCGAGGCTGGCGAGCGTCAGGCGCGAGTCCCGCCGGGGCCGCAGCGAGGCGTAGGCGTACTGGTTGATGGTGGCCGAGAGCACCATGCCGCCGTGCTCCTCGGGGTACGGCGAGACGTCCGTGCCGCCGCCGCACAACGAGATCCTGAGCGGCGCGCGCGCGCGGAAATACGAGGACGACCTCACGAGCCGAACCTCCGCTCCGCCCGCTCCCAGTCCTCGGGCGTGCCGATGTCGAAGAACTCCCCCTCCACCTCGTGCCCGAGCAGCAGCCCGGCACCGGCCAGGGCCGGCAACACGTCGCGCTCGAGCGAGAACGCCTGCGCCCCGCCCCCCGCCGGCCGCGGCATGTGCCGCCACAGCTCGGGCGAGAAGGCGTACAGCCCGCCGTTCACCCAGGCCGGACCGCGGTGCTCCGGGTCCTTCTCGACGAAGCGCCCGACCCGGCCCTCCGGCCCGGTCTCGACGCGGCCGCGCCCGGCCGCGTCGGGCACGCGGAACAGCGCCACGGCGCCCACCGCGCCCGCCTCCCAGCGCGCGCGCTCGAGCTCCCAGGGATCGCAGAGCGCGAGCGTGTCGCCGTTGGCCACCACGCACGGGCCGGCGACGTGCGGCTCCGCCAGCCGCAGCGCCCCGCCGGTGCCGAGCGGCTCGGGCTCCACCGAGTAGGTCAGCGCCACCCCCAGCGCCGTGCCGTCGCCGAGCGCCTCGCGCACCGCCGCGGCGCCGTGGCCGGCGCACAGCACCGCCTCGCGCACGCCGGCCGCGGCCAGCCACTCGAGCTGGCGCGCCAGGAACGGGCGGCCGCCGAGCGGCGCCAGCGGCTTGGGCAGGTCGCCGAAGCGCGGCCGCAGCCGCGTGCCGAGTCCGCCGGCGAGGATGAAGGCCTTCATGCGGGCTCGTCCAGGTTGTAGCGGCGGCGCACCGGGTAGTCGGCGTGCGCCCGCATGTGGGCGATCATCTCGCCCAGCAGGCCCATGAGGATGAACTGCATCCCGGTGAGCAGCAGCCACCCGGCGGCGAGCATGAGCGGGCGGGTGCGCATCGGCGTGCCGGTCAGCCACTGCTCGACGAACCACAGCCCGATGCCGCCGCCCACCAGCAGGCAGATGCCGCCGATGCGGCCGAAGACGTGGAGCGGCTTGAGCGCACTGCTCGAGATGAAGGAGGCCGAGAGCAGGTCGAGGAAGCCGTTGACGAAGCGCGACGCGCCGAACTTGCTGCGGCCGTGCCGGCGCGGGCGATGGTGGACCGCCACCTCGCCGACGCGGAAGCCCTGCCAGTGCGCGAGCGCCGGCAGGACGCGGTGCAGCTCGCCGTACACCTGGATCGCCTCGGTCACCTCGCGGCGGTAGAGCTTGAAGCCGCAGTTGAAGTCGTGCAGCCGCAGGCCCACGACCCACGAGGTGATGAGGTTGAACACCCTCGAGGGGAACGTCTTCGAGAACGGGTCCTGGCGCCGGCGTTTCCAGCCCGACACCAGGTCGAGCCCGCCCTCGAGCGCCGCGACCAGCCGGGGCAGCTCGGCCGGGTCGTCCTGCAGGTCGGCGTCGAGGGTCAGGATCCACGCGCCGCGCGCCAGCCGGAAGCCGGTGGCCAGGGCCGCGGCCTTGCCGTAGTTGCCGCGGAACGACACCCCGCGCACGCGCGGGTCGGCGGCGGCGAGGCGCGCCACCACCTCGTCGGTGCCGTCGCGCGAGCCGTCGTCCACGTAGAGGACCTCCCACGGTCCGCCGACGCCGTCGAGCGCCGCCGCGAGCTCGCGCTGCAGCTCGGGCAGGCTCTCGGCCTCGTTCCAGGCGGGGACCACCGCCGTGATGCGGATCCCGGGCGTGCTCATCCTCGTCCCTCCCCGTAGAGCGTGCGGGCCCAGGCCGCCTCGGCCGCGAGCCCCTCCTCGATCCCCACCGCCGGCACGATGCCCAGCGCCGCCCGCAGCCGCGTGGCGTCGGCCCGCGTGCGCGGCGGATCGCCGGGCGGCAGCGGCTCGTGGCGGACCTGCGCCCTCACCCCGAGCGCGCGCTCGAGGATGGCGACCGCCTCGCGCACCTCGACCTGCGAGCCGCCGCCCACGTTGTAGACGGCCGGGCCGCCGCCGCGTTCCCAGGCGCGGAAGGTGGCCTCGACGGCGTCGGCGACGAAGGTGAAGTCGCGCGACTGCGAGCCGTCCCCGTACACGCTGATCGGCTCGCCGCGCAGCAGGGCGCGGCAGAAACGGTGAAAGGCCATGTCGGGGCGCTGCCGCGGCCCGTAGACCGTGAAGTAGCGTAGTCCCACCGCCGGCACGCCGAAGTTGCGGCCGTAGAGCAGCACCAGGTGCTCGCCCGCCAGCTTCGTCACCCCGTAGGGCGAGAACGGCCGCGGCAGCGCGTCCTCCGCGGTGGGGTAGCGCTCCGCGTCGCCGTAGACTGACGACGAGGAGGCGTAGACGAAGCGCTGCAGCCCGGCGTCGCGGTAGCGCTCGAGCAGACGCTGCGTGGCCAGCACGTTGTGGTGGGCGTACGAGGCGAACTCGCTCCCCCACGAGGCGCGCACGCCCGGCTGCGCCGCCAGGTGGAACACCACGTCCACCGCGGGCAGCCCGGCGAGGTCCGCCGTGGCGAGGTCCAGCTCGAGCAGACGGTAGCGCGCGTCGGCCAGCGCCCCGGCGGCGTTGGCGCGCTTGACCGCCGGATCGTAGTAGGCGGTGAAGGCGTCCACCCCGGTGACGCGCGCGCCGGCGGCGAGCAGGCGCTCGACGAGGTGCGACCCGATGAACCCCGCGGCCCCGGTCACCAGCGCGTGCGGCTCGGCCATCGTGCCTCCGTTCAGGGTTGCGCCGAAGGCGCCGGCAACGCGCCCGGCGAACGTCCCGCGCCGCGTCCCAGCATCTGGAGCACGGCCTGGGCGTCCCGCTCCTGCGGGTTCACCTGCACCAGCCGCTGCAGGTAGCCCACGGCCCGCTCGATCTGGCCGCTGCGCACCAGCGCGGAGTAGGCGAAGTAGTAGGGTCGCGCGTACTGCGGATCGAGGCGGATCGCCTCGTCGTACTCGCGCAGCGCGCCGGCCAGGTCGCCCGCCGTCGCCAGCGTCGCGCCGTGGTAGAAGCGCACCTCGGGGTCGTCCGGCACGCGCTGCGCCAGCGCGCGGAAGAAGGCGAGCGCCCGGGCCGTGTCGCCGTCCTCGAGGTAGAAGCCGCCCAGCGGGATCAGCGCGCCCGCCAGCCCCGGGAACATGCGCTGCACGCGCTCCATCTCGCGGATGGCCCCCGGCAGGTCGCCCTGGTCGCGGTAGTGGAACGCCAGCCGCGTGTGCGCCGAGGCGTAGTTGCGGGTGATGGTCGAGGCGTTCTCGTCCTTGAAGACGCTGCGGTCCCACGAGCCGTCCGGGAGGAACAGCCCGCCGTAGCGGAAGCGCTGGTAGAGGTTCCGTTCGGTGGCGGCCACGTCGAGCGTGCCCTGCAGGCTGTCGCGGTTCATCCGGAAGACCAGCCCCTCGAGCGACAGGTAGCGATCGAGGCCGTAGTGCTCGGGCACGGTGATGGCGAAGTAGGGCTGCTTGACCCAGCCGTCGTCACGCCTCGACTGCTCGATCAACTGGTAGACCATGATGTCGTTCGTGTAGATGATGTTGCCGGCCTCGTCGCGCACCGCCCCGGCCCCGAGCGTGCGGATGTCCGCGTCGGACAGGCGGATCGGCACCTTCGGCTCCTCGTCCCGCAGCTGGAAGATGTACCAGTCCGTCTGCAGCAGGCTCAGGTTCACGACCCGCACGTCGCGGCGGAAGCCCTCGACCTGCTGGATGTACCACAGCGGGTAGGTGTCGTTGTCCCCGTTCGTGAAGACGAACGAGTTCGGCGCCAGCGGCGCCAGCATGTTGTGCGCGTAGTCCCGCGCCACCGTGTTCCGGCTCGCGTCGGAGACGAACCACAGGTTCCGCGCCACCAGCACCGGCTGCACCGCCAGCAGCGCC
>JAXDBZ010000040.1:0-29832 GCA_034678345.1 Candidatus Eiseniibacteriota bacterium
CGTCGTCCTCCTCGCCCTCACGGCCGCCTCGTGCAGCCGCGAGCGGCGGCCGCCCCCGCCCGGGGTGCTGATCGTCTCGCAGGAGCAGCAGGCCTCCTGGGTGCGCAACTTCAACCCGCTCTCGACCGCCACCGCCGCGCGCTGGCCGACGTTGGCCGGCGTCTACGAGCCGCTCTACGTCTTCAACAGCGTGCGCTCCGAGTACGTGCCGTGGCTGGCCGTGGCGCACGAGTGGCGCGAGGGCAACCGCGTGCTGCGCCTGACCACGCGCGAGGGCGTGCTCTGGTCGGACGGGCGGCCCTTCGGCGCCCGCGACGTGGCCTTCACCTTCCGGCTGCTGCGCCGCTTCCCCGCGCTGGACCGCCGCGGCGTGTGGGCGTTCCTGTCCGACGTGCGCGCCCTCGACGCCCGGACCGTGGACTTCCGCTTCTCGCGCGACTTCATCCCCGGCTTTGACGAGCTGGCCGCGCAGCAAATCGTGCCGGAGCACGTGTGGAAGGATGTGGCCGACCCGGTCGCCTTCGCCAACGAGCACCCGGTCGCCACCGGCCCCTACACCGAGGTGCGCGTCTTCCAGAACCAGGTCTACGAGCTGGGCCGCAACCCGCGCTACTGGCAGCCCGGACTGCCGCGGGTCGAGGCGCTGCGCTTCCCCGCCTACCCCAGCAACGACCGCGCCAACCTCGCGCTGGTCTTCGACGAGGTGGACTGGGCCGGCAACTTCGTCCCCGCCATCCACCGCGTCTACGTGAGCCGCCGGCCGCGCGACCACCGCTACTGGTTCCCGCTCACCGGGAGCAGCATCTTCCTCTACGCCAACACCGGGCGCGCCCCGTTCGCCGACGTGCGCGTGCGCAAGGCCGTCAGCATGGCCATCGACCGCGACCTGCTCGTGGACGTGGCCCTCTACCGCTACTCGCGTCCGGCCGACGCCACCGGCCTGAGCGACGCCTACTCGGCCTGGCGCGACTCGGCCGCCATCGCCGCCGGCGACTGGGTGCGCTTCGACACCGCGCGCGCCAACGCGCTGCTCGACGAGGCCGGCTGCCGCCGTGGCCCGGACGGCGCGCGGCGCCTGCCCGACGGCCGGCCGTGGCGCTTCGAGGTCCTCACCGTGGCCGGCTGGTCGGACTGGGTGCGGGCCGCGCAGGTGATCACGCGCGGTCTCGAGCCGCTCGGCATCCGGGCCGCGGTGCGGACCTACGACTTCAGCGCCTGGTTCCAGCGGGTGCAGGCCGGCGACTTCGACCTCAGCCTCGGCTGGTCCTTCGAGGGGCCCACGCCCTACCTGTTCTACCGCTGGCTCATGTCCTCGGCGACGGTGAAGCCGGTCGGCGAGGCCTCGATGGGGAACTGGCACCGCTATGGCAGCCCGGCCGCCGACCGGGCGCTCGCCGCCTTCGAACGCGAGCCCGATCCGGCGCGCCAGCACGTGCTGGCTGCCGAGCTGCAGCGCATCTTCGTCGCCGAGGCCCCGGCCATCCCGCTCTATCCCAATCCTTCGTGGGCCGAGTACAGCACGGCGCGGTTCGAGGGGTTCCCGTCCAGCGAGGACCCCTACGCCGACCCGTCGCCCAACAAGTTCGACCGGGGCGAGTGCCTGCTGGTCCTGCTGGCGCTGCGACCGCGCGCGGAGGCGCCGTGACGTTCCTGCTCCGCCGCCTCGGCTTCTACCTGCTCTCCGCCTGGGTGGCGCTCACGATCAACTTCCTGCTGCCGCGCCTCATGCCGGGCGACCCGGCCACGGCGCTGTTCGCCCGCTTCCGCGGCCGCCTCGGTCCGGAGGCGCTGCAGGCCCTGCGCGAGACCTTCGGCCTGACCGAGGCGCCGCTCTGGAGCCAGTACCTCACCTCGATGGGGCACGTGCTGCGCGGGGACCTCGGCATCTCGGTCGCCTACTTCCCCGCCCCGGTCGCCGACGTGATCGGCACCGGGCTCGTCTGGACCGTCCTGCTCGCCGGCTCGGCGGTGCTCATCAGCTTCGCCGTCGGCACGGCGCTCGGCGCGGTGGCGGCCTGGTGGCGGCGTGGCTGGGTGGACACCTGGCTGCCCTCGGCGCTGGTCTTCGCCGGCGCCTTCCCCTACTTCTGGCTCGCCATGGTAGCGCTCTACGTCTTCGGCTTCGGACTGGGCTGGTTCCCGCTCGGCCACGCCTACTCGGACGACCTCACCCCCGCCTGGTCGCTCGCCTTCGTCGCCGACGTCGCCCGCCACGCCGCGTTGCCGGTGGCGACGATGGTGCTGGGCACGCTGGGCGGCTGGCTGCTCTCGATGCGCAACACGATGATCACGGTGCTCGGCTCGGACTACGTGAACCTGGCACGCGCCAAGGGGCTGCCGGCCGGGCAGGTGGCGCTGCGCTACGCCGCGCGCAACGCACTGCTGCCCAGCGTCACCGGGCTGGGCATGTCGCTCGGCTACGTGCTGGGCGGCTCGCTGCTGACCGAGATCGTCTTCTCCTACCCCGGCCAGGGCTATCTGCTGGTGCAGGCGGTCCGCAACCAGGACTACGCCCTCATGCAGGGCATCTTCCTCGTCATCACGCTCGCCGTGCTGGGTGCCAACCTGCTCGTGGACCTCGCCTGCCTGTGGCTCGATCCTCGCATCCGGGAGACCGCGACATGAGCGGCGCGGGCGCGGTGCGGACCACCGGGCTGGCCGCCTGGTGGGGCGCCATCCGGCGCGACCGCAAGGCGACGGCCGGCGCGGTCCTGCTCGGCTTCTTCGTCCTGGTCGGCGTCTTCGGGCCGTGGCTGGTCGGCGATCCGCACGCGCTCGTCGGCATCCCGCTGCAGCCGCCCTCGGCCGAGCACTGGCTCGGCACCACCGGGCAGGGGCAGGACGTCCTCGCCCAACTGGTCGTGGGCACCCGCGTCTCGCTCGCCATCGGTTTCATCGTCGGCATCGCCGTGGTGCTGGTGGGCGCCCTGGTGGGCGTGACCGCCGGCTACTTCGGCGGCCGCGTGGACGGGCTGCTCTCGCTGCTCTTCAACGTCTTCCTCGTCATCCCCGGCCTGCCGCTGGCCATCGTCATCGCCGCCTACCTGCCCTCCGGCCCGGCGACGCTGGCGCTGGTGCTGACCGTCACCGGCTGGGCGTGGAACGCGCGCGTGCTGCGCGCGCAGGCGCTGTCCCAGCGCCAGCGCGACTACGTCGCCGCGGCGGTGGTGGCCGGCGAGTCGGACTTCCGCATCATCACCCGCGAGATCCTGCCGACCATGACGTCCCTGCTCGTGGCCCAGATCATCGGCAGCACGACCTACGCCATCGGCGCGCAGGTCGGGCTCGAGTTCCTCGGGCTCGGCGACGTCTCGGCGGTGACCTGGGGCACGAACCTCTACTGGGCGCAGAACGACTCGGCGCTGCTGACCGGCGCCTGGTGGACCTTCGCCCCCACCGGCCTGTGCGTGGCGCTGGTCGGCTTCGGCCTCACCATGCTGAACTCCGGCTTCGACGAGATCACGAACCCGCGCCTGCAGCTGGAGCGAGCCTGGCGCGGCTACCTGGCGGCGCGCGGGCACAAGGCGACGCGCTCGACGCCGGTGGTGGGCGACCGTGGCTGAGCCCCTGCTCTCCGTCCGCGACCTGTGCGTGGACTACGTGACCGACCGCGGGCCGGTGCGCGCCGTGGACCACGTCTCGTTCGACCTCGCGCCGGGCGAGATCCTCGGCGTGGCCGGCGAGTCGGGCTGCGGCAAGTCCACCGTGGCCCAGGCGCTGCTGCGCATCCTGCCGCCGCCGGCGGTGATCTCCGGCGGCGAGGCGCGGTTCGAGGGGCGCGACCTGCTCGGCCTCGGCGAGGACGAGTTGCGCGAGCTGCGCTGGAAGCGCATCTCGATGGTGTTCCAGAGCGCGATGGACGCGCTGAACCCGGTGATCCCCGTGGGCGAGCAGATCTGCGACACGCTCCACGCCCACCGCGAGCTGGGCCGCCGCGCCGCGCGCGACCGCGCCGCGGAGCTGCTCGAGCTGGTGGGCATCCCGGCGGGCATGATCGACGCCTACGCGCACCAGCTCTCGGGCGGCATGCGGCAGCGCCTGGGCATCGCCATCGCCCTGGCGCTCGAGCCGTCGCTGGTGATCCTCGACGAGCCCACCACCGCGCTCGACGTCATCGTCGAACGCGAGATCCTCGGCCACATCCGCACCCTGCAGCGGCGCCTCGGCTTCGCCGTGCTCTTCATCACCCACGACCTGTCGCGCATGCTCCAGGTCTCGGACCGCGTGGCGGTCTTCTACGCCGCCCGCCTGGTCGAGCTGGCGCCGGCGGACGAGCTGCGCCGCGCCCCGCGGCATCCCTACACCCAGGGCCTGCTGCGCGCCTTCCCCTCCGTGCACGGCGGCACCGTCGAGCTGGCCAGCATCCCCGGCGCGCCGCCCAGCCTGAGCGACCCGCCGGCCGGCTGCCGCTTCCACCCCCGCTGCCCGCTGGCGGTGGACCTCTGCCGCGAGCGCGACCCCGAGCCGAGACGGATGGGGTCGGACCACACCGCGGCCTGTCACCTCGCGAAGTAGCCCGCGCCCGCGCCGGCCTGCCCGGCGGCGGCGCATCCGCCCGGATACGCCGCGGCCGCGCCGGCGTGCGCCGGCGCGGCCGTGATCCCCGGCTCTCCTAGATGGACACGATCACGTAGGTGCGGATCTCCCACTCGCTGCCGTGCGTCGGCTCGCTGGCGTCGTCGTCGGGGCTCGCCAGGTAGCGCGGCGAATGTTCGTCGAGCGAGCGCCAGGTGGCGCGCAGCCCGACCCGGGTCTGCGTCGCCTGACGGTCCAGCCAGCCGGGCGAGCCCAGCGTGCGCGAGGCGTCGGCCATGAGCTGCAGCGGATAGGTCAGGTTGAAGTCGTGGTGGTAGTCGTAGGGGCCCCAGTCGTTGGCCTTGACGTGGAACGCCAGCGCGTTCGCGCCCCAGCCCACACGCGCATCGGCGCCGTAGCGCCGCACGATCCGCTCGCCCATCCCCGCGGCGTCGTTGCCGTTGGGCTCGCCGTTGCCGACGTAGGCGTGGCCGACGAGGCGCAGGTCGGCACCCACCCGCGACACGAAGCGCCCGTTCAGCTCCCACAGGCCGAAGTCGCCCTGCGCCGGGCACCACTTCCGGGGCGGCGGCGAGGAGGGGAAGGCGTAGGTGGTGACGCCGTCCTCGGCGATGAAGATGCTGGCGTCCTGGCTGGTCGGCAGGTGCCGCACCACGAGCCCCAGGCTGCCGGCCAGGCGCGCGTCCTCGCGCACGTCGTTGTCCCACATCCACAGCCAGGTGGCCGGCGTCGGGTCGTACGTCACCATGATCTCGCCGGCGACGGTCTCGCGGTTGCCGCGCACGGCGAAGGGATCGTCCTGGACGTTGCGCAGGCGGCCCGCGCTGCTCGAGGGCAGGCCCGACGGCATCGGGCCGACGATGGGCCGCTGCCACAGGAAGTTCGGCCCGATCTGGAAGTTGCCCGTGTTCCAGGTGAGGCCCGAGAGGAAGTTCGTCTGGTTGCCCGAACCGGTGTCCCTGAGGTTCCAGCCGGTGAAGGTGATGGTCCCGGTGGGTCCGCCGTCGGCGACCAGGCCCATCGCCGCGCCCTGCGCGTACCAGCGGAAGCGGCCCTTCTCCACCGTCAGCTTGACCTTGCCGCCGAGGGCGTCGGAGTCCATCACGTGATCCCGGAGGATCTCCCAGCCGTCGCCCGACTTGGCCGCGACCTGGAAGGGATCGCCGGACTTCGTGCCGCCCGACCAGATGGCGCCCATCTCGAGTACGGCCGGACCGCGGCTGCCCTTCAGCGCCAGCGTGGCCTTGCGGGTCGGCGGCACGGGCACGGCGACCGAGCTGGTCACCCGCGCCTGCTCGGAGATGTCGTCCTGGTACATGGCGGTGGCGTCGAGCGCGCCGAGGCGGTGGTTGTACTTCAGCACCACGGCGGGGTTCGCGCCCCACCACAGCTGCGGGCCGAAGGCCACCTTGAGGCCGCGCAGCGCGCGCTTGCCGGTCAGCTCGACGCCGATCGGGGCGTCGGCCCCGTAGGTGTCGATGTTCGGGCCGTAGTTCGCCTCGCGGTAGAGGCCGAAGAAGTCGCCCTCGTAGCCCCAGTGGAAGTGGCCGGTGCGGTAGAAGCCGTCGAGCAGGAACCAGCGGTCGTCCCACGAGACGCTGGAGCGGTACACCTTGGTGCGCTCGATGCCGTTCAACTCGAACGTGCCGCTGCTCCCCTGCACGGTCTGCGTGCGGCCGCGCTTCTCGTAGAAGATCTCGTCGATGGGGTTCTCGGGGACGTGGCCGAGCACGTTGAGCGAGAGCGTGCCGGTGACGTTGCCGGCCGGCTGCGCCTGGACGTCCACGTAGAACGACTCGAGCCGGTCGAAGCCCCGGAAGGACGGTAGTCCCTCCTGCGGCGACCCGGAGCCCGGCGTGGTGCTGCGCTCGGCGCCGGTGTTGTAGGTCTCGAGCTGCAGGCGCAGCCCGCTGACCCGCACGCGCTGCAGCGACTGCGTGACGAGGGCGGCGGCGTCGCCCCGCGCCTGGAGCGCGGCGTAGGCCGGGGTGACGCGGGCGAAGTGCGCGCGGATGGCGGCGAGGTCCGTCCCCGGGGCGTAGGCCGGCAGCGTCCAGGCGTCCTTGAGCGCGTAGTAGGCGGCGCGGGGGTGCAGGTCGAAGAGCCCGCGGCCATCGGGGAAGCCCTTGGCGCAGATGCCCCACCACTCCTCGTTCATGTTGTTCTCGCCCTGGGCGAAGTCCTCGGCGTAGCCGCCGTTGGGCCACGAGGCGTTCGTGTCGTGGATGTCGAGGCGGCTCTCCTGCCCGAACTTCCACCAGCCGTCGCTCCACTGGAAGACGATGCCGCCGATGGCGTTGCCGACCCGGCCCTTGCCGGCCGACATCTCGTAGATCTCCTGCCACTGACCGATCAGGTAGCGGGCCTGGGTGGCCTGGTCCTCGCGCATCTCGCGCGCGTTGAAGGCGTCGGCGCCGAACTCGGTGAACAGCACCGGCAGGCCGAGCTTGTCGTGGACGACCTGGAAGAGGTCGCGGGCCGAGATGCCGCGGTAGCAGTTGGTGCCGAAGACGTCGAGCCCCTTGCACTCCTGCGCGATGATGTCGATGTACTGCACGTCGCCGTTGGCCATGGCCACGGTCACGCCGGGGTCGTGCTCCTTCACCGCCTGGATGACCTCGCCGAACAGCGAGTAGAGGTAGCGGGCCCGCGCCGCGTCGCGCTCGCCCTGCGGCAGCGCCTCGACCTCCGCCGACTTCCACACCAGCCCGTAGTTGTTCTCGTTGCCGAGCAGCCACATGAGCACGCCGGGCACGCCGCGGAACTCGTCCACGTACCGCACGACCTCGGCCTTGATGGCGGCGCGCAGGCGCGGGTCCGAGTAGTCCACCGACGGGTACCAGACGCCGTCCACGTTGAAGCCGTAGCGGCCGACCGTGTGGTTGATGATGGTGAAGATGCCGTAGCGCTCGTAGATGTAGCGGACCCAGCGCGGCGGCACACCGATGTACTGCCGGATGGCGTTCACGCCCATCGCCTGCAGCAGCGGCATCTCGCGCGCCAGCGCCGCCTCGATGACGTCGTCGGGCTGCGTCCACAGGCTGTAGCTGTAGTTCTGGCCGATGGGGACGTAGTCCCAGTTCATCCCGTAGACCATGAAGTCCCGGCCGTCCACCTGGAGGCGCGAGCCCGCGGCGTCCACGGCGACGCGGACGGACGCGCGGTCGGCCGGGGCGGCGGACTGCGCCCCGACGGCGGCCGGCAGCAGGGCCAGGCAGGCGGCCAGCGCGACGGCGACCCGGAGCCCGGGGCCCGGCCGGCGCAGGTCTCTGTGGATCGAGCTCACGGAATCCTCCTCGACAGGGGTTGCTCGGTGGGATCGTCCACCGCGTTCGCGGCGGCGATTCGACGGTACCAGTGGGCGCTGTCCTTCGGGCGGCGGCGCTGCGTCGCGTAGTCCACCTCGAAGAGCCCGAAGCGCATCGCGTAGCCGTGGCCCCACTCGAAGTTGTCGAGCAGCGACCAGGTGAAGTAGCCCGCCAGCGGGACGCCGTCGGCGATGGCGCGGGCGGCGGCGGCCAGGTGGCCGCGCAGGTACTCGATCCGCCGCCCGTCGGCGATGCGCCCGCCGGCGTCGGCGGGGTCGGTGTAGGCCGCCCCGTTCTCGGTGACGTGGATGCGGCGCGGCCGGTACTCGCGCTCGAGCCGGACGAGCAGGGAGTGCAGCCCCTGCGGGCACACCTCCCAACCCATGTCGGTCAGCTCGCTCTCCGGCACCATGCGGACCCCCACCGGCTCCCCGTCGGCATCCGCGCGCACGACCGAGCGCGAGTAGTAGTTCACGCCGAGGAAGTCGAGCGGCGCGGCGATCGTCTCGAGGTCGCCGGGCCGCA
This sequence comes from Candidatus Eiseniibacteriota bacterium, assembly GCA_034678345.1. Taxonomy (GTDB): domain Bacteria; phylum Eisenbacteria; class RBG-16-71-46; order RBG-16-71-46; family RBG-16-71-46; genus JANXPZ01. The sequence goes on from JAXDBZ010000040.1 coordinate 8,370, forward strand.
CGAAGGGCAGCTCGGGCCCCGCCAGGTGCCCGCGCCGCACGCGGTCGGCGATCGCGTCCTCCGGGTAGCGGCCGCGGAAGACGGGGTCGAGGTACCAGCGGTTCAGCGAACCGTCGTAGCGGCGGGCCGCCTCGAGGTCCAGCCGGCTGTCCGAGGCCGGCTCGACCGGCGAGAGCAGGAGCACGATGCCGACCTCGGCGCCCGGCGCGTTGCGGCGCAGCACCTCGACCGCCCGGCCGTGCGAGAGCAACAGGTGGTGCCCGACCCGCAGGGCCTCGGCCGGGTCGCGGTGGCCGGGGGCGTGCACGCCGCTCTCGTGGCCCAGCGTGGCCACGCACCAGGGCTCGTTGTGGGTCGCCCAGTGGCGCACGCGGTCGCCGAGCCGCGCGCTGACCGCGTCGGCGTACTCGACGAAGGCCTCGACGGTGTCGCGCTCCCCCCAGCCGCCCCGGTCCTGCAGCGCCTGCGGCAGGTCCCAGTGGTACAGGGTGACGAAGGGCCGGATGCCGGCCTCCAGCAGCCCGTCCACGAGCGCGTCGTAGAAGTCGAGGCCGGCCGCCTGGACCGGGCCGCGCCCGGCCGGGATCACCCGCGGCCAGGCGATGGAGAAGCGGTAGGCGTTGATCCCCAGCCAGCGCATGAGGGCGACATCCTCGCGCCAGCGGCGGTAGTGGTCGCAGGCGACGCGGGCGTCCGAGCCGTCGGCGATGTGCCCCGGCGTGGCGGCGAAGCGGTCCCAGATGGACTCGCCGCGCCCGTCCAGCGCGTGGCCGCCCTCGATCTGCTGGGCGGAGGTGGCGGCGCCCCAGAGGAAGCCGTCGGGGAAGCGGGTTCCGGCCATCGTGCGTCAGCTCCCCGGCGCCGCGGCGTCCGCGGGGAAGAGGTGGCAGCGCACCCGGCGGGTGCCGACCGGACGCGGCCCGGGGTCCACCGCGCGGCAGACGTCGAGCGCGTCGGGACAGCGGGACAGGAAGGGACACCCCGCGCCGGCCGCGGCCGCGGCGATGCGCTTCGCCCCCCCCGCGCCGAGGCCGACGTCGGCGATCGAGGCGAGCAGGGCGCGCGTGTAGGGATGCACGGGCTCGCGCACCACGTCGGCGCTCGGCCCCTCCTCCACCACCCGCCCGCGGAACAGCACGAGGATGCGGTCGGCGAGGTAGCGGGCGGAGGCGAGGTCGTGGGTGATGAGCAGGATGGCCAGCCCGCGCTCGCGCTTGAGCTGCACCAGCAGGTTCAGCACGCCGGTGCGGATGGAGACGTCGAGCATCGAGGTCGGCTCGTCGGCCACCAGCAGATCGGGCTCGACCGCCAGCGCCCGCGCGATGGCGACGCGCTGCCGCTGCCCGCCGGAGAGCTCGTACGGGTGCCGGTGGATGAAGTCCTCCGCCGGCTCGAGGCCGACCGTGCGCAGCAGCTCGAGCGCGCGGGCCCGCACCTCGCCCGCGGCGGCGCGGCCGTGGCGCAGCAGCGGTCGGCCGAGGTGGTGCTGCACGTCGCGGGCGGGGTTCAGTCCCCGGCCGTGGCGCAGCAAGGGGCGGACGAGGTGGTGCTCGATGGTGTGGACGGGGTTCAGCGAGCTGAAGGGGTCCTGGAAGACCATCTGCACCCGGCCCCGGTAGGCGAGCGAGGCCCGCCGCGGCTCCCGCGCCAGCACGTCCACGCCGTCCAGCAGGACCTCCCCCCCGTCCGGCTGCTCGAGGCGCAAGACCATGCGCGCCAAGGTGCTCTTGCCGCTGCCCGACTCCCCGACCAGGGCCACCGCCTCCCCTCGCCGGACCCGGAAGGAGACGTCCTCGGCCGCCACTACGCGGCTGGGCGCGGAGAAGATCCCCCGCGAGACGAAGGTCTTGCGGATGCCGCGCAGTTCGAGGAGCGGGCTGGGACTGCGTCCGGTCGTGGCCGCCACGGGGTCTCCAGGGCGAAAAGCACTTTGTTCAGTTGCCGAACATAGTGTATTCTTCTCCCGCGGTTGTCAAGCGGTCAACGGGTCGCTGCCGCCGGCCCGGATGCGACATCCTAAAGAGAGCCGGTGAACCCCTGGTCGGCCCCGATGCGGGCCCACCACGGTCCCAAGACATGGTGCGATCGGCTCGCACGAAAGGAGACGGAGATGGCACGTCGCGCAACCCTGGTCCTCGCCGCAGCCCTGCTGTGCCTCGCTCCCGTGGCCGCCGAAGCGGCCCTGACGCCCTACCTCGGCACGTTCGAGGGATTCGGCATCGGGGAGGTCGGGGCGCCCAACTCCCTGAGCCTGGACGGCTGGCTCGTCTACGGGAACGTCTTCAACGGCACCGTCTGGGCGTACGGCTACGGCCCCTACCCCGCCCCCAACGACGGCGCCGCCTTCTGCGCGGTCACGACGGGCCAGGGCGGTGACCTGCAGGGGACGAACCAGCTGGCCGTCTACAGCGACTACAACAACCAGGGCGCGCACGGCACCGGCCAGCGCGTCGAGGCGAACGTCTACCACGAGCAGACGGTCGAGGCCGCCGACGTCGGCACCACCTGGAAGCTGCAGTTCGACGCCAAGCACGGCGACTGGAGCGCGGCCCTCTACGACCCGACCGCGGCGGCGTTCATCAAGACCATCGATCCGAACAACGGCTACCAGATGACCAACTTCATCACGGTCAACACCACGGCCATCCCGGAGACCTGGAACACCTACAGCATCACCATCGACGTGATCCCGGCCCTGGTCGGCCAGTTCATGCAGTTCGGCTTCATGAGCAACGCGACGTACAACGATCCGACCGTGGTCTTCTACGACAACATCGTGTGGGACATCTACAACCCGACCGGCGTGGGCGACGGGCCGCTGGCGGGCGCCCTCCAGCTGGGCGCGGCGGCTCCGAACCCGTTCCAGGGCTCGACCCGCGTCACCTACGCGCTGCCGCAGCGGGGCGCGGCGGACCTCTCGATCTTCGACATCACCGGCCGCCACGTCGCCACGCTGTTCCACGGCGAGGCCGAGCCGGGGCAGCACTCGGCGACCTGGGACGGGCGCGCCAGCGACGGCAGCCTCGCCCCGAGCGGCGTCTACCGCTGCGTCGTGCAGACGGCCGCCGGCCGCCAGTCCCGTGCGCTGGTGCTGAGCCGCTGAACCCGCGGGCGGGCGCCGCGCGTCGTGGCGCCCGCCTCTTCTTCCCGCTTCTCCCGATCCCCGTGACGCGGAGCCCGGAATGCCCATCCTGAGACGACTCTCCCCCGCCCTCCTCGTCGCGGCCTGTGCCCTCGCCTGCACCGGCACGGCGGCAGCGCAGTGCACGCCCATGAATCCCAGCTTCGAGATCGCCGGCTCCTCGGGGAGCCTCTTCGCGGGCTGGAGCCAGTTCGGGACGGTCGGCACGTCCACGGCGGCCGTCCACGGCTCCGTGGCCGCGAAGGCCTCCGGCCCGAACACGGGCAACTGGGACGTCTCCGGCTACTGGCAGCAGCTGGCCTGCGAAGTCGGCGAGTCGTGGGGCGGCTCGGTGTACGTGATGCACCCGTCCGGCCGTCCGCTCACCGGTCAGTCGCGGGCCATCGTGAACGTCGAGTGGCGCGACGCCGGCGGGAACCTGATCTCCTACGAGTCGTTCAACGCGGCCGACGCCTCCACCCCCACCGACGTGGGCCGCGTGTTCACTTTCCAGAGCTCTCCCGCCCCGACCGGCACGGTCGCTACCCGCATCCTGATCGGCGCGCTGCAGGCGCCCGGCGAACCGGTGCCCGACGTCGTCTTCGACCAGGTCACCTTCTACAGCCTCGCCTCCCCCACCGTGGAGGAGTCGCAGTGGGGCGACTTCCCCAGCGGGCGGACGGTCTCCTTCGCCGGCCGCACGTGGCGGGTGAAGGGCCCCGGCTACTACGGCCCCGGTCCGAGCAACTACGGCGCCACCGCCGACTTCGTCTGGGTGGACACCGACGGGCGGCTGCACCTGACCATCCGGAAGGTCGGCAGCACCTGGTACTGCACCGAGGTGGTCCTCGAGGACGCGCTCGGCTACGGCGACTACGTCTTCACCACGCGCGGGCGCCTCGACACGCTGGACCCGCGCGCGGTGCTCGGCCTGTTCATCTGGGAATACGGCCAGTGCTACGACGCCGGCTTCCTGTGGTGGAACCCGTACAACGAGGTGGACGTCGAGATCAGCCGCTGGGGCACGCCCGGCAACGCCCTCGGGCAGTTCGTCGCCCAGCCCTACGAGTGGTCCGGCAACCTCGAGCGCTTCGACGCGACGTACGGGGCCGACGAGATCGTCAGCTACGCCTTCCGGTGGTTGCCGGACCGGGTCGAGTTCCGCGCCTGGCGCGGGGGCCCGGAGGCGGAGGCGGTGTCCACGCCGATCCACACCTGGACCTACACGAAGTGGCACATCCCGCGCCCCGAGCAACCGCGCGTGCACCTGAACCTCTGGCGCTTCGACGGCGTGCCGGCCACGAACCAGGAGGTCGTGATGGACGACTTCCGGTTCACGCCGGCCTGCGCGAACGAGCCCTGCGGCGTGCTCGCCGTGGATCCGCCCGCGGCGCCCGCCCCGCTCCTGCTGGCACCGCGCCCCAACCCGTTCGTCGGCAGCACCGCGATCCGCTGGGTCGCGCCGCGGAGCGGACGGGTCGAGGTCGCCGTCTTCGACCTGCTCGGCCGGCGGCAGCGCACGCTGCTCGAGGGCGACGTGCCGGCGGGCGAGCGCGAGGTCGTCTGGGACGGCCGCGACGACGCGGGCCGGCCGGTGCCGGCGGGCGTGTACTTGTGCCGGGTGAAGTCGGACGATATCGTCCGCTCGAACCGGATGGTCCTCGTACGCTAGCCGGGACCGGGCTCCCGGTCGCCAACCCAAGGACGTGACCGTCATGCGCATCGGCTCCCTGCTGTCGCGCGCCGTCCCCCTGCTCGCCGTGCTGATCGCCGCCGCCGTCCATGCCGGCTCGCCGCGGCCCGGCACGCCGGCGCTCGCGCGCCAGAGCCCGTTCGTGGTACGGCCGTTCCGGCCCTTCCTCGGCGGGCGCTGGATCGGGAACGCCATCGCCTACGGCCCGCACCGGGACGGGCAGCGCCCCGGCGGCCCCTCGCCCACCCGCGCCCAACTGCGCGAGGACCTGCACCTCATCGCCCGCCACTGGAACCTGCTGCGCGTCTACGGCTCGGTCGGCTGGCCCGACACGATGCTCTCGGTCATCCGCGCGGACCGGCTCCCCCTGCGCGTCGTGCTGGGCACGTGGGTCGAGCCCGAGCAGCGCCGCGACTCGGCCGGGCGCGTGATCGAGGAGCTTCCCGGCGGGCGCGCGGCGAACCGGGCCGAGCTCGAGGCGGCCGTGCGCCTGGCGAAGCGGTATCCGGACATCGTCGCCGCGGTCTGCGTGGGCAACGAGACCCAAGTGTCGTGGTCGGCGCACCGCGTGCCCTTCGACCTCCTTGCCGGCTACCTGCGCGAGGCCCGCGCCCGCACGAAGCTGCCGGTCACGACCGCGGACGACCTCGACTTCTGGAAGGAACCCGCCGGCCACGCGCTGGCGGAGGAGGTGGACTTCGTCGTCACCCACATCCACCCGCTGTGGCGCGGCCGGCAGCTCGAGGAGGCCGTGGACTACACCGGTCGGGCCTTCCGCGAGCTGTGCGCGCTGCTCCCGGGCCGCACCGTGGTACTCGGGGAGACGGGCTGGGCCACGAGCAAGACCGCGAGCGGCGACCAGGGCAAGTACATGAAGGGCGCGGTCGGCGAGGCCGAGCAGGCCGCCTTCTGCAGCGCCTTCGCGAAGTGGGTGGAGCGCGAGCGGGTCGTCACGTTCTTCTTCGAGGCCTTCGACGAGAACTGGAAGGGCGGCACCGAGCCCGGCGAGGTCGAGAAGCACTGGGGCTTCTTCCGCGCCGACCGCACGCCCAAGGCGGTCGTGGCCACGCTGGCACTCCGGGCGCGATGACGCCCTCCGACACCCCGGCCCCGCGCCCCGGCCGGACCCGGCGGGCGCGGCGGGCCGCCGCGTCCGCGCCGGCGGACGGCTTCGTCACGCTGGACGGCGAGACGTACGACCGCATCTGCCGCGTGGACCGGATGCCGACGTTCCTGACGACCGTCGCCAGCGACACGGACCTGTGGATGTTCGTGACCTCCGCGGGCGGGCTGACGGCGGGGCGACGCGACGCGGACGGCGCCCTCTTCCCCTACGAGACCGTGGACAGGCTGCACGACGGCCACCACCACACCGGCCCCGTCACCCTGCTGCGCGTGCGCGGGGCACGGAGGGGGACGATCGCGTGGGAGCCGCTCTCGGCGCGCTCTGTGGAGGACGCCCGCGTGGAGCGCAACCTGTACAAGAACGTGCTGGGCAACCGGCTCGTCTTCGAGGAGGTCCACCACGGTCTCGGGCTCGCCTTCCGCTACCGCTGGGCGGGCAGCGACGCCCTGGGGCTGGTGCGCACGGCCACCCTCGAGAACCTGGGCGACGGCCCCGTCGTCGTGGAGCTGCTCGACGGCCTCCGCAACGTGCTGCCGTGGGGGGCCCCGCTGGCCCTCTACCAGAGCTCGAGCTGCCTGGTGGATGCCTACAAGCGCTCCGACCTCGACGCGGAGACGGGGCTGGCCACCTACTCGCTGACCACCGAGATCACCGACCGGCCGGAGCCGGCGGAGCGGCTGCGCGCGAACACGGTCTGGTGCCACGGCCTCGGCTCCCCGCGGCTGAGCCTGTCGCTCGGGGCGGTGGACGCCTTCCGCCGGGGCGAAACCATCCCGTCGTCCGGCGTGCTGACCGGCGCGCGGGGCGGCTACCTCGCCGCCACCACGCTCGAGCTGGCCCCGGGCGGGAGCGCCCGCTGGCACGTCGTCGCCGACGTGGGCCGCGCCCACGTCGAGGTCGCCGCGCTGCGCGCCCGACTGCGCGCCGGCGGCGACCTGGACGCGGAGATCGAGGTCGCCCTGGACGGGGCGAGCGGGAACCTGCGCCGCAACGTGGCGAGCGCCGACGGGCTGCAGCTCACCGGCCACACCGAGGCGTCCGTCCACCACTTCGCCAACGTGCTCTTCAACAACATGCGGGGCGGCGTCTTCGTAAGGGACCACGACGTGCCTGCCGCCGATTTCGCGGACCTCGTGGCGACGCGCGACCGGGCGCTGGCGGAGCGGCACCGGACCGCGCTCGGGGCGCTGCCCGCGTGGATCCCGGTGGCGGAGCTGCTGCGCACCGTGGCGGACTGGCGGGACCCGGACCTGCTGCGGCTCGCCTACGAGTACCTGCCCCTGTACTTCGGGCGCCGCCACGGCGACCCGAGCCGCCCCTGGAACCGCTTCTCCATCCGCCTGAAGGCCCCGGACGGCGGCCGGGCCCTGCGCTACGAGGGCAACTGGCGCGACATCTTCCAGAACTGGGAGGCCCTGGGAGCGAGCTTCCCGGCGTTCCTGCCGGGCATGGTCGCCCGCTTCGTCAACGCCTCGACCGCGGACGGCTTCAACCCGTACCGCATCGAGCGCGACGGCATCGACTGGGAGGTGCTCGACCCGCGCGAGCCGTGGGGCCACATCGGCTACTGGGGCGACCACCAGATCGTGTACCTGCTCCGCCTGCTCGAGGCGGTGGTGCGCACCGCGCCGGGCACGCTCGAGGGCCTGCTCGGCGAGGAGATCTTCTGCTACGCCGACGTCCCCTACCGGATCCGGCCGTACGATGCGATCGTCGCCGACCCGCGGCACACGATCGACTTCGATGCGGAGCGGGCGGCGCGAATCGCCGACCGAGTCGCCGCCGGCGGGACGGACGGCAAGCTGGTCCGCGACCGCACCGGCGCGCTCCACCGCGCCGGCCTGCTCGAGAAGCTGCTGGTGCCCGCCCTCGCCAAGCTCTCGAACCTCGTCCCCGACGGCGGGATCTGGATGAACACCCAGCGCCCCGAGTGGAACGACGCCAACAACGCGCTGGTCGGCAACGGCGTCTCGATGGTCACGCTCTTCCACCTGCGGCGCTACCTGGACTTCCTCGGGCGGCGGCTCGAGCCGCTGGGGGACGCGGGCGCGCCGGTCTCCCGCGAGGTCCTCGCCTGGTTCCGCCGCCTGCACGGCGCGCTGCTCGAGCACCGGCCGCCGGCCGGCGCGGAGGCGGTGGACGACCACGCCCGCCGGCGGCTCATGGACGAGCTGGGCAGGGCGTTCTCGGACTACCGCGAGGAGATCCACGCGCGCGGGTTCGGCGGCCGGAAGGACACGCTGCCGTTCCCGGAGGTGGTCGCCTTCTGCCGCGTCGCGCTCGAGCACCTCGACCACGCCATCCGCCTCAACCGCCGCGCCGACGGCCTCTACCACTCGTACAACCTGCTCGACCTCGGCCCCGAGACCGCGGGCCTGCACCGCCTCGACGAGATGCTCGAGGGCCAGGTGGCGGCGTTGAGCTCGGGCGTCGTGGACCCCGCCGCGGCCGCCGGGCTGGTCGAGGCCCTGTTCGCGAGCCGCCTGTACCGCGCCGACCAGCGCAGCTTCCTGCTCTATCCGGAGAAGGTCCTCCCGGCCTTCCTCGAGAAGAACCACGTGCCGGAGGAGGGCGCGGGGGCAGTGCCGCTCGTGCGGGCGCTGCTCGCGGCGGCCGAGCCCTCGGTGCTGGGACGAGACGCCGACGGCGTCTGTCGCTTCGCCGGCGACCTGCGCAACGCGCGCGACCTCGCGGCGGCGCTGGACCGGCTGGCCGGGCAGGAGCGCTGGGCCGAGGCGGTGGCGCGGGACCGGCAGGCGGTGCTCGACCTCTTCGAGACGGTGTTCCACCACCACGCCTTCACCGGTCGCTCCGGCAGCATGTACGCCTACGAGGGCCTGGGCTGCGTGTACTGGCACATGGTGGCGAAGCTGCTCCTCGCGGTGCAGGAGGTCTTCCTGCGGGCGGAGCGAGAGGGCGGACCCGCCCCGGTGCGCGAGGCGCTGGCGAAGGCCTACTACCGCATCCGCGCCGGCCTCGGCTCCGAGAAGACGGCCGCGGAGTACGGCGCCTTCCCCATGGACCCCTACTCGCACACGCCGGCCGGCGGCGGCGCGCAGCAACCCGGCATGACCGGTCAGGTGAAGGAGGAGATCCTCACCCGCCTCGGCGAGCTGGGGGTGACGGTGCGGGACGGCCTCGTGGGGTTCCGGCCGGCGCTGCTGCGGCGGGCCGAGTTCCTGAGCGAGCCCGGTGTGTATCGCGGCTACGACGTGGACGGCGACGACCTGTCGCTCGAGGTGCCCGCCGGCGCGCTGGCCTTCAGCTACTGCGGCGTGCCCGTCGTCTACACGCTCGCCCAGGAACCGTGGGTGCGCGTCACCCGGCGCGACGGCACGAGCTCCGCGCGGCCCGGCGAGTGGTTGGACGCCGCAGCCAGCGCCGCCCTGCTGGACCGGGACGGCGCGATCGAGCGCGTGGACGTGGGCGTGCCGGCCGACGCGCCGCGAACCCGCTGACCGGGGCAAGGCCCGCAGCCCTTTGCCCGGCAATGAATTGCGTCGAACGGTCGCAAGCCTGTGCAGGAATCGAAGCTGTAACTCACTGCGGCGAAACGACGAAAATAGGCTTTGTTCACCTGCCGAACATAGTATATAATGGATTCGCTCGAGTCGGGTGACTCGGCGCCGGCTGGGCGATGCTCCTCGCCGGATTCGAACCACCGTTCTCCGTATCACGAGTCGTCCTCAGGCAAGGGAGGAAACGGTAATGAAGAACTCGGTACTCAGGAGCCTCGTTCTCGCGCTCGCCATCCTCGCCGTCGGCGTGGGTGCCGCCGGCGCCGCCACGTACACGGTGGATGCCGGTGCGCTGGTGAACGGCTACATGAACGTGTTTGAACTCGACGGGACGACGTGGCTGTGGGGCTCGGGCTGGGGTGTCGCCGACCTGACCGCCGTCTGGTCCGGCAACGACGTGACCCTCGGGCCGAACTGCATCAACGACCCGAACGAGTATTGGTACATCGGCGGCGGCGGTCCCGGCGCGCCGGGCAACAAGGTCATGGAGGCCAACCTCTACGCGGAAGTGAACGACGGCTCGCTGGCGGACCAGGACGTGACCTTCCAGGGCTTCGTGCTCAGCAACACCTTCACCTCGGCCCACGTCGCCGTGGCGTTCGTGAAGGACTACGCACCGGACTTCTCGTCGTTCAACGCCGCCATCGTCCCGCTGCCCGCTTCGGGAGCCTTCAGCGTCACGCTGCACACCGTGAACGACCCCGCCCGCCACGTGCAGTGGGGCTTCCAGGTGAAGGGCGTGAACGTCTGGGTGACCGACCTGGCGCCGTACGGCACCGCCGTCGTCGGCCCGGCCTCGGTGGTCCCGGCCCAGTCGCAGACCTGGGGCGCCATCAAGTCCCTGTACCGGTAGTCGTCGCAAGAGGCACGAACGGCCACCTTCGCGAGAAGGTGGCCGTTCGCTTGCCGCCGGCGTTATCGCAGGCGCAGCAGCCGGCGGGTCTCGTCCCAGCCGTCGGCCCGGAGCCTGACCAGGTAGATCCCGCTGCCGGCCTGGCGACCGGAGTCGTCCCCGCCGTCCCAGCGGACCTCGGCCGTGCCCGCCGGGCGCACCTCGTCCACCAGCGTGCGCACGAGGCGACCGGCGACGTCGTAGACGCACAGACGCGCCCGGCCCGGGCGCGCGAGGGTGAAGCGCAGCGTCGTGCCGGCGGCAAAGGGATTGGGCCGCCCCGGCTCGAGCGCCCGCATGCCCGGGCCCGCCGCGGGCGGCGCCACGTCCGCCGCGCCGGCGAGGAACTCGTTCAGCACGTTGCGCACGACCTTCTGCAGCACCGTGTCCGCCACCATGCTGCCGCCGAAGCTGAGCGAGCCCGCGGCGAAGACCCCTCCCCCGCCGGAGTGGTCGTAGTACGTCACGTCCGCGCCGTAGCCGCACTCGTTCGTGCCGCGCATCAGCAGCTCGAGGTTCGCCGGCGGGCTGCCGCGGTCGTCGCTCCCGTTGGCCGAGACGATCACGCCGTCCGGGGCGAGGCCGGGGATCGAGGTGTCCATCTCCCAGCCGCTCGCGCCGCCGCCGTTGTAGCCGGTCGCGCCGACGACGCTGCCGTCCGACACGCCGGTGCCGGCGAAGAACCGGTGCGCCGCGGCCAGCACCTGGAGCCCGCCGTAGGTCGGGTAGCAGTCGGAGCGGTAGGCCACCCCCAGCACGGCGCGCTCCGGCCGCGGCGGTGAGAGGTTGCGGTAGAACGAGTAGCGGCGCGCACCGCGCGTGCCGTCCCAGTACTCGGGGAAGAAGGTCAGGCTCCGCCCGTCGGCGGAGTAGACCACCCGCTCGTACATCGCGTTGCCGCCCATGTAGGCCAGCGAGCCGCCGCCGTCGAGGTAGTCCTCGAGGTGGTCGAACATCTCGACCGACCAGTACTCCGGGTGCGTGTTGAGCACGAACGCCCGGTAGCCGGCGAGGCCGGGGATGCCCTGGTGCAGGTCGAAGTCGCAGTAGAGGTCGAGGTCGTAGCCGCTGCTCCTCAGCCAATCGAGCACCCACAGCTCGGCCCGGGTGGTGTGGTTCGGGATCGAGCCGTTGGCGCGGGCCGCGGGGTCGGGCCGCAGGAAGCCCAGCTCGTGGGCCGGCGTGCTGGTGTACTTGCTGCGCCCGCCCCAGTCGTTGTACGCGCTCCAGGTGTTCGTGTTGACGAGCACGGCAAGGTCCGCCCGGATCCCAGGGACGGGCTTCACCACGAACGCCATCCGCGCGGTCGAGAGCCCCGAGGCCGAGAGCTCCGCCCCGTAGATGTCCGAGTCCCAGTCCGCCGGGACGACGAACGAGAAGCTCGGTGCCCAGTCGCATCCCTTCCAGGCGGAATCGGGCGGGGCCTGCACCTGCGCGGGCAGACCCGTGAGCGTCGCCACCGGCGTGCCCACGTTGACGTCGCCCACCCGGTGGTAGCGCATGAAGGTGCACTGGTAGGTGGCCGAGCACGACACGAAGAAGGTCAGCGTGTCGCCCGGTGCCGCCGAGAGCGGCCAGACGTAGCCCTCGGGGTCGGCGGCGGGTGCGGGGGTGGCGGCGAGCGCGCCCGCGAGAGCGAGCAACGCGACAAGCAGGGTGCGCGGATTGTGCTTCATGGAGGACCTCGCGATCCGGGGTCTTTGGCGGCCGAACGACCCCGAGCCTACGCCCGCCGGGCGCGCGGGGGAACCCCCTGTCGGGCGGCCCCTACGCCGCCCCGCCCTCGATGCGCACCGGCTCGCCCTGCTCGGGCAGGTGCGGCTTGCCGAGCGCGTCGAGCAGGTGGCCCGACTTGTCGCGCTTGGTCTCGAGGTAGAAGCGGTTGAACTCGTTCGGCGGGATGACGTGCGGCAGCCGGCCGCTGACCCGCACGCCGTGGCGCTCCAGCTCCTCGACCTTCTTCGGGTTATTCGTGAGCAGGCGGACCGAGCGCACCTTCAGGCTGTGCAGCATGTGGGCGGCGATCGAGTACTCGCGCTCGTCGTCGCGGAAGCCCAGCGCCAGGTTGGCCTCGACGGTGTCGAGCCCGCGGTCCTGCAGGCCGTAGGCGCGCAGCTTGTTGAGCAGGCCGATGCCGCGCCCCTCTTGGCGCAGGTAGAGCACGAGGCCGTGCTCGTGCGCGGCGATGGCGCGCAGGGCCACCTCGAGCTGGTCGCGGCAGTCGCAGCGCAGCGAGCCGAGCGCGTCGCCGGTCAGGCACTCCGAGTGCACGCGCGTCGGCACGTCCTCGCGGCCCATCGGATTGCCGTGCAGGACGGCGATGTGCTCCTTGCCATCGCGGTTGTTCCAGAACGCCACGACCTGGAAGCGGCCGAAGCGGCTGGGCAGGTCGGCGATGGCCACGATGCGAACGCAGATCCGGTGCTCCCCGACCCCCGGGCACTCGTGGTCGGCCTCGGCCTGCAGGACGGCGTCGATCTCGGCGGGACTCAGCGACACGGGATGCTCCTTTCGTGGTTCAGGCGCCGGTCAGGCGCACCGCCAGGGCGCGCCCCGAGCGGTAGGCGCCCTCGACGCCCCCGGCGGGGTGGAATCCGTCGCCGGCGACACCGAGCATCGCACCGCCGTCAAGCCGCGCCAGCAGCGGTCCGGCCAGCTCCGTGCCGGCGGCGACACGGGCCCGTCGCCAGACGTGCGCCTGCGCGAGCTCGGGGCGGGCAATCCAGCCGCCGTGCAGCGCGGCAGCCTCGTCCAGCAGCTCGCGGCTCCACGCATCCGGCGGCTGCTCCAGGCGGGAGCGCGAGAAGGCCGCCCGGGCCTGGACGACCAGGGTGAGCCGTGCCGGCGCGACCCGCTTGCTGGAGTCGTGCAGGACGGTCTGGATCGCCGCGCTGCCGCTCGGCAGGCTCATCTCCCACTCGGGTGCCGGCGTCCCCTCCGGGTAACGCGCGATCACGGCCAGGCACGGGACCACGCGCACCAGCGCCAGCAGCGGCAGCAGCGGCAGCAGCGCGACCACCGGCGGCGGCGGGGATTCCATCGCGGCGAGCAGCGCCATCGCCGAGGGCGCGGGCAGGGCGAGCACCAGGGTCCGCGCGCGCTCCGTCCCGCCCCCGGCGAGCCGGACCTCCCACGCGGCGCCGGCCGGGCCCGCGTCGAGGCGCAGCGCCTCGGCATTCGCCTCGAGCCGCACGTCCGTGCCACGCGCGAGACGCTTGGCGAAGCCGCTCACGCCGCCCGCCGGGGCCAGCCGGCTCTCGCTCCCGGTGAAGGCCGAGGGCTGGCACGGCACGCCGTCGCCTTCCACCCGCCGCGGCCAGCCGGGGACGACCGCCGCGCCCTCCAGCGCGTCGAGCTCGGCGAGGAAGGCGGGATCGCGCCCGTGCAGGAAGGCCACGCCGTGGTCCACGGGTTGGCCCTCGATCCGGCGCGTCGCGCAGCGGCCACCCACGCCGCGAGCGCGTTCCAGGACGCGCACGTCCCGGCCGCGCGCCCGCATCTCGCGTGCGAGGACCAGCCCCGCCACACCCGCGCCGACGACGAGGACGTCGCGCGTCACGATTGCACCCATGCGGCAAGATGGCGATCCAGCGCCTCCAGGCTCTCGAAGCGCTCCACTCCCCTGGGCGTCCCGGGCGCGCCCGCGCCACCGGTCCACAGGAGCACCCGGCGCGGCAGCGCGCCCTGCAGGGCGGCGAGTTCCCGGCGGGCGCGCCGGACGGGGAACGCGGCCGACACGCTGACGGCGACGGCCGCGGCCTCGCCCTCCCGGGCGGCGCAGGCGATCTGCTCGATCGGCGTGTCGGCACCCAGGTAGACGAGGCGGCAGCCCCGCAGCGCGAGGACGACGCTGGCCATGAGCAGCCCGCCTTCGTGGGCGTCGCCCGGCAGCATCGCCGCGACGACGCGGGGGCCGCGGGCCTGCCGGTCGAGCGGCTCGCGCACCTCGCGCAGGAATCCGGCGAGACAGGCCGAGGCGAAGTGCTCGTGGCGGACGCCGAAGCGGCCCGAGTGCCACGCGCTGCCGACCTCCCGCATGAGATCGGCGGCCTGCCCCTCCAGGAACGACAATGGGCCGAGGCGGATCCAGCCCTCCCGCAGCAGCCCGGTCAGGGCCTGCCTATCGAAGGCGACCACCGCCTGCAGCATCTCCTCCAGGGCCGGGTCGGCGGTCGCGGTGGACGGGACGTGACGGGGAGGCGTCGCGGCGACGGTCGCCGCCGGCCCGGGAAGGACGAGCAGGGCGTCGAGGTCGGCGGTCGCCAGCGTCAGCACGTCGGCCGGGCGGTGCCCGCGGCCCAGCAGACGCGCCACCTTGCGCAGGCGGCCGACGATCCTGGCCGGGTAGACGCGGTGCCCCGAGGGCTTGCGCTCGGGCTCGGGCCAGCCATAGCGCCGCTCCCAGGTGCGCAGCGTAGGTGCCGGAATGCCGGTGGCCCGCGCCAGCGCCCCGATGGAGAGCGGTCGGGGAGGCGTCGTCGCCGGCTTGCGGCCGCGGCCGGCCTGCGTGGGCATCCCTCGTCCTCCTCCTCGGGCGTCGCCGCCCGGGCGCGGGGAGGCCTCCCCCGCCGGTCCACGGCAGTCTACGGCAGTTTGGATGCAGAGTAAATGAATAAGTTTCTGACCCCGCCGGCACCTCGGCCAGGGCCGGGCGGTCGAACGACCGTGCGGATCACGGCGGCGGCAACGCCCACCGCCATACTTATTCAAAACCGATTCATTTTCCGCATCCTCCCGGCATCCGCCTCATCCAAGACCCCGATGCACGCAAGCGGGCGGACGGCCCGACCGGCAGCACCGCCCATCCGGACGCCAGACAGGCAGCACCAATCACCGAGGATCCCATGCCTAACCTCACCCGTCTCTCCGTGGTCGCCCTGGCCCTCGTCACCGCCTTCACCGTCTCCAGTTGCGGTGACGATGGCGGCCCGACCGCTCCGCGCCTCAAGGCCAACGTCATGGCCGTGCACGCCTCCCCCGACGCCCCCGGTGTGGACCTGCTGGTGGACGACGCCGTCGCCGGCACGAACCTGACCTTCCCGAACAACACGCCCTACCTCGAGGTCACGGCCGGCACCCGCAACGTCAAGGTCAACGTGACCGGTACCACGACCACGGTCATCGACGCCGACCTGCCGCTGGCGGCCGGGGCGCACTACTCGGTGTTCGCCACCGGCGCCGTCGCGGACATCGCCCCGCTGGTGGTCGCGGACGACCTCTCGACGCCGGCCAGCGGCAAGGCCCACGTGCGCTTCGTGCACCTGTCGCCCGACGCCCCGGCCGTGGACGTGGCGGTGACCAGCGGCCCGGTGCTCTTCGCCAACCAGGCGTTCAAGGGCTACACCGCCTTCGCCCCGGTGGACGCCGGCACCTACGACCTCGAGGTCCGGCTCGCCGGCACGAGCACCGTGGTGCTGCCGCTGCCCGGCATCACGCTCACGGCGGGCAGGATCTACACCGTCTTCGCCCGCGGCTTCGTCGGCGGGGCCGGGGCACAGGCGCTCGGCGCGCAGATCATCGTCAACAACTGAGGCGTCCCCCGCGCGGCCCGTGGCGTCCCGCAAGGGGCCCCGGGCCTTCGCGCGGCGGCAGGCGGAGCCGACATGCACGAACGCTCCATGCTGGACCTGGTCCACCCGGGACGACCCCGCCCCCGCGGGATCCACATGCTCACGAGCGAGCAGCGCGTGCGGGCCGGCCTCGCCGAGACGTTCGCCTTCTTCGCCGACGCGGCCAACCTGCAGGCCATCACCCCGCCGTTCCTCGACTTCCGCATCCTCACGCCGCTCCCGGTCGAGATGCGCGTGGGAGCGCGGATCGAGTACCGCCTGCGGCTGATGGGTTGGCCCGTATCCTGGTTCACCCGCATCGAGGAGTGGGAGCCAGGCGTCGGCTTCACCGACGTGCAGTTGCGCGGGCCCTACGCGCGCTGGGTGCACCGCCACCGCTTCCTGGCCGAGGGCACCGGGACCCGCGTGCTCGACCGTGTCGAGTACGCGCTGCCGCTGGCCCCGCTGTCGGCGCCGGCGCACGCGCTCTTCGTGCGGCCCACGCTCGAGCGCATCTTCGCCTTCCGCCGCGAGGCGGTCGCGCGGCGGCTGGGATGACGCGCGGCTCGCCGGGCTGGCCCCGGCCGGGCGTCCGTGCCACACTGGCGCGCGTCGGAAGGCCTTCAATCCCCCCGGAGGCACCATGAACCGCCGACGCAGCTACGCCGTCTCGGCCGCCGTCATGCTGGCGCTGGACCTGCTCTGGCTGGGGGTGCTGGCCCCGCCCCTCTACCAGCGGACCCTCGGGCCGCTCCTGCGGCCGCAACCCGACCTGCTCGCTGCCGCGCTCTTCTACGCCATCTATCTCATCGGCGTGAACGAGCTGGTGATCCGGGCGTGCGCGCCGGGGGCCGTGCGTACGGCGGCGGCGCGGGGCGCCTTCTTCGGCTTCGTGGCCTACGCGACCTTCGACCTGACCGCGCAGGCGGTGCTGCGGGACTGGTCCTGGCTGGCCACCGCCGTGGACATGGCCTGGGGAACGCTGCTCACCGCCACGGTGGCGGCCGCCGGATCCGCCGCGGCCGGCCGCCCGCGGCCGCGGGGCGAGGCGTGAACGCGCCGGCGCCGTCCGCCCCGGTCCCGCCGCCGGGGCAGCGCGTCGCCGTCGTCGGCTCGGGCGTGGCCGGGCTGGTCGCCGCCTGGCTGCTGGACCCGGTGCACGACGTCACCGTGTTCGAGGCCGAGGACTACGCCGGCGGGCACACGCACACCATCACGCTCGAGCGCGGCCCCGACGCCGGCACCGCGGTGGACACGGGTTTCATCGTGATGAACCTGCGCAACTACCCGGTTCTGACCCGGGTCTTTGCGCGGCTCGGGGTGGAGCTGCGGGACAGCACGATGACCTTCGGCTTCCACGACGAGCGCACCGGCTTCCAGTACGCCGGCACCGGGCTGGTTGGGCTCTTCGCCCAGCCGGGCAACCTCGCGCGTCCCTCGTTCCACCGCCTGCTCGCCGACATCGTGCGCTTCGGCCGCCGCGCCAAGCGCGACCTCGCCGCCGGGATGACGGTGGACCGCACGCTGGGCGAGTACGTCGCCGGCCTCGGGCTCTCGGAGCGCTTCCGCCGCGACTACCTCGAGCCCATGGGCGCGGCCATCTGGTCGGCGCCGCCCGGGGCCATCGCGGAGTTCCCGGCCGCGGCCTTCCTGCGCTTCTTCGAGAACCACGGCCTGCTCACGCTGACCGATCTGCCGCAGTGGAAGACCGTGGTCGGCGGCAGCCACACCTACGTGGAGCGCATGCTGGCCGGCTTCCGCGGCTGCGTGCGGCTGCGCGCGCCGGTGCGCCGGGTGCGGCGCACGGACGACGCGGTCGAGGTCGTGGCCGGGGACGGCGGGGCGGAGCGCTTCGACCACGTCGTCGTGGCCACCCACGCCGACCAGGCGCTGCGCCTGCTCGCCGACCCCTCGGACGGGGAGCGGCGACTGCTGGCGGCCTGGCGCTACTCGAACAACCGCACCGTGCTGCACACCGACACGCGCGCGCTGCCGCCGCGGCGGGCGGCGTGGGCGGCCTGGAACTACGCGCGCGAGGCGGCCGCCGGGGGCGACGACGCGGTCTCGGTCACCTACGACATGAACGCCCTGCAGGGTCTGCGCGCGCGCGAACGCCACCTCGTCAGCCTGAACCGCCGCGGCCCGCTCGACCCGGCGCGGGTCATCGCCGAGATGGACTACACCCACCCGCTCTACGACTTCGCGGCGCTCGCCACGCAGCCGGAGCTGCCGGCGCTGAACGGGGTGCGCCGCACCTGGTTCTGCGGCGGCTACTTCGGCTACGGCTTCCACGAGGATGCCGCGCGCTCCGGGCTGCAGGTGGCGCGGGGCTTCGGGCTCGACCTGTGAACTCCGTCCTCTTCGAGGCCGAGCTGCGCCACGAGCGGCTGGAACCGGTGACGCACCGCTTCCGCCACCCGCTCTACCTGTACGGGCTCGACCTCGACGAGCTGCCGGAGCTCGACCGCTCCCTGCCGCTGTTCGGCTACAACCGCCGGCGTCCGGTCACGATCCGCGACCGCGACTACCTCGAGCGCGGCCCGGGCACGCTGCGGGAGAAGCTCGCCCGCGAGCTGCAACGCGCCGGCGTGACGGAGGAGTTCCCGCGGGTGACGCTGCTCACCACCGCGGGGCTCCTCCACCCGGCCTTCAACCCGGTCAGCTTCTATCACGGCTACGACGGCGGCGGCGCGCTGCGCCTGATCGTGGCCGAGGTGAACAACACCTTCGGCGAGCGGCACGTCTACGTGCTCCGGGATCTGCGGGAGCGCGACGGCCTGTACGAGCCGGCGGAGCCCACGCCCAAGACCTTCCACGTCTCGCCGTTCTTCGAACGCGCGGGCGGCTACCGCTTCCGCTTCGCCGACCCGCGGCGCGCGCTCGACATCCGCATCGAGCTGGTGCGGGACGACCGTGTCCTCTTCCGCGCGCGCCTGAGCGGCGAGGCGCGCCCGCTCGACCGGCCCACCCTGGCCCGCACGCTGGCGCGCCAGCCGTTCACGGTGGCGCTCACCATCCCGCGCATCCTCGTGCAGGCGGCGCGGCTGTACGTCGGCCGGCGGCTCCCGGTCCACGCCAAGCCCGTGCCGGACGATCCCTGGACCATCCGCACGCGCCGGGCGGACCCGCTCGAGCGCGCGGCGGCGGGCGCCGTGCTGGGCGCGCTGCGCGGCGTGCGGCACGGCGCGCTCGAGGTCGCGTTGCCGGAGGGTGACCGGCTCGCCCTCGGCGAGGCGGCCGCGCCCGGCGTGCCCGCGGCGCGGCTCGAGGTGCGCGATCCGGCCTTCTTCCCGCGCGTCGCGCTGGGCGGCGACATTGGCCTCGGCGAGTCCTACGTGCGCGGCGAGTGGACGAGCGACGACCTGCCCGGTCTGCTCGTGCGGCTGGCGGAGAACCGCGCGGGCATCGAGCGCGGCGCCGGGCCGCTCGCGGCGCTCACCCGGCCGCTCGAGCGGCTGGCGCACGCGCGCCGGGCCAACACCCGGCGGCGGAGCCCGCGCAACGTCCGCGCCCACTACGACTTCGGCAACGACTTCTACCGGCTCTTCCTCGACCCGACCCTGACGTACTCCGGCGCCTGCTTCGACGGCGAGGACATCCCGCTCGAGCAGGCCCAGGAGCGCAAGCTCGACCGCGTTCTCGCCGCCTGCCGGGTGGGCCCGGGCGCGCACGTGCTCGAGATCGGCTCGGGCTGGGGCTCGTTCGCCCTGCGCGCCGCGCGGACCGCGGCCTGCCGCGTGACGGGCATCACCCTCTCCCCCGCCCAGCTCGAGCTGGCCGCCGCGCGCGCCCGCGAGGCGGGCCTCGCCGACCGGGTCGAGTTCCGGCTGTGCGACTACCGCGACATGGACGGCACCTTCGACGCCGTCGCCTCCATCGAGATGATCGAGGCCGTGGGCCACGAGCATCTCGGCGAGTTCTTCGCCGCCTGCGACCGGCGGCTCGCGCCGGGCGGCCGGGCGGTCGTGCAGGCCATCGTCATCGCCGAGGAGCGCTACGACGAGTACCGGCGCCGGCCCGACTGGATCCAGAAGCACGTCTTCCCCGGCGGGCACCTGCCCTCGCGCGCGGCGCTGCGGGAGGCGATGGCGCGCGGTTCCCGCCTGGCCGTCGAGACCGAGGAGAGCTTCGGCGCCGACTACGCACGCACGCTGCGCGAGTGGCGCGGGCGGCTGGCGGCCAAGCGCGCCGCCGCCCGGGCGCTGGGCTGCGGCGACGACTGCCTGCGGCACTGGGAGTACTACTTCGCCTACTGCGAGGCGGGCTTCCGCCTCGGCCAGGTGGACGTGGTGCGGCTCGTGCTCAGCCGGCCCGGGGAACGCGCCGTGGCGGCCACGGGATGAAGACGCTCGTGCGGCGCTGGTAGTCGCGGTAGTCGTCGCCGCGCGTCTCCAGCGCCCGCGCTTCGTTCTTCGGGATCCCGGTGACGCGGAAGAGCAGATAGAGCATCGCGGCGGGCCCGCCCAGCGCGAGCCAGCCCCAGGGCACCCCGAGGGCGAGCGGGACGTAGGCCCACCAGTGCAGCCACTCGAAGAAGTAGTTCGGGTGCCGCGACCAGCCCCACAGCCCGGCGCGGCACGTGCGGCCGCGGTTGGCCGGGTCGGCGCGAAAGCGCGCGAGCTGTGCGTCGGCGAGCCACTCGCCCCCGACCGCCACGAGCCACACCAGCACCGCCACCGCGTCCGCCGCGCCCGGGAAGGGGCGCGGGTCGCGCATGGCCAGCAGGAACGGCACGGAGAAGAGCGCCGCGGCCAGCGCCTGCGCCTGGAAGTACCAGAAGAACTCGACCTGGGCGCGCGCGCCCCACTGGCGGCGCATCTCGCGATAGCGCGGGTCCTCGGGCTTGCCGACGACCCGGTCGCGGACGAGGTGGACGGCCAGCCGCGCCGACCAGAGCCCGGCCAGGGCCGCGATCAGCAGGCGGCGGCCGGGGTCGCCCGGGAGCGCGACGGCATAGGCGACGGCGAGCAGTCCCAGCCCGGCGGTCCAGGCCGCGTCCACGACGCTGGCGTCGCCGCGGCGGCGCTGCACCTCCCACAGCGCGAGCATCGCCAGCGCCATGGCCAGCCAGCCCAGCAGCACCGCCGCCAGCGGAGTGGGCATCCAGAGGAACCCGTGCATGTCCGAGGACTACGGCCGCGGCGGCCGCGCGTCAAGCGGCGATCGCCCGGCTGCGCCACGACGGGGACCGGGGGTATGATGCGCCGGGCGCGCCGCGACGGGCGCCGCCGGCGGGAGACGAGATGGAGTACAAGGACTACTACGCAATCCTCGGGGTCCCGCGCGACGCGAGCGCGGAGGACGTCAAGCGCGCCTACCGGCGCCTGGCGCGCAAGTACCACCCCGACGTCAGCAAGGAGCCGAAGGCCGAGGCCCGCTTCAAGGAGCTGGGCGAGGCCTACGAGGTGCTCAAGGACCCGGCCAAGCGCGCCGCCTACGACCGGCTGGGCACGGGCTGGCGGCCGGGGCAGGACTTCCGCCCGCCGCCGGACTGGGGCGCCGACTTCGACTTCGGCGGCGGCGGCGTCACCGACTTCAGCGACTTCTTCGAGGCGCTCTTCGGG
>JAXDBZ010000041.1:0-7715 GCA_034678345.1 Candidatus Eiseniibacteriota bacterium
CCGGCCCGCCGGAGCGCGGATATCTCGGAATTCCTCCCCAAAAACGCAACCGCCCGACGGATCCCACGCCGGGCGGCGGTTGGCTCGGCACGGGAGGTGATCGCCGTGCGAGCCAGAAGAGTATACCGCACGGGATGCGCCCGGGGAAACCGGCCCCCCGATGGGTTAGACTCGATGGGCTCGTCCATCGCGCCGTACCCGGCGCCGAGGTCCGAACGGAGGCCGACAGCCGATGCCGCAGGAGGTCACGCCCGGCCGGGCCGTCGTCGTGATGCCCGCTTACAACGCCGAGACCACCCTCGAGCGGACGGTGGCCGACATCCCGCCGGGGACTGCCGACGAGATCATCCTGGTGGACGACGGCAGCCGCGACGGCACCGTGGCGCTCGCCCGCCGGCTGGGCCTCACCGTGATCGTGCACGAGCGCAACCTCGGCTACGGCGGCAACCAGAAGACCTGCTACCGAGAGGCGCTGGCCCGCGGCGCCGACGTCGTGGTGATGATCCACCCCGACTACCAGTACGACTCCCGCCTGGTGCCGCACCTGGTCGGCCTGCTGCGCAGCGGGCACTGCGACGTGATGTTCGGCAACCGCATCCGCACGCGCCGCGAGGCGCGGGCCGGCGGCATGCCGGCCTACAAGTACCTGGCCAACCGCCTGCTCACCTTCGTCGAGAACCTGTGGATGGGGCAGAACCTGGGCGAGTGCCACTCGGGCATGCGCGCCTACCGCCGCGAGGTGCTCGAGACGATCCCCTGGGCGCGCAACAGCGACGACTTCGTCTTCGACAGCCAGTTCCTCGTGCAGGCCGTGCACTTCGGCTTCCGCCTCGGCGACGTCCCTGTCCCGGTGCGCTACATGAAGGAGGCGAGCAGCATCAGCTTCCGCCGCAGCGTGACCTACGGGCTGCGCACGCTGGGCACGCTGGTGGAGTGGACGCTGCACCGCTGGGGCCTGCGCCGCTCGCCGTTGTTCACGCCGCGGGACGGGAACGCGCCGGGGAGTTGAGGACTAGGCGGCGCCCCTGCGACCGAAGTCCCGCTCCAGCGGGATGAACAACGCCACGACGAAGCTGGGGATGGTGGCGAGGATCACCCAGGCGAAGAAGTGCCGGTAGCCGATCGCGTCGGCGAGCCAGCCGCTCCACATGCCGGGGATCATCATGCCCAGCGCCATGAAGCCGGTGCAAATGGCGTAGTGCGCGGTGGCGTGCTCGCCGCGCGAGATGTGGATCATGTAGAGCAGGTAGGCGGTGAAACCGAAGCCGTAGCCGAACTGCTCCACCGCCACGCAGGCCTGCACCACCGCGAGGCTCTCCGGCTGGGCGTACGCCAGGTAGAGAAACGCCGCGTCCGGCAGGTGGATGATGAGCAGCATGGGCCACAGCCACGCCTTGAGCCCGTGCCGGGAGACGACCCAGCCCCCGAGGATGCCGCCCAGCACCAGCGCCACCACCCCGACGGTGCCCTTGATGAAGCCCACCTCGGTGGTGGTGAGCCCGAGTCCGCCGGCGGCGCGCGCGTCGAGCAGGAACGGCGCGGTCATCTTGACGAGCTGCGCCTCGCCGAAGCGGTAGAGCAGCAGGAAGAGCAGCAGCGCGGCGATGCGCGGCTTGCGGAAGAACGAGCCGAAGGTGCGGAGGAAGGCGCGCACGAAGCGCGGCACGTCGCGCACGTCGCCGGGGCGGTCGGAGGCCGGCCGCGGCAGGACGAAGCGGTGCCAGAGCCCGAACAGCACGAACGCCGCGGCGACGACGCCCATGGCCACGGTCCACGCCAGGCGCGGATCGCCGGTGCGGGCGATGAGCGTGCCGGCCAGCATGACGAGCAGGCCCTCGCCGGTGATCATCGCGAGCCGGTAGAACATGCTGCGCACGCCGACGAAGAAGGACTGCTCCTTCTCCGTGGTGGCCAGCATGTAGAAGCCGTCGGCGGCGATGTCGTGCGTGGCCGAGTCGAAGGCCAGCAGCCAGAGGAAGACCAGCGTCCAGCGCACGAAGTGCGGCCCGGGCAGGGCCAGGGCCACACCCGCCAGCGCCACCGACACGACCAGCTGGGTCGCCCAGATCCAGAGCCGGCGCGTGCCGAGCAGGTCCACCACCGGCGACCACAGCGGCTTGATGACCCAGGGGAGGTAGAGCCAGCTGGTGTAGAGGGCGATGTCCGCGTTCGACAGGCCCAGATTCTTGTACATGATGACCGAGACGGTCATCACCATGACGTAGGGCAGCCCCTCGGCGAGATAGAGGGTGGGGATCCAGGCCCAGGGGGAGCGGGGCTTCGGTCCTGCGTCGGACATGGGTTCGGCCGCCGGGTGGGACAGCGCACTTTGGACGCCGACCGTGTAGCACGGCGGCGGCGGCGGCGGCAAGCGGGTGGGGCCTAACGGTAGATCGTCTTGACGGACCCCCAGGTCGTGCCGCGCGCCGGGACGCTCTGCGGGCAGACGACGAAGTACTGATCGCCCGGGATGCCCGCGAAGTTGACGCCCGCCGGCGCGCCCAGCGCGCAGGACCCAGGCGGGACCGGCCCCAGGACCTGGTTGTAGAGGATCGGCGCGCTGGTGGAGGCGTCGGTGACGAACGCGCACACGGCGAGGCAACCGGCCGGATCGCCGATGGCGGCGAGTGGGATGGCCCACTCCACGCCCTTCACGGCCCCCGCGCCGGAGGCGGCGTCGCAGCCGTAGGTCACGCCCGCGTCGTTGCGGTTGTCGAGCGCCATGAGGATGCCGTACGGGTTCGTGCCGCCGGCGAGCGTGCCGGGCCCGCCGGGCGTGGCAGCGCCGAGGTACCAGCCGGTCCCGCCACCGGCGTCGAGCAGCTCGGCGCCGTAGGCGAAGTGGTGCGGCTCCCACGAGAACACGGTGCAGTGGAACCAGTAGTCCGGCGCGAAGCCCGTGTCGAAGGCCAGGCCGGCGAGAAGGTTCAGCGTGTTGCCCCACTGGCCGACGCTGGGGTTGTCGCCGCGCAGCACGTTCTGCCCGCCGGTCCTGGAATCCACGAAGACGTGCAGGTTGTCCTGCGGGTACCACTCCCCGGCGAACCAGCCCTTCACGTTCCCGCTCAGGAACAGGTGCAGCACGCCGTCCGCGACGTAGCCGAAGGCCTGGTCCAGCTCGGACCCGTCGGCCTCGGCGATGTCGAGGGGGAAGTAGCCCGGCGTGTCGCCTGAGCTGGTCTGGGTGGTCTGGGTGGAGAGCGCGGCGCCGTACTCGGCGTCCAGCGTGCCGTCGATGAGAGGCGCGGCGGTGGCGGCGGCGGCGAAGAGCAGCGCGCCGCAGGCGCAGAGGGGGATCCGGTGAAGCGGGTACATGGTCACCTCCGAGGGGCGACCCCGGTCGGAACACAGCACGAGTATGACACCACGCGCCCGCGGCGGACGGGGGTTCACGCGCATCCGGAGGAGGCATGACGCGCAAAATAGTTGTTGACACGATTTCGGGGGCCGGAGGCGCTTCGACCGGTGACCTGTTCTGGCGGTGCGCAGGAATGCGCTGGATGAGCATGCGCGCGATTTCGAGCCTGGTTTTGACATCGCGCTCGGACCGCGTCGCGGCGTGCGGCGTGCGTTGACCTGCGAGAGCCGAAAATGGGCGTGCTAGACTGCGTGCGCACGCCCCGACCCGCGAGCGGGTACCCCACCCGCATCCCGCGCAGCGCGCGGGAACGACTCGCCCCCGCGAGGTCACGCCGATGAGCCGCTACGCCCTGTCCCACCTGACCAAGTCGGCCCTGCGGCACGAGGTCCGCTCCCTGACCTCCCAGGACCGCGCCACCACCGCCCTGCTCGTCGCCCACCTGGGCGAGTTCGACGCCCGCCGGCTCTATGCCGAGGAGGGCTATCCCTCCATGTTCGCCTGGTGCGTCGCCGAACTGCACGTCCCCGAGGACACCGCCTACAAGCGCATCCGGGTCGCCCGCACCGCCCGGCAGTTCCCGGCCATCTACGACCTGATCGCCGACGGCCGGCTCCACCTGAGCGCCGTGGTCATGCTCACCCCGCACCTGACGCCGGAGAACGCGGCGGACCTGCTGGCGGCCGCCGTGCACAAGAGCAAGGCGCAGATCGAGCAGTTGCTGGCGGAGCGTTTCCCGCAGCCCGACCTGCCGACGCTGATCGCCCCGCTGGCGGCAACGGGTTACGACCGCCAACTGGCCCCGGGGCCAGTGATTTTCACCGGTCCTGAACATCACCTCCCGCCGACGGCCAGCTCCGCCCAGCCCGCACAGCGGCCGAAGGTCGCTCCCCTCGCGCCGGAGCGCTTCGCGGTCCAGTTCACCATGGGGCAGGAGGCCCACGACGATCTGCTCTACGCACAGGCGTTGCTCGGTCACGCCATCCCCAACGGCGACGTGGCCCAGGTGGTCGCCCGGGCGCTCAAGGCCCTCATCACGAAGCTTGAGCAGCAGAAGTCCGCGAAGACGGACCGTCCCCGTGCCTGCCGGCACAGCGACGACGCCCGTCACATCCCGGCCGAGGTGAAGCGCGAGGTCTGGGAGCGCGACAGCGGGCAGTGCACGTTCGTGGGCGAGAACGGCCACCGCTGCGAGTCCCGCACCCGGTTGGAGTTCGACCACGTGGAGCCCGTGGCGACCGGCGGCCGCGCCACGGTGAAGGGCCTGCGCCTGCGTTGCCGCGCCCACAACCAGCTCACGGCCGAGCAGGCGTTCGGCCGCGACTTCATGGACACGAAGCGCCAGACAGGCGGGAAGCAGCCGTTGCCGGAGCACGTCGCGGAGGTCGTGCCAGTGCTGCGCCGGTTGGGGATGCAGGTGCAGGAGGCGAGGGAATGGGCCGCGTGCTGCGCGGACATGGCGGAGGCCCCGCTCGAGGACCGGATCCGGCACGCGCTCTCCTGCTCCGGGAGGCAGTTGGCCCGCCGCGCGGGGTGAGTGGCCGCCTCCCGACCCGGTCCGCATGCGCGTGCGGGTGCGTGGCGCAGCCCGTCGGCCTGGCATCTGCGGCGGGCCGTGCCCCCTCCGCCCCGCCCTGCTATGCTGCGGCCATGAGCGGGCAGCCGACCTTCGAGTTCCACGTCTCGCGCGCGGCGCGCGACCGGTACGGCTTCGACCAGGCGCTCTTCGGCCTGACCGGCAACGTCGTCTTCGCCGACCTCGAGGCCGGACGCGCCTTCGCCCACCGCATGAACACCGTGCGCGAGGTCGACCGCCACCCCGAGCTGGCCGTGAGCCCCGGCGCGCTGAACGCCATGGGCCTGATCGACGAGGTGCTGCACTTCGTCGTCGCCAGCTACCGCGAGCGCCGCGACCGACGCGCCCTGACCGACGCGCTCGGCTGGTTCGAGTCGCGGCTCGGGCGCGCGCCTCTCGATGGCGCCCTGCTCGCCTTCGCCGAGGCCTTCCCCACCGTGGCGGTCTACCGCGGCCGGCTGTCCGCCGCCTCGTGGCTCAACGGCGTGAGCGGCGACGTGCCGCACCGCGCCGTGGCGCTCGAGGAGTTGATGATGCTGTGGCTCGCCAACGCGAACCCGGCGTTCACGCCCTTCCGCGAGCTGTTCGACGACGCGGCGCTCGCGAAGGCGACCGCCTACCCCGGCATCACCGGCGCGCTGCGCGACTACTTCGACACCCGCCCGCGCTTCGGCCCCGACGAGCAGAACCTGGTGGACATGCTGCGCGCCCCGGCGCTCGCCTCGCCCGACTCGCTCGAGGGCCAGCTGGCCTTCATCCGCGAGCGCTGGGCCGAGCTGATCGCGCCGCTCAAGGCGCGGCTGCTCACCGGGCTCGACGTGCTCAAGGAGGAGGAGGTCGCGGTCTGGCTGCGCTTCCACCCGCCCACGCCGGGCGGGGCCTGGCCGCCGCCGCTCGGCGACTCGAGCACCGCCGCCATCCCGCACTTCAGCCGCACGGACCACGAGTACGAGCGCTTCAGCCGCGACCTCGACTGGATGCCGCGGGTCGTGCTCATCGCCAAGACCGTGTACGTCTGGCTGCACCAGCTCTCGCTCGCCTACGGCCGCGACATCTCGCGGCTCGACCAGATTCCCGACGAGGAACTGGACACGCTCGCCCGCCGCGGCTTCACCGGACTGTGGCTCATCGGCGTCTGGGAGCGCAGCCGCGCCTCGCAGCGCATCAAGCAGATGACCGGCAACCCCGAGGCGGTGGCCTCGGCCTACTCGCTGCTCGGCTACGACATCGCCGCCGACCTCGGCGGCGAGCCGGCCTACGCCAACCTGCGCGACCGCGCCCGCGCCCGCGGCATCCGCATGGCCAGCGACATGGTGCCGAACCACATGGGCATCGACTCGAAGTGGGTGATCGAGCATCCCGACTGGTTCGTCCAGCTCGACCACAGCCCCTACCCCGCCTACCGCTTCGACGGGCCCGACCTGTCGAACGACGGGAGGGTCGGCATCTTCCTCGAGGACCACTACTACGACCGCAGCGACGCGGCGGTGGTGTTCCGGCGGCTGGACCGCTGGAGCGGCGAGAACCGCTACCTGTACCACGGTAACGACGGCACCTCGATGCCGTGGAACGACACCGCGCAGCTCGACTACCTGAAGGCCGAGGTGCGCGAGGCGGTCATCCGCACCATCCTGCACGTCGCGCGCCTGTTCCCCATCATCCGCTTCGACGCGGCGATGACGCTGGCCAAGCGCCACTACCAGCGCCTCTGGTTCCCCGAGCCGGGCAGCGGTGGGGCCATCCCCTCGCGCGCCGGCCGCGGCCTGACCAAGGCCGACTTCGACGCCGCCATCCCGCAGGAGTTCTGGCGCGAGGTGGTGGACCGCGTCGCCGCCGAGGCGCCCGACACGCTGCTGCTGGCCGAGGCCTTCTGGCTGATGGAGGGCTACTTCGTCCGCACCCTGGGCATGCACCGCGTCTACAACAGCGCCTTCATGAACATGCTGCGCGACGAGGAGAACGCGAACTACCGCAGCGTCATCAAGAACACGCTCGAGTTCGACCCCGAGGTGCTCAAGCGCTACGTGAACTTCGTGAACAACCCCGACGAGCGCACCGCGGTCGAACAGTTCGGCAGGGGCGACAAGTACTTCGGCGTCTGCACCCTGATGGCGACGCTGCCCGGCCTGCCGATGTTCGGGCACGGGCAGGTCGAGGGCTTCGCCGAGAAGTACGGGATGGAGTACCGCCGCGCCTACCACGACGAGCGCCCCGACCCGTGGCTGGTGGCGCGCCACGAGCGCGAGATCAGCCCGCTGCTGCACCGCCGCGCCCTGTTCGCCGAGGTGCGGGACTTCCTGCTCTACGACTTCTACACCGACGAGGGCTGGGTCAACGAGGACGTGTTCGCCTACTCGAACCGCCACGGCGACGAGCGCTCGCTGGTCGTGTACCACAACCGCTACGCGCGCACCGCCGGCTGGATCCGCGAGTCGTGCGCCTACCGCGACAAGCAGGGCGGCGGCGGGCTGCGGCGCCGCACGCTGGCCGACGCGCTCGGCCTGCGCGACGACCCCGCCTGGTTCGTGCGCTACCGCGACGCCTCGAGCGGCCTCGAGTTCCTGCGCGGCCAGCCGGAGCTGGCGCAGCAGGGCCTGCGCCTCGAGCTCGAGGCCTATCGCTGCCACGTCTTCCTCGACTGGCGCGAGGTGCGTGACGACGGCACGCGCCCGTGGGCGCGGCTGTGCGCCGAGTTGGGCGGCCGCGGCGTGCCCAACCTGGAGGAGGCGATGGCCGCGCTCGAGCTGCGGCCGGTGCACGAGGCGCTGCGCGCGCTGCTCG
>JAXDBZ010000042.1:0-2553 GCA_034678345.1 Candidatus Eiseniibacteriota bacterium
GTGGCTGGTGGCGGCCTGCGTGATTCCCCCCCGCCCCCGCGACTGCCGGCGGCGCAGGGGGCCCGGGCCAAGGCGGAGGCGGCGGGGGCGCGAGCGCGTGCACGAGCGGCGCGACGGGTCCCTCGGGCGGCGGCGGTGGCTCGGGGGGTTGCGGGGGTCTCGGGGGCGGAGCGGGCGGAGCGGGCGGCTCGTCGGTGGCGCTCGTCTCGCTCGAGGCGAGCGTGACGCTCACGAGCTGCAGCCTCGTCGCCGCAGCCGGTGCGCCGGGCGGCGGCGGGGGCACGGGGCAGCAGGGCGGAGGCGGCTTAGGCGGCGGCCCGGCAGGCGGTGCATACGCATGCGGAGGCGGTCAGGGCGGCAATGGCGGCAACGGCGGACACGGCGGCGGCGGTGTGGGCGGCCACTCGCTCGCGGTCGCGTACGAGGGGACGGTGCCGACGGTGACGGAGACCGCGCTCAACGCGGCCGAGCCGGGCGCGGGCGGCGAGGGGGCCGAGGTGGCGCTCGACGGGTCGGCGGGTCTTGGCTGCGAGGTGCTGGAGTTTGGGGGCGGCGCGACCGAGTGCGCGGCCATCTGAAACGAACGGGCCGCTCTGAGCGCGGGTAGCCACGGCGGGACCTTCCGCTCGGCCCGCCTTCGGGGGGGCAGCAGCCGACGCAGCGGCCATAGCGAGGACCTTGGCGGGCAAGGTGGGCGCAGTGGCCGCATGGCCGAGGCGCGAAGCGGCCACAGCGGGGAGGATGAGCGGGCAAGGTGGGCGCAGTGGCCGCTTTTTGCGAGGAGGAGCGTCGCAGGAGCGGCCACAACGAGGACCTTGGCGGTCAAGGTGGGCGCAGTGGCCGCATTTTGCGAGGAGGAGCGTCGCAGGAGCGGCCATAGCGAGGACCTTGGCGGGCAAGGTGGGCGCAGTGGCCGCCTCTCGAGGGGCGGGTCGGGTCGCGCGCGCCGACGCGGCCGGGTTGAACGAGGTGGGGGGCGGCGCGAGCCGGGTGAGGGGCTCGCGCCGCCTCGGGCCGCGTGGAGGCTCGGGCGCAGGAAATCGATGCGCTGCGGGAGAGGCTCGAGCTGGGCGTGGGGCCAGGGGGTGGGGGCCAGGGAGACGCCCGGGTTGAACGAGGTCGCGGAGCGAAGAGGCTCCCGAACGAGGAGGCAGCAGCGAGGACGCTTCCGAGCGAGGTGGGGGGCGGCGCGAGCCGGTTGAGGGGCTCGCGCCGCCTCGGGCCGCGTGGAGGCTCGGGCGCAGGACATCGCGGAGCTGTGGCCACGCGTTGCGCGGGCGTGGGGCCCGGGGAGACTCCCGGTTTCGTCGGGGTTGGCTGTGGCCAGGGCCGGGGAGGGGCCATGGCGAGGACCTTGGCGGCGAAGGCCGGCGTCGTGGCGGCTCGTGGGCGAGTCGGCGCTCGGTCGCGACGGGGCCTTGGCGGCGAAGGTGGCAGGCGTGGCAGCCATCGACGAACGCCGGCGTGCGAGCCTGTCGCGCGTGGCTACCGGCGTGAGGTTGCGGCGTGGACGGGACCTTCACAGCGGTGAGGTTGCGGCGTGGACGGGCCCTTCACAGCCTTCACGGCGGTGAGGGTGCGGAGTCGACTGGACGGCTCACAGATGCGAACCATTGCCTACCACGAGCTGTTAGACTCTGGCGCGGCAAGGAGGGAGCGGAGATGAAGCCAAGAAGACGGTCGAGGCGCTTCGGGAGCGGCGAGCGAGTGGGTGGTGGCTTGGTGTGGCACGGCGCCGTGGCCTGTGCGCTGTTCTTGACAGGCTGCAGCGATGACAGCTGCCCGGCAGCGACCTGTGGCCCCTGCGCGACCGGGGGAGGCGGCAGTGGGGGCGCGGGAGGCGCAGAGCCGCCGGGCTGCATGCCGAGCGAGCTTGGGGCCGGGGAGGCGC
Source organism: Candidatus Eiseniibacteriota bacterium (assembly GCA_034678345.1). GTDB lineage: Bacteria > Eisenbacteria > RBG-16-71-46 > RBG-16-71-46 > RBG-16-71-46 > JANXPZ01. Next base: position 1,892 of record JAXDBZ010000042.1, read on the forward strand.
CCGCGGACGAGTGCGGGGCGTTCGTGTCGGCGACGCTTGGGAGCGACGAGATCGGAGACGGGTCGAAGGCGTCGGCGTACGCGAGCGTGGGCAAGGCGCTCGAGGCCGGGGCGCGGCGGCTCTATCTTTGTGGCGAGAGCTTCGACGAGGCGCTCGAGCTGCCGGCGGGGGTGACGGTGTTTGGGGCGCTGCGCTGCAGCGACACGAGCTGGGTGTACGACGGGAGCGCGCGGACGCGGATCGAGCCTTCGGCCGAGACGCTCGACGCGGCTGGGACGTCAATAGCGGTGCGGCTCGGCGCGGGCAGCGGCGCGAGCGGGCTCTACGACGTGGACGTGACGGCGCCCGACGGCAACGAGCCGGGCGAGAGCTCGATCGCGGTGCTGGCGGAGGGGGTCACGGTGAGCCTGGTGCGCTGCGAGCTCACGGCCGGGGTGCCTGTTGCGGGCGACGACGGCGAGAGCCCGGCGAACGACGAGGGGCTCAATGGGGTGGCGGGCACGGCGGGCAACGCGGCGCTTGGAGCGGGCACGTGCAATGCGACCGCGAATCCGGGCGGAGCCGGTGGGCAAAAGAGCTGTGGGGGAACGGTCGTCGATGGCGGCATGGGCGGCGGAGCCTTCGCCAATCCAGGCGCCAACGGTCTCGAGGGGCAGCCGGCC
>JAXDBZ010000043.1:0-31921 GCA_034678345.1 Candidatus Eiseniibacteriota bacterium
GGCGATGGACTGGGCCGCCTTCCTCGAGGGCGCGGCGGCGAGGGCCGCGACGCCCGAGCAGCGCGCGGTCTTCGACCCGCACCGGCTCTCGGCCTACCTCGAACTGGGTGAACCGGGGCGCGCCGTGCCCATGCTCGAGGCCAGCGAGAAGGACCTGCCGGAGGACTACAACCCGGCGGCGCGACTGGCGACGGCGTTCAAGGCGATGAAGAAGTGGGACGAGGCGCTGGCCGCCTCGGACCGTGCGCTGGCCAGGGTGTACGGCCCGCGCAAGCTGGGCGTGTATTCCACGCGCGCCGACCTCTACAGCGGCAAGGGCGACATCGCCGCGGCGCGGCGCACGCTGGAGGAGGCCATCGCCTACGCGGACTCGCTGCCGGCCGGACAGCGCTCGGTGGGCACGCTCGCGGCCCTGCGGAAGAAGCTGGAGGCGTTGCCGTAGCCTCGGCCGGCGTGACCGGGGCCGCGGGCGGTGACGCTCGCGGCCCTTCGTCGGCGCGGCGCCTCAGCCCTCGACGGTCGCCACCGGGCCCGACCAGGCGACCACGGTGATGCCGGCGAGGATGAGCACCGCGCCGGCGACCGTGACCGGGCCTGGGATCTCGCGGAGCAGCACGGCCGCCAGCGCGCTCGAGCCCACCGGCTCGCCCAGCAGCGCCACCGCCACCAGCGAGGCCGGCAGGTAGCGCAGCGCCCAGTTGAAGCTCGTGTGCCCGAGCAGCTGCGGCACCAGCGCCAGCAGCGCGATCCACAGGCAGGTCGCGCGGGACAGTCCGAGGAAGCTCTGGCCCGCCGCGGCCATGAGCAGCAGCAGGATGACGGCGGCGGCGCCGTAGACGAGCGAGACGTAGGGCACGAGGCCGAGCCCGGCGCGCAGGCGGCGGCCGACGATGAGGTTGCCGGCCATCATCCAGGCGCCGGCCAGCGCCAGGAGGTCGCCGAGCAGCGCGTCGCCGCGCGCGGCCACGGCCGGCCCGCCGTGCGCGTCGCCCAGCCCGACGATGACGCCGCCGGCGAGCGCGAGCAGGATGCCGAGCGCCACGCGGCGGGTGAGCGGCTCGCGCAGGAGGACGGGCGCCAGCAGCCCCACCCAGAGCGGCGTGGTCGTCACCAGCACGACGGAGCTGGCCACCGAGGTGCGCTCGAGCGAGGTGATCCACAGCGCGAAGTGGGCGGCGAGGAACGCGCCCGCCAGCAGGGCGAGGCCCAGCTCGCGGGCGGTGAGCCGCGCCAGCGTGGCGCGGTGGCGGGCCAGCGCCACCGGCGCCAGCAGCAGCGCGGCCAGCGTCAGGCGCCCCGCCGCGATGGTGAGCGACGGGGCGCCGGGCTGGGCGTAGCGGATGAAGATGGCGGCGGTCGAGACCGCGAGGATGCCGAGGAACAGGACGCCGAGCTGGAGCCGGCGCGCGCCCGCGGCCGGCCCGGCGTCTCCGCTCACAGTGCCTTGGGGATCGCGGTGGTGAGCACCTCGGGCTCGCCGTCGGTGACGAGCACGTCGTCCTCGATGCGGATGCCGCCGAAGCCGATGAGGCCGTCCACCTTCCCCCAGTCCACCGCGTCGCGGTAGCGCGTGCGCCGCTCCGGGTCGTTCAGCAGCGCCGGGATGAAGTAGAGCCCCGGCTCGACCGTGGTGACGAAGCCCGGCTCGAGCGGGAAGTCGCAGCGCAGGAACGCCAGGCCGAAGCGCTGGCTGCGCTTCCGCCCGGGCAGGTAGCCGCTGGCGTCGCGCACGCCGAGGCCGACGAGGTGGCCGAGGCCGTGCGGGAAGAAGAGCGCGTGCGCGTCGCGCTCGACCAGCGCGCCGGGCTCGCCGCGCAGGATGCCGAGCGCGACCAGTCCCTCGGCCATGTCCCGCGCCGCGCCCATGTGCACGTCGCGCCACTCGACGCCGCCGCGGCAGCGTTCGATGGCGCGCACCTGCGCCGTGAGCACGACCTGGTAGAGGTCGCGGAAGAAGCCGCCCTTCGTCCCGGCCTGGTAGGTGCGCGTCACGTCGCTGGCGTAGCGCTGGACCTCGGCGCCGGCGTCCACCAGCACGGAGTCCCCGTCGCGCACGGCGCGCGAGCCCGGGGTGAAGTGCAGCACGCCGGTGTCGGGGCCCGCGCCGACGATGGTGCCGAAGGCGACGCGATCCGCGCCGTGGCGCAGGAACTCCAGCTCCAGCTCGACCTGCAGCTGGCGCTCGGTCCGCCCCGGCTCGAGCAGGCGCCGCAGCGTGGCGAAGCCCGCGGCGGTGGCGGCGGCGGCCCGCCGCATGCGCTCCAGCTCCACGGCATCCTTGGGGCGCTGCGCCTGCAGCAGGCGCTCCTGCACGTCGGCGGTGAGGTCGGCGTCGTGCCCCACCCCGGCGACCGGCACGCCCAGCATGGCCACACGGCGCCCGCGCCGGGCCTCGAGCCAGCCGTCCAGCTTCGACAGGGGCGTGCCCTCGACGTCCTGGCGGCCCTCCCAGACGCGCTCGTCCTCGGTCACGTCGGGCACGAAGTCGGTCCAGCCCTCCTTCGGGTCGAACGCGACCACCCCGCCCACGCACTCGCGGTCGGCGAGGTAGACGTACGCGGAGTGGGAGAGGAACGGGTAGGTCTGGTCCTGCCCGCCGGGGATGGAGATGGGGTGGCCGGCGCCGACGAGCACGATCCCGTCGGTGAGGTCCCAGGCGCGGGCGATGCGCTCGCGGCGGCTGTCGAGGTAGCTGGGCATCGAGGACGATCTCCAGGGACCGCGGATGCGCGGGTGCCGGCGGGGGTCCCGGGCCCGCGGGCGGCGTCGTGCGTGAGCGACAGCCTACCCCCGCGCCGCGGGTCGCGCCACAGGTGTCGGTCTTGCGTGCACGGCGGCCCGGGCCTAGCGTGGCGCTCCGGACCCGACGACGGAGGAACGAAGCCATGGACATCCGCAAGGACGGCGCCGAGGCGCTGGAGTGGGTCGCGCGCTACCTCGAGCGCGTGGGCGAGCTGCCCGTGCTGGCGCAGGTCGAGCCGGGGCAGGTGCGGGCGAGCCTGCCGGCCTCGCCGCCGGAGCGCGGGGAGCCCTTCGCCGCCCTGCTGCGCGACCTCGACGCGGTGATCCTGCCGGGGGTGACGCACTGGCAGCACCCGCGCTACTTCGCCTATTTCGCCAACACCGCCTCCGAGCCGGCCATCCTCGCCGAGATGATCGCCGCCTCGCTCAACCAGGTCGGTTTCCTGTGGCGGACGAGTCCGGCCCTGACCGAGCTGGAGATCGTGGCGCTCGACTGGCTGGCCCAGCTCCTCGGCCTGCCGTCCGGCTGGCACGGGCACATCGAGGACACCGCCTCGACCTCGACGTTCGCCGCGCTGGTGGCGGCGCGCGAGGCCGCGCCGGGCCGCCGCGTGGTCGTCGCCTCCGAGCACGCGCACTCCTCGGTCGAGAAGGCCTGCCGCATGGCGGAGCTCGAGCTGCGCAAGGCCCCGGTGGACGCGGTCTACCGGCTACGCGCCGACCGGCTCGACCTCGCGGACGCCTGCGCGGTGGTGGCCACGGTGGGCACCACGTCCACGACCTCGGTGGATCCCGTGCCGGCCATCGCCGAGGCCTGCGGGCGCGCCGGCGTCTGGCTGCACGTGGACGCAGCCTACGCCGGCTCGGCCATGGTCTGCCCGGAATTCCGCTGGGCCTTCGCCGGGGTCGAGCGCGCCGACTCGCTGGTGGTGAACGCGCACAAGTGGATGCTCACGCCCATGGGCTGCTCCTGTCTCTGGAGCCGGCGGCCCGAGGCGCTGCGCCACGCCTTCAGCCTGGTGCCCGAGTACCTGCGCACCAGTGATGCCGACGCCATGAACCTGATGGACTACAGCCCGGTGCTGGGGCGCCCCTTCCGAGCGCTCAAGCTGTGGGCGGTGCTGCGCTGCCACGGGCGGGAGGGGCTGCAGGCGCTCATCCGCGAGCACGTGCGGCTGGCGGCGCTCTTCGAGGGCTGGGTGCGTGCCACGCCCGGATGGGAGGTCTGCGCGCCGCGGCCGTTCTCGGTGGTCTGCTTCCGGCGGGAGGGGCCGGATGAGCGGAACGCCGCCCTGATGGAGCGGGCGAACCGCTCGGGCGAGATCTTCCTCTCCGGCACGAAGCTGGACGGCCGGCTGGTGCTGCGCCTGGCCATTGGCAACGCCCGCACCACGGAGGCCGATGTCCGTCTGGCCTGGGACGTCCTGCGGCGGGAGGCGGACTCATCCGGAGGCTGAGGCGGCGCCGGTCTGCCGGCCCGCCCTCCGGGTCATACTGTCCCGCCCCCTGGGGCATCCCAGGTCGCCAGGCCCGTCAGGCAATCGGCGGGCTTTGTTCGGCGGCCCAGTCGGGGCTTGACGAAGGCATGCCATCCATGTAACCGTTTACATAAGGGAGCTGGACCCCGTCACGGACGATGGAGGAGCCTGCGCCGGTGGCTCGGCGCCGGTCGTCGCCGGAGGACGCGCGGTCGCTTCCGCCGTGCGCGCGAGACGACCGCGACGGCCCACCGCACAGGTGATCTCCCACAGGCTCAGGCAGGCCGGGCGGGCCGGCGCGGGCGCCCGGTCGCCTCGACGGTTTTGCGGTGCCCGTCCGCCCGGCGGCGCTACCATGGAGCGGACGATCGCACCGATTCGGCGAGGAGGACGAATGGAGGGAACGAGACCCCGGTGAGCGTCCTCCGAGGACGCATCCTTCGATCAGGCAGACAACGCAGCATCCGGCTCCAGGCAGCCCTGACGCCCCACCATCCGCATCGCAGGAGGTTGCACCATGAGAGTCCGACTCACCGCCGCACTGCTGCTGGGCGCGGCCCTGGTCTGCGCGGCGTCGGCGCACGCGCAGACCAAGCGCCTCGACGCCATCTGGGCGCGTTCCACGAACGGCGCCCCCATCACGCTCGACGGCGTGCTGAGCGAACCGGCGTGGGCGCTGGCCGAGTCCACCATCATCCGCTACGGCCGCGACAACGGCATCCCGGGCAGCGGCTGGCAGGAGGAGGCCGGCAAGCTCCTGCGGGACAGCACCTACGCCACGGTGAAGTTCCTGGTGGACGGTAACTACCTCTACGTGGCGGCCGTGTGCCGCGACAGCTCGATCGGCGGCGACGTGGACTTCACCCGCGCCGACGGTCTGCTCATGCAGATCAAGGACCACTCCCTGGTGGACCGGCCGGTGCCGCCCAAGGAGTACATGATCTCCTGGTGGCTGCCGGGCAGCACCCATGAGGACAGCCTGCGCGCCTGGCAGGTGGACGGCGCCCCCTGCATCTGGGGCACCTGGACCCACTACGACTGCGACAGCGTGCGGACGCCGGAGCAGATCGACGCCTGGGACGTGGGAGTCTCGTGGGACGGCGTCGTGAACCAGGACACCATCCCGGGCGGCATCACCCTGCAGGTGGACAAGTCGTACACGGTCGAGATGAAGTTCGGGCTGTGGCAGATGGGCTACGACGTGACCCGCCCCGAGGGGGACATCATCGAGTACGGCATCTCGGTGCGCGACTGCGACTGGCACTGGGACACGTTCCAGCGCCGCCTGAAGCGCTGGGGCTTCAACCGCACCTGGTGGCAGAGCCCGTGGGGGAACTCGTCGTGGTACGGCGAGGTGCGCGTCCACGCCCGTCCCGACGTGAACGTCGCCTCCGGCGCGGTGCCCGACATCCCGCCCGAGGTGCGCATCGCCAACGGCGCCCTGTGGCCCGCGCCCACCATCGACGGTCACCTGAACGAGCCGGTGTGGAGCCTGGCGCCCAGCTTCGACATCCGCTGGAACGACACGGCGCTGCGCGAGAGCTACCCGTCGGTCGGTGCCTGGATCTCCGGCCAGTGGCAGCCCGAGGTGAACGCGGTCCTCGCCGACGTGACCGACCCCGGCGACGCCACGGTGCGCATGTTCTACCGCGACACCACCCTGTTCATCGGCGTGGACGTGCGCGACCAGTGGGTCCAGTACGTGCCCCTCTACACCCGCTACGACGGCGTCTCGGTGAACCTGAACGCCCGCGACTCGCTCTACCGCGACCGCAACCTCGAGGCGCGCTGGCTGACCTACATCGTGGGGGCCGCCGGAGAGGGCGTGGCGCTCGACTACCTGCCCTACCTGCGCGACACGAAGCTGGGCGCGCAGGTGGCGCTCACCCTCAAGGGCGGCACCGCCCCGGACACGATCGGCTTCGAGCCCGACTCGGGCTACACGATCGAGATGGCGGTCCACCTGACCAAGCTCGGCTACCCGGTGGACCTCGGCGACCGCGCCGTGTTCATGGGCGTCAACCTGATGGACGGCGACTCGTTCGGCGCCTCGAGCGATTTGTCCTACGGCACGCACCAGTGGTGGTTCTGGCACGACCAGCGCACCTGCTGCCCGGCGTGGTCCTACCTGGATCCCGCCCTGTACGTGCCCACCGACGTGCCCGAGGCGCTGGGGCCCGCCCGGCTGGCGCTGCTGGGGAACTTCCCCAACCCGTTCCGCTCGCTGACGACGATCCGGTACGCGCTGGTGGCGGCCAGCGACGTGTCCCTCGAGGTCTTCGACACGCAGGGACGCCTGGTGGCGAAGCGGGGTCTGGGCACGCAGGCGGCCGGCGCCCACAACGCCACCTTCTCGAACCCCGGGCTGCGGGCGGGGATCTACCTCTACCGGTTGCGCGCGGCCGACGTGCTGTCCGGGGAGAACCGCGCCTCCATGACCGGGAAGATGTTGTTGGTGAAGTAGCGCAGTTCCCTCGACAGACCGTGAGGGGGCGGGTCGGCCGGCCGTCGGCCGGCCCCGCCCCGCACGGGCAGTGGATGACACGGACCCATGAGGGGTTAGCGGCCATGCGTCGCCACGGGAGAGCGCGAGCCGTGCTGCGGGCGTCGGTCATCGGCGCCCTGTTGCTGTCGCTGACGGGGATCCCGGGAGCGCTCGCCGGGACGACCGGCAAGCTCTCGGGCCGCGTCGCGGACAAGAAGAACCAGCCCCTGGTGGGCGCCAACGTGGCCATCCCGGCCGCGCGGCTGGGGGCGGTCACCGACGCCGACGGCCGCTTCGTCATCATCGGCATCCCGGCGGGCACCTACGAGGTGAAGGTCAACCTGCTCGGCTACGGGCCGGTGGCGGTGCAGGACGTGCGCGTCTCCGCCGACGAGACGACGCCGCTCGACGTCTCCCTGGCCGAGGCGCCGGTGCTGATGAAGGAGGTCGTGGTCTCCGCCGAACGCCCGGTGGTGAACCTGAAGCTCACCAGCACGCTCGCGACCGTGAGCCGGGAGGACCTCAAGAGCCTGCCGGTGCAGGAGCTGCAGGACGTCGTCAACCTGCAGGCCGGCGTGGTGGACGGCCACTTCCGCGGCGGCCGCATCGGCGAGGTCCAGTACCAGGTGGACGGCGTCTCGGTGAACAACGCCTACGACAACAAGTCCAGCCTGCGCATCGACCGTTCGCTGATCGAGGAGGTGCAGGTCATCAGCGGCACCTTCGACGCCGAGTACGGGCAGGCGATGAGCGGCGTGGTGAACGCGGTGCTGCGCCGCGGCACCGACCAGTTCCGCTGGGACGCCGAGGTGCTCGGCGGCGGCTACCTGTACGCGGGGAGGCGGCGCAGCGTCCCCGCGGAATTCCAGGCGCTCGACCCGATGGAGGGCGCCAATTTTCGCCTGCCCGGCACGCGCAGCTTCCAGGGCAGTGTCAGCGGGCCGCTCGGGCCGCCAAAGACCTTCTACCTGCTGAGCGTGCGCCACGGCGCCAGCGAGGACTACCTGAGCGCCTGGCGGCTCTTCCGGGCCACCGACCGGTCGGACCTGGCGGCGGGCGTCTTCAACGCCTACGGCGACGGCGGGTCCGAGCCGCTGGGCTGGACGCACGAGTGGTCGGGCGTGGCCAAGCTCACGAACCGTTCGCTGCCCTCCATCGAGCTGAACTACCAGGCCATCGTCAACCGGCAGGTCCGGCGCGACGCCGACTGGGCATTCCGCATCGCCCCGGAGGGCATGGGCCGCCAGCGCACGCTCTCCATCGTGCACGGCATGGACATGACCCACACGCTGTCGAAGACGGCGTTCTACAGCGTCAGCCTGCGGCACAACTGGTTCGACTACCGCGACATGGCCTACGACGACGTCTGGGACCCGCGCTACGACGCGGCCGGCGCGCCGGTTGGCAGCAGCGCCTTCGAGTTGGGCGCCTACGTGCAGGGCGTGGACTTTACCCGCTTCCACCAGCGCACCAGCTCGATGGTGTGGAAGAACTCCTTCGTCAGCCAGGTGACGCGCGAGCAACAGGTCAAGGTGGGCGCCGAGTTCGAGTGGCCGCACGTCAGCTTCGGCACGCCGGGCCACCTCGTCTACTCCCAGGTGAGCGGCGTCAACACCCTGGTGCGGCACGTGAACGAGCCGCCCAACTATCCCGGCCCGCAGTCGTACCGGCCCTACACCGCGGCGGCCTTCGCGCAGGAGGACGTCGAGTGGAACGACCTGCGCATCCGCGCCGGCCTGCGCTTCGAGTACTTCAACGCCCGGGCCATGCTGCCCGGCGACCTGGCGAACCCGGCCAACTCGATCGAGGGGGCGCCGACCGCCGACGCGGTGCCGACGACCCGCAAGATGTCGCTGGCCCCACGGCTTGGCGTGTCCTACCCGGTGACGCGCGACGCGGCGCTGTTCTTCGCCTACGGGCACTTCTACCAGATGCCGGCCCTGGGCGACATCTTCGGCAACGCCGACTACGGCAAGCTGCAGGACCTGGCCTCGGGCGGCGTCAGCTACGGCGTGATGGGCAACCCGGACATCAAGCCCGAGCAGACGGTGCAGTACCAGTTCGGCTACAAGCAGGCGGTCACCGAGTGGCTGGGCGTGGACGTGAACGCCTTCTACAAGGACATCCGCGACCTGCTGGGGGTGGAGTTCATCTCGACCTACAACGACGCCGAGTACCCGCGGCTCACCAACGTGGACTTCGGCAACGTCATCGGCTTCACCGTGGCGCTCGAGCAGCGCCGGCGCGGCCTGCTCAGCACCTCGCTCGACTACACCTGGCAGCTGGCGCAGGGCAACTCGAGCGACCCGCGCGAGACCGCGACGCGCGCGGAGGCGGGGGAGGACCCCAAGCCGCGACAGGTGCCGTTCACCTGGGACCAGCGGCACACGCTCAACCTGACGGTGATGCTGTCGCGGCCGAACGACTTCTCGGCCGGCGGCATCGTGCGGGTGGCCAGCGGCCAGCCCTACACGCCGGCGATCGCCGCCGGCTTCGGCGGCAGCCTGGGCACGAACTCGGGGCGCAAGGCGACCGGTGTGCTGGTGGACCTGCGGGCCGACAAGGACCTGCGCCTGGGCGCGCGGGGGCTGAACCTGTTCGCCCGCGTCTTCAACGCCTTCGACACCAGGTTCTTCAATGGGTTCGTCTTCACCAACTCGGGCAGCGCCGAGTACTCGCGCTATCCGGGCGCCGACCAGGCGCAGCTGGCGAACCCCACCCGCTACTACGGCCCCCGGCGCGTCGAGGTCGGCATCAGCCTGGGCTCCGGAAGGCAGGGAGGCTGACATGCGCGAACGCAGCCGGCAGCGGCAGGAAACGGGGCACGTGCCCGGGAGGCGCCTGCTCTTCGGCGTGGTGGTGGCGCTCCTGGTCGCGGTGCCGGCCGGGACGGCGTGGGCGGACCTGCAGCCCGTGGTCCCGCCGGAGCGGCGCGGCCAGATCGACGCCGAGCGGTCGGGCACCCACGACGCGAACCGCGTGCGGACCGTGTTCTGGAACTACGGCATGGTCGGCGATTACCCGCCCGACCCGGGCAACGTGGACCTCAGCGTCTTCCACTCCTGCGAGGCGCCCAAGGGCAGCGGCATGAACTACACGGACGGCATCACGCCGTTCGTCATGGCCCGCATCGCCCAGGCCTCGGCCGACACGGCGATCATCATGGAGACCGGGTTCCGCGAGCGGCAGGGCATCAGCCCGCGCTACAACCGCATCATGCGCTTCGAGCCGCGGCCGGGGTACTTCCAGGCGGATCCCTCGATCAACGCCGGGCGCTCGCCGGCCATCAGCAACGACCCGCGCACCTGGCCCGACGCCTGGCCGGACCGCGTGGACGACCCGGACGACCCGGGCTGGTCGGGCAGCTGGGACGGCTACTTCGGCAAGAAGGCGGCCGCCGACCAGGAGTCGTTCACGGTCATGGACGACGACTTCTACGACGCCTGGGACTACGTCCCCGACGCCCGTGACTCGTCGCGCTTCGGCCTCGGCCTGCGCGTCGAGGTGCGTGGTTTCCAGTGGGCCAACCCGCAGGCCGGGAACGTCATCTTCTGGCACTACGACATCACGAACGAGGGCACGACCGACTATCTCGACAACATCATCTTCGGGCTCTACATGGACTCGGGGGTGGGCGGCTCGGCGCTCTCCTGTGACGGCTTCTACGAGTCGGACGACGACAACGCCTACTTCGACCGCTCCTCCGGACTCAACCTGGTCTACACTTGGGATGTCTACGGGCACGGCGTGGACCTGTCGGGCAACTGCGGCACCAGCGGCTACCTCGGCTACGCCTACATGGAGACGCCCGGCAACCCCTACGACGGCGTGGACAACGACGGCGACGGCATCCTCGACGAGACCCGCGACGGCGGGGCCGGCGTCCGGGTGGACGGCCAGGCGGCGATCGAGGCCTACGTCGCCACGCACTACGACATGGCGAAGTTCGAGGCGCGGATCGGGGCGCTCGAGGACCGCGCCGCCTACAAGGCGGGCGTCTGGTACACCGGGGACGAGGACCTCGACTGGACCGCCGAGTTCCACGACGTGGGCACCGACGGCGTCGCCGGCACCGGCGACACCGGCGAGGGGGACGGCATGCCCTCGCCGGGCGAGCCGTACTTCGACGCCACCGACAAGGACGAGTCGGACCAGATCGGTCTGACCGGCTTCAAGATGAACCGCATCAAGGCGGGCGCCGGCAACCCCGATCCGACCACCGACGACATCCTCTTCTGGGAGGAGAGCCACCACTGGCCGTCGCGGCTCTGGCAGCACTTCACCACCGGCGCCCGCTTCGACTCGGCGGTGGCCTCGAACTACAACATCGGCTTCCTCTTCGCCTCGGGCCCGTTCCAGCTCCCGGCCGGCAAGAGCGAGCGGTTCAGCCTGGCCCTGGGCTACGGCGCCGACCTGACCGAGCTGCGCGAGACGGTGCGCACCGTCCAGCTCATCTACAACGCCAACTACCAGTTCGCCGTGCCGCCGCCGCTGCCGACGCTGACCGCCGAGACCGGCGACGGGACCGTGCGCCTGTCCTGGGACGACGTCGCCGAGCGCGGCGTGGACCCGGTGTCGAACGAGTTCGACTTCGAGGGCTACCGCATCTACCGCGCCACCGACCCCGAGTTCCGCGACCCGCAGGTGGTGGCCACCGGCGCGAATCAGCTGTGGATCCCGAACGGCAAGCCCACCGTGCAGTTCGACCTGGCCGACGGCAAGGTCGGCTACTCGAAGAAGCTGGTGAACGGCATCGCCTACTACCTCGGCAACGACACCGGCATCACCCACACCTGGACCGACACCACGGTCACGAACGGCCAGCAGTACTACTACGCGGTGTGCGCCTACGACTATGGCTACGAGCCAGCGGACAACGACTCGGCGCTCATCTTCCCCTCGGAGAACGCCATCACCGTGTCGCGCACGACGCGCGGCGGTCTCATCCTGCCGAAGAACGTGGTCCTGGTGCGGCCGGAGCCGCGGGTGGCCGGCTACGTGGCGGCCAGCGCCGACGAGGCCACGCACGTCGCCGGTGACGGCACCGGCACCGTCCGCGTCGAGGTGGTGAACTCCGGCATCGTGCCGGACGGACACCGCTTCCGGCTCGGCTTCCTGACCGAGTTCCCCGACAGCGTCCGGGCCAACTGGTACGAGCTGCGCGACAGCACGGACCACGTCACGCTGTTCTCGCGCGGCACGGACTTCGACGGCCTGGGCATCGGGCCGACGGCCTCGGGGCTGCTGCCGATCGTGAAGACCCACGAGGACTCGTACCCCGACAGCACGCTGTTCGGCTGGCGGGAGGGCAGCGCCACGAACGTGCGCTTCGAGTCGTACTACACCGGGGCGCTGCCCGTGAACCTGCGGCGCATCGGCTTCCCCGACGACATCGTCATGGTGTTCGACTCGGCCTACGTGGACACCGGGCAGACCTGGGGCGGCATCCCGCGCAACCCGGCGAAGTTCCGCATCTACGCCCGCACGGCGGAGGGCGACGTGAAGCTCCGCTTCCGCTTCCGCGACCTGCGCCGCGACGGCACGCTCGACTCGCTCGGCGAGTGGGTGGAGGTCATCAACTCCGGGCCGTCGGTGCGCATCGACTCGCTCGTCACCTGGCGCATCCAGCTCGACCAGCGCGGCGCGACCGGCCGTCCGGAGGTCGTGCCACCGACCCTGGGCGACGTCTTCGACCTGTTCATCGCGCGGCCGTTCAACGCCACCGACGTGTTCGAGTTCACCACCGGCGGCGAGCGCGTGGACGCCTCGGCGCCGGGGGCGCTGGCCGGGGGCAGACCCTACGTGGTGCCCAATCCCTACGTCGGCTCGGCCAGCTTCGAGGCCGCCCGCTTCGCCGAGTCGGGGCGCGGTGAGCGCCGCATCGAGTTCCGCAACCTGCCGCTCGGCGCGACGGTGCGGATCTACACGGTGCGCGGCGACCTCGTGCGCGAGCTGCGGCAGGACGGCTCGGTCCAGGCCTACGTGGCCTGGGACCTGCGGACCAAGGACAACCTGGACGCCGCGCCGGGCCTGTACATCTACCACGTCGAAGCTCCCGGTGCGGACGAGTTCACCGGGAAGTTCGCGGTGATCAAGTGAGCGCGGGGGCGGCCATGAGCCGGCGGATCCTGACCTGGACGATGTTGCTGCTGCTCGGGGCGGGGAGCGCCGCCGCGCAGAGCAAGACCGGGACGACCATCGGGCAGTTCCTGCTCATCGAGCCGAGCGCGCGCATCGCCGGCATGGGCAACGCCGGCGTGTCGGTCTGGCAGGGGCTCGACGCGACCTACTACAACCCGGCGGTGATCGGGCTGCTGGGCGGCTACCGCGTGCAGTTCACGCACAGCGCCTGGCTGGCGGACATCACCTACGACCACGTCGCCGTGGCGCTGCCGGCGGGCAGATGGGGCAACGTCACCGCCACCCTGACGGCGCTGAACTCCGGCGACATCGACGTGCGCACCGTCGAGCAGCCGATGGGCACGGGCGAGCGCTACAGCGTCTCGGACGTGGCCATCGGTCTCGGCTACGGGCGCGAGATCACCGACCGCTTCTCCGCCGGCCTGCGCGTGAACTACGTGCAGGAGACAATCTGGCACACGTCGCTCAACACGGTGGTGTTCGACCTCGGCACGCTCTACCAGGTGTCCGAGAACGGGCTGCGCATCGGCGCCAGCCTGTCGAACTTCGGCACCCAGGGGCGGTTCGGCGGCCGCGACCTGGCCATCGTCTACGACAACGACGACGACCGCTACGGCGACAACGGCACGCTGCCGGCGAACGCCTACACCGACGCCTTCGCCGTGCCGGCGCTGTTCCGCGTCGGGCTGGGGATGCCGTTCCGGCTGAGCCGGCTGGCGAACCTGCAGGTGGCGGTGGACGCGTTCCACCCCAGCGACAACACCGAGGGGATGAGCGCCGGGGCGGAGCTGGAGTACGCCCGCCGGCTGGCGCTGCGGGCCGGCTGGCAGGACGCCTTCCAGCAGGACACGGAGGTCGGGCTGACGCTGGGGGGCGGGGTGAAGGGCAAGGTGGACGTGTACGGCTACCAGGTGGACTACGCCTGGGCCGGTCATCGGCGGCTGGGCGGCACGCACCGCGTGACGGTCGGGCTGCAGTTCTAGGCGGGTCCGACCGGCGCGGTCACGACCTCGTCGCGGAGCGGAAGGAAGGCACACATGCGGAGGTTCATCCTGGCGCTGATGCTCGCGAGCCTCGGCGCCGCCGAGGCGCGGGCGCAGGCCATCGACGCGATGCTGGACGTCATCCAGCAGTACACGTTCGACTACTTCTGGGAGCAGGCCAACGAGACGAACGGCCTGATCAAGGACCGCAGCGCCAGCTGGTCGCCGGCCAGCATCGCCGCCACCGGCTTCGGCCTGTCGGCCCTCTGCGTCGGGGTGGACCACGGCTGGGTCACGCGCGCGGCCGCGGCCGAGCGCGTGCGCCGCACGCTGGTGACCTTCTGGACCGGTCCGCAGGGCACCGCCAGCAGCGGGACCATCGGCTACCAGGGGCTCTTCTACCACTTCCTCGACATGAACACGGCCACGCGGACGTGGGACTGCGAGCTCTCGACCATCGATACGGCGCTGCTGTTCGCCGGCATCCTGGACTGCAAGCAGTACTTCGACGGCGCCGACACGACCGAGGTGCGCATCCGCGCCCTGGCCGACTCGATCTACTACCGCGCCGACTGGGAGTTCATGCGCAACGGCTCCTCGGGCATCTACATGGGCTGGAAGCCGGGGACCGCCTTCACCGGCTACGGCCTGTGGCAGGGCTACAACGAGGCGATGATCCTCTACCTGCTGGCGCTCGGCTCGCCCACGCATCCGGTGCCGACGAGCACGTGGACCTACTGGATGAGCGGCTACGACTGGCTGACCTACTACGGCTACAGCTACGTGAACTTCCCGCCGCTCTTCGGCCACCAGTACACGCACTGCTGGGTGGACTTCCGCCAGTGGCAGGACGCCTTCTGCCGCGCCCGCTCGATCACCTACTTCGAGAACTCGCGCCGCGCCACGCTGGCGCAGCGCGCCTACGCCGCCGCCAACCCGTACGGCTGGGTCGGCTACAGCGACAGCCTGTGGGGCCTGACCGCCTCGGACATCAAGAACGGCTACTTGGCACGCGGGGCGCCCCCGGCGCAGAACGACGACGGCACGATCACGCCGACGGCGCCGATCGGCTCGCTCCCGTTCGCCCCGGACGAGGTCATCCCGGTCATCCGCAACCTGTACACGAACTACCCGGCGGCCTTCGGCGGCTACGGCTTCGTGGACGCCTTCAACCTGAGCCTGAACCCGGTCTGGTACGACACCGACTACCTCGGCATCGACGAGGGCCCGATCGTGCTGATGATCGAGAACCACCGCACCGGGCGGGTGTGGAACCGCTTCATGCGGAACGCCGACGTCCAGACCGGCCTGGCACGGGCCGGGTTCACGCCGCTCGCCGACGTGCCGGAGCCGGCCCCGGCCGTGGCGGCGCCCGTGGCCTGGAGCCAGCCGAACCCCTTCACCGACGCGACCACGGTGCGCTTCCGCCTGCCCGCGGCCGGGCCGGTGCGGCTGGGCGTGTACGATCTCGCGGGCCGCCGGGTGGCCGCCCTGCTGGACGGGACGCGGCCGGCCGGCGAGCATGCGGTGGCCTGGGAGCCGGGGCCGCTGGCGGCCGGCGTGTACTACCTGCGGCTCGAGGCCGCGGGGCGCACCGCCGCCGCCCGCTGCGTGAAGCTGCGCTAGCCTGGGCCGGGCGGACGAGAGCGAAGACGGAGGGGCCGTGAAGCCGACCGGGATGGCGACCATCCGTGACGTGGCGCGGGCCAGCAACGTGTCCATCGCCACCGTCTCGCGGGTGTTCAACAACAGCCCGCTGGTGAGCAAGGAGACGCGGGCGCGGGTCACCGCCGCGGCCACGACCCTCGGCTACTGGCCCAACGGCATCGCCCGCAGCCTGATCACGAACCGGACGCACACGCTGGGACTCCTGCTGCCCGACCTGCACGGCGAGTTCTTCTCCGAGGTCATCCACGGCGTGGACTTCCTGTCGCGCGACCGCGGTTACCACCTGCTCGTGTCGCGTTCCAGCTCGAGCGGCGACGAGCTCACCGACGCGCTGCGCTCGATGCGCGGCCGGGTGGACGGGCTCATCGTCATGGCGCCGGACGTGGACGCCTCGCGGGCGTTGCGGCAGGCGGCCGGCAACGTGCCGGTGGTGCAGTTGAACCCGGAGGTGCCGCTGCCCGGCTGCGACACGCTCAGCATCGACAACTTCCAGGGTGCCTACGCGGTGGTGCGGCACCTGATCGACCTGGGGCACGGTCCCATCGCCACCATCACCGGGCCGACGCAGAACATCGACGCCCGCCAGCGCCTCGACGGCTACCGCACCGCGCTGCGGGACGCCGGGGTCGAGCCGGATCCGGCGCAGGAGTTCCACGGCGACTTCACCGAGCGCTCGGGCTACGAGGCGGCACGCGAGATGCTGCGCCAGCAGGGCCGTCCCACGGCGATCTTCGTCGCCAACGACCACATGGCGGTGGGGGTGATGGGGGCGCTGCAGGAGGCCGGGCGCGTGGTGCCCGACGACGTCGCGCTGGCGGGCTTCGACGACATCCCGATGGCCCGCTACCTGACGCCGGCCCTGACCACCGTGCACGTGGACATGTTCCAGATGGGCGAGCGGGCGGTCGAGATGCTGCTCGACCCGGCGCGACCCACCCGGGGCGGGGAGGGTGCGCACGAGGTGCTGCCCACGCGCCTGGTGGTGCGCGGCTCGTGCGGCGCCAGCCGCCCGCGCGGCCCGCGGACGGACCGCGGCGGCCCCGCCCCCGCGGTGCCCCGCTAGCGGCTGCCATGGGTCCCCGCCCGCGCTCAGGGACGAACCGGTGGCGGACCGGCCGGCCGGCCGCGCTCCTCGCCCTCGCCGCGCTGCTGGCGCTGGCGCTGGCGACGGGCTGCCGCGGCCGGGAGCGGGCGGGCGCGGCCGCGCCCCCGGTGCGTCCGCTGACGGCGGGGGAGACCGCCTTCCTCGACACGCTCGAGCACGCCACCTTCCGCTGGTTCTGGGAGCTGACCGACGCGCGCACCGGGCTCACGCCGGACCGGGCGCCGACGCCGTCCTTCGCCAGCGTGGCGGCGGTCGGCTTCGCCCTGACCGCCTACCCGATCGGCGCCGAACGCGGCTGGGTGACGCGCGAAGCGGCGCTGGAGCGCACGCTGGCGACCCTGCGCTTCCTGTGGCGGGCGCCGCAGGGCACGGCGGCGCGGGGCTGCGCCGGGTACCGGGGCTTCTTCTACCACTTCGTCCACCCGGGCAGCGGCACGCGCTTCGAGCGGGTCGAGTTGTCCACCATGGACACGGCGCTGCTGCTGGCCGGCGCGCTGTTCTGCCAGTCGTACTTCGACCGGGACGACACGCGCGAGGCCGAGGTGCGCGACCTGGCCGATTCGCTCTTCGCGCGCGCCGACTGGCGGTGGGCCTACGTGCGGCCGCCCTGGATCGTGCACGGCTGGGACCCCGAGGGGGGCTTCCTCGCCTACGACTGGGCGGGCATGAACGAGTCCATGCTGGTGCCCATCCTGGCCATGGCCTCGCCGACGCACCCGCTGGGGCCGGAGGTCTGGTCGGGCTGGGTGTCGCACTGCCGCCGGGGCTCCTTCCAGGGCTACGAGCACGTGGGCTTCGCGCCGCTCTTCGGCCACCAGTACTCGCAGGTCTGGCTCGACCTGCGGGGGCTGCAGGACAGCCTGATGCGCGCGCACGGCAGCGACTGGTTCGAGAACTCCCGGCGCGCGACGCTGGCCCAGCGCGCCTACGCCATCGCCAACCCGGGCGGCTTCCGCGGCTACGGCGAGCGCCTGTGGGGCCTGACCGCCTGCGACGGCCCGGTGGACGGCGTCTTCACCCTCGCCGGGCGGCGGCGCGAGTTCCGCAGCTACGCGGCCCGCGGCGCCTCCTTCACCGAGGTGGTGGACGACGGCACCGTCTCGCCGGCGGCCGCCGGCGGCTCGGTGGCCTTCGCCCCGGAGGTCGTGGTGCCGCTGCTCATGGCCATCCGCGCGGACTTCGGCGAGCACGCCTGGGGGCCGCATGGCTTCGTGGATGCACTCAACCCGACGCTCGACAGCCTGGTGCGGGTGCAGCACGGGCGGATCGTGCCGGGGGTGGGCTGGTTCGACGTGGACCGGCTGGGCATCGACCAGGGGCCCATCCTGGCGATGATCGAGAACCACCGCAGCGGGCTGGTCTGGCGTACACTGCGCCGGAACCCGCACATCGTGCGCGGGCTCAGGGTCGCGGGGTTCACGGGCGGATGGCTGGATTCGACGCGCGTCGAGTGATGGACACGCCACGGCGAGACATCGCTTCTGGGCCGGCCGGGGGAGTCGGTCCCCTCGCGGGTGCTCCGACGCCGAGGGCCGGGCCGGGGGAGTGGCCCCGCAGCGACGCCCGCGCCCCGGCGAAGCCAGGGAGACCCGCGCGCAGCGCGGGTCGGGCGGAGCCGGGATGGCCGCGGCAGAGCGAGCCCGCGCCTTCTGGACGAAGCGGGCGAGCGGTCGCCAAGGGGCCGCTCCCCCGACCCGGCCCGGCGATTGCGCCCGTTCTCGTGCTGCTCGCCCTTTTCGCGTCCCTCCTCGCCGGCTGTGGCGGGACGCGGGACGGGCGCACGACCCTCCGCTTCTGGGCCATGGGCCGCGAGGGCGAGGTCGTGCAGGAGCTGGTGCGTGACTTCGAGCGCGAGAACCCCGGCGTCCGCGTGGTCGTCCAGCAGATTCCGTGGGGCGCAGCGCACGAGAAGCTGCTCACCGCGCACGTCGGCCGCTCGAGCCCCGACGTGGCGCAGCTCGGCAACACGTGGATCGCCGAGTTCACCGCCCTGCGCGCCATCGAGCCGCTCGACCGCTGGGTGGCCGCCTCGTCCGTCGTCCGGCCGGAGGGCTATTTCGCCGGCATCTGGGACACGAACGTCATGGACGGCGTGGTCTACGGCGTGCCCTGGTACGTGGACACGCGCGTGCTCTTCTACCGCCGCGACCTGCTGCAGCGAGCCGGCTACGACTCGATCCCGGGCGACTGGGACGGCTGGCTGCGCTCGATGGAGGCCCTCAAGCGCGTGACCGGCCCCGACAAGTTCGCCATCTTCCTGCCGACGAACGAGTACACGCCGTGGATCGTGCTCGGCCTGCAGGCCGGTTCGCCGCTGCTGAAGGACGACGGCACGCGCGGCGCCTTCTCGGAGCCCGCCTACCGCCGCGCCGCCGACTTCTACCTGGGGATCTTCCGCCGCGGGCTCGCGCCCAACGTCGCCGGCGCGTCGATCGCCAACCGCTACCAGGAGTTCGAGCGCGGCACCTTCGGCATGTACATCAGCGGGCCGTGGGACGTGGGCGAGTTCCGGCGGCGGCTCTCGCCGGCGATGCAGGACGCGTGGGGCACGGCGCCGCTGCCCGGCCCGGGCGGCCCGGCGCGAGGCCTCTCGACGGCGGGCGGCTCGAGCCTGGTCGTGTTCCGCTCCTCGCGCCACAAGGCGGAGGCGTGGCGGCTGGTCGAGTTCCTGTCGCGGCCCGAGCAGCAGGTCCGCTTCGCCCGGCTCACCGGCGACTTCCCGGCGCGGCGCGAGGCCTGGCGCGACTCCTCGATCGCCGGCGACCCGACGACGCGGGCCTTCGCCATCCAGCTGCAGCGCGCCGTCTCCACGCCGCGGGTGCCGGAGTGGGAGAACATCTCGCTCAAGCTGCAGTACGCCGTCGAGGCGATGGTGCTGGGGGGCGCGCGGTCCGACTCGACGCTGGCGGCGCTCGACCGCGAGGTGGACCGCATCCTCGAGAAGCGCCGCTGGCTGGTCGCCCGCGAGCGCGAGCGGGCCGCGGGGGCGAGGCCGTGAGGGGCGCGGTCGAGGCGCGCCAGGACCGCGCCGGCTGGGCGTTCGTCGCCCCGGCGCTGGGGCTGATCGGCGTGTTCTTCTTCGTGCCCGTGCTGGCCGGGCTGGTGCTGTCGTTCACCGATTTCGACGTCTACGCCATCGGCCGCCCGGACACGGCGCGCTTCATGGGCCTCGGCAATTACGCCCAGGTGCTGCGCAACCCCGATTTCTGGCGGGCCCTGGGCAACACGCTGTACTTCGTGCTGGTGGGCGGGCCGCTCTCGGTGGCGGCCTCGCTGGTGGCGGCGCTGCTGGTGAACTCGAAGCTGGCGCGCTTCCCGGGCCTGTACCGCTCGATCTTCTTCATGCCGGTGGTCACGACGCTGGTCGCCGTGGCCATCGTCTGGCGCTACCTCTACCACCCGCAGTACGGGCTGCTGAACTGGGTGCTGGGCGGCGTCGGCCTGCCGGCGGTGGACTGGCTGGGCGATCCGCACTGGGCCATGTTCGCCATCATCGTCCTGGCGGTGTGGAAGAACTTCGGCTACAACATGCTCATCTTCGTCGCCGGGCTGCAGAGCATCCCCGAGGAGCTCTACGAGGCGGCGCACCTCGACGGCGCCGGCGGCTGGGCGCGCTTCCGCCACATCACCCTGCCGAGCCTGGGGCCGACGTTCCTGTTCGTCGGCGTCATGACGATGATCGGCAACTTCCAGCTCTTCGCCGAACCCTATGTCATGACCCAGGGTGGGCCGATGGGCTCGACCCGCACCGTGGTGCTGCTCATGTACGAGGAGGGCTTCCGCTGGTGGCGGATGGGCATGGGCGCGGCCGTCGCCTTCGTGCTGTTCCTGATCATGCTCGCGGGCACGATGATCCAGATGCGCCTGCAGCGGGAGCGCCGGTGAAGCGCCGCGACCTGGTGCCCTCGATCCTCCTCCACGCGGCGCTGGTGGCGGTCGCGGTGGCGACGCTGGCGCCGCTGCTGTGGATGGTCTCGGCCTCCTTCATGTCGCCGGGCGAGGCGAACAGCTTCCCGCCCCGCCTGCTGCCGCGGCAGCCGACGCTCGGCAACTACGTGGACCTGTTCACGCGGCTCGACCTGGCGCGGTCCTTCCTCAACAGCGCGCTGGTGGCGGTCTCGGCGACGCTCATCTCGCTGCTGGTGAACTCGATGGCCGGCTACGCCTTCGCCAAGCTGCGCTTCCGCGGCCGCGAGCGGGTCTTCCGCACGCTGCTGGCGGCGCTGGTCATCCCCGGCCAGGTGGGGATGCTGCCGCTCTTCCTCATGCTCAAGTCCCTGGGGCTGGTGAACACGATGGCCGGCGTGGTGGTGCCGTTCATGGCCGGGATCTTCGGCATCTTCATGATCCGCCAGTACGCGCTGTCCATCCCCGACGACCTGCTCGACGCCGCGCGGGTGGACGGCGCGGGGGAGTACCGTATCTTCTGGACCATCGTGCTGCCGGTGATCCGACCGATCCTGGTGACGCTGGCGGTGTTCGTGTTCCTCTCGGCATGGAACGACTTCATGTGGCCGTTGATCGTGCTGAGCGACGAGGCGAAGTACACGCTGCCGGTGGCGCTGGCGAGCCTCTCCGGCGAGCACGTGCAGGACACCGAGCTGATGATGGCCGGCTCGGTCCTGACCGTGCTCCCGGTGGTGATCCTGTTCGTCTCGCTCCAGCGCGCCTACATCCGGGGCGTCATGATGGGGAGCGTCAAGGGATGAGAGACCTGATCGGACGGTGGATGCTGGGCGCGGCCCTGGCCGTCGCGGCGCCGGCTCCGGCGGGGGCGGATGCGCCCGTGCTGGTGGATGCCTTCGACGTCGTGGGTGGCTGGACGGCGCAGCCCGCCGACGGCGTCGAGATGCGGCTCACGAGCGAGCCGGGGGAGCGCGGCGGCGCGCTGCGGGTGGATTTCCACTTCGCCCGGGGCGGCGGCTACGCGGTGCTGCACCGAGCGCTCGACCTCGAGCTGCCCGAGAACTACCGGTTCACCTTCCGCGTGCGCGGCGAGTGCGGGCCGCAGAACCTCGAGTTCAAGCTCCTCGACTCGACCGGCGCCAACGTCTGGTGGCGCAACCAGCGCGACTTCGCCTTCCCGCGCGACTGGCAGACGGTGACCATCCGGCGCCGCCAGATCGAGTTCGCCTGGGGGCCGGCCGGCGGCGGCACGCTGCGCCGCGCGGCGGCGTTGGAGTTCGCCATCACCGCCGGCAGCGGCGGGCGCGGCACGGTCTGGCTCGACCAGCTCGAGTTGACGCCGCTGCCAGTGCCGGCGGCGACGCCGCCAGCGCCCCTGGCCCTGGCCTCCTCCGCCCGGCGGGCGGCCGAGGCCGCGGTCGCGGCGGTGGACGGCGAACCCCGCACCGCCTGGGTGAGCGGCCGCGGGGACCGGGCGCCCTGGCTCGAGCTGGACTTTGGCGCGGCGCGGGAGTTCGGCGGGCTGGTCGTGGACCGGGCGAAGGCCTGGCGCGTCGCCGGCTACGTGGTCGAGGTCTCGGACGACCGCTCGGCCTGGCGCGCCCTGCGCACGGTGGAGGCTCCGCGCCGCACCCGCGACCACGTGGACCTGCCCGAGACCGAGGCGCGCTACGTGCGCCTGCGCGCCGCGGGCCCGGGCACGCTGGCGGTGAGCGAGGTGCGGGTGATGCCGCTCGAGTGGGCGGCGAGCCCGGCGGCGTTCTTCCGCGCGGTGGCGCGCGACGCGCCCCGCGGCTGGTACCCGCGCGGCATCCTCGGCGAGCCGGCGAGCTGGGCGGTGGTCGGCGAGGACCGCGACCGGCGCGAGGGCCTGCTCGGCGCTGACGGGGCGTTGGAGAGCGGCCCGGGCGCCTGGTCGGTGGAGCCGTTCCTGTACGCCCACGGGCGGCTGCTGAGCTGGGCGGACGCGGAGATCCGGCAGTACCTCGAGGACGGCTGCCTGCCCATCCCCTCGGTGCGCTGGCTGCGCGACGATCTCGAGCTGACCGTCACCGCCTTCGCCGTGCCGGAGGCTGGAGGACCCGCCGGGCTCGGCCCGGAGGGCCCGGCGCTCGTCGGCCGCTACCGCCTGCGCAACGTCGGCGCCGGCGTCGTGCCGGCCACGCTGTACCTCGTCCTGCGGCCCTTCCAGGTGAACCCTCCCGAGCAGTTCCTCGCCGTGCCCGGCGGCGTGGCGCCGCTGCGGGCGGTCTTCCAGGACGGGTCGGTGGTGCGCGTGGACGGCGACCGCGGCCTCGTGAGCCTGATGGCCCCAGACGGCTTCGGCGCCTCCGAGTTCGAGGCGGGCGACGTGGTCACCGACTTCCTGCGCGACGACCTGCTGCCGGCGCGCACGCACGTCAGCGACCCGCCCGGCCGCGCCTCCGGCGCGCTGGCCTACCGCGTGGAGCTGGCTGCCGGGGCCGAGGAGGAGGTGGACCTCGTCGTCCCGCTGGCCGGCCGGCCGGAGGCCCCGCCCGAGCGCAGCCCGCTGGCCTGGCGGCAGGAGGTGGAGGCGCGGCTCGCGGCCTGTCGCGACGCCTGGCGCGGGCGGCTGGAGCCGTTCGCGCTCGAGCTGCCGGGGGCGGCGGCCGACGTGGCCCGCGCGGTGCAGGCGCAGATCGGCTGGATCCTCGTGAACCGCGACAGCGCCGGCATCCAGCCCGGCTCGCGCTCCTACGCGCGCTCGTGGATCCGCGACGGCTCGCTCACCTGCACGGCGCTGCTGCGCACCGGGCATCCCGAAGTGGTTCGCGAGTTCATCGAGTGGTTCGCGCCCCATCAGTACGCCAACGGCAAGGTGCCGTGCTGCGTCGGCCCGCTGGGCGCCGACCCGGTGCCCGAGCACGACTCCGGCGGGCAGTTCATCTACCTCGTCGCCGAGTACTACCGGCACACCGGCGACCGGGCCCTGATCGAGCGACGCTGGCCGGCGGTCGCGGCCGCCGCCGCCTACCTCGACTCGCTGCGCCAGCTGCGGCGCACGCCGGAGTGGCGCGCGCTGGGCCGGGAGGAGTTCTTCGGGCTGCTGCCGCCCTCGATCAGCCACGAGGGCTACTCGGCCCAGCCCATGCACTCGTACTGGGACGACCTGTTCGCCCTGCGCGGCTTCCAGGACGCCGTCTTCCTGGCGCGGGCGCTGGGGAGGACCGACGATGCCGCGCGCCTGGCGGCGATCCGCGACGAGTTCCGGCGCGAGCTGGCCGCCTCGCTTCGGGCGGCCATGGCCCGGCACGGCATCGACTACGTGCCCGGCTGCGCCGACCTGGGCGACTTCGACGCCACCTCGACCACGATCGCGCTCGACCCGGTGCAGGCCGAGGCGGTGCTGCCGCCCGGCGCCCTCGAGCGCACCTTCGCGCGCTACTGGGAGTTCTTCCGCGACCGCGCCAGCGGCGCGAAGCCGTGGGTGAACTACACGCCCTACGAGACGCGCACCATCGGGGCCTTCGCCCGGCTGGGCTGGCGCGAGCGCGCCGACAGCCTGCTGGCCTTCTTCCTCGCCGACCGCAACCCGCCCGCCTGGCAGCAGTGGGGCGAGATCGTCTGGTCCGACCGGACGCAGAACCGCTTCATCGGTGACCTGCCGCACACCTGGGTGGGCTCGGACTTCGTGCGCTCGACCCTGGACCTGCTCGCCTTCGAGCGCGAGCGCGACAGCTCGCTGGTGCTGGCGGCGGGCGTGCCGGCGGCCTGGCTGCAGGAGGCGGGCCTGAGGCTGCGCGGGCTCTCGACGTCGTACGGCACACTCGGCTACGCGCTGCGGCAGGACCGCGCCGGCGGGCTCGAGGCGCGCATCGAGGCCGGCTGCCGCGTGCCGCCGGGCGGGATCGTGCTGCGGCCGCCGGGGAGCTACCGCCGCGCCACCGTGGACGGCGCGCCGGCCGAGCCGGCGCCGGACGGCGGGGTCGTGCTGCGCGCCCTGCCGGCGACGGTGCAGTTCAGGCCCTGAGCGGCGTCCCTTCGCCGCTCAGGGCTTCGCCAGGCGGGCCTCGACCGTGTGCTCGCGCCCGTCGGCGAATGCGGGCACGACGTCCGAGCGCTGCCGGCGGCCGTCCACCCACACCCCCGGGCGGGCCGCGTTCGCCCGCACCGTGATGCGGTAGACGCTGCCGCGGAAGGTGCGCTTCATGGTGAAGCCCGTCCAGCCCCGCGGCAGGCAGGGCCGCACGAGGAGGCCGTCCCACACGGGGCGAACGCCCAGCAGCCACTCGGTGCCGACGCGGAGCGTCCAGGCCGCCGAGCCCGTGTACCAGGTCCAGCCGCCGCGGCCGTAGTGGGGCGACTCGGGCCCGTCCACGTTGCCCGGCATGACGTAGGGCTCGACCTTGTAGAGGTCGGGCTCCATGCCCCGCCGCACCGGGCAGAAGGAGCGGTACAGCTCCCAGGCCCGCTCCGCCCGCCCCAGCCGGCACTCCGCCTGGACGGCCCACAGCCCGGCGTGCGTGTAGAGGCCGCCGTTCTCGCGCGAGCCCGGCGCGTAGCGCGTCAGGTAGCCGATCTCCGCGTCGGGACGCCGGTAGGCCGGAGCGAGGAGCACCGGCCCGTAGGCCTTGTAGAGGTGCCGCTCCATAGCCTTCAGCATGCGCGGCAGGCGCCGCGGCGGCACCACGCCGCTCAGGACGGCCCAGGTCTGCGCGTTCAGGAAGATGCGGCCGTCGCGGCAGCGCTTCGAGCCGATGACCTCCCCGCTGTCCTTGGTGGCCCGCACGTACCAGTCGCCGTCCCAGAAGTGGCGGTTCACCGCGGCGCGCATCTTCGCCGCCTCGCGACGGTACTTCGTGACGGCCCCGCGGTCGGGGCGGGGGAGACGCTCCTCCAGTTCGGCCCAGTCCTCGAGGATGCCGATGAGGAAGTGCGCCAGCCAGACGCTCTCCGAGCGGAGCTCGAGGCCGATGGCCGACAGGCCGTCGTTCCAGTCGCCCGCGCCCATGAGCGGCACCCCGCGCGGCGACAAGCGGGTCCAGAACGAGTCGATGGCGCGCCGGCAGTGCTCGTACAGCGTTCCCCGCTCGCGCGAGGGCTTCCCGTCGGGGCCGAGGAAGGGGACGCGCTCGCGCAGGACGGCGAAGTCGGCGGTCTCGCGCAGGTAGTTCAGGGTGACGAACGGCAGCCACAGCAGGTCGTCGTTGTAGGGCTTCTTCGCCCCCTCGCCGGTGAGCGGGTGCCACCAGTGCCAGGTGGTGCCGTCGCGGAACTGGTGCGCGGCGTGGAGCAGGATCTGCTCGCGCGTGCGCCGCGGTTCGAGCGGCAGGAAGACCTGGCTGTCCTGCAGCTGGTCGCGGTAGCCGAAGGCGCCGCCCGGCTGGAAGTAGCCGGTGCGGCCCCACACACGGCTGGAGAGCGTCTGGTACGCGAGCCAGCCGTTCGTGAGCAGGTCGAAGGCGGCATCCGGCGTGCGGACCTCGAGCGGCTCGAGCCGGCGGTCCCAGAACCGCCGCATGCGCTCCCAGGCCGCCTCCACCGCCGCGGGCCGCCGGTAGCGGCGCGCCAGCCGCAGCGCCGTGGCGCGGTCGTCGGCCAGGCCCAGCGTGAAGACCACCTCGCGCGTCTGGCCCGGGGCGAGGGCGACGCCGACCTGCAGCGCGCCGACGGCGTCCAGCCACTTGCCGCATGAGCCCGACAGGCGCGGCCGGTGCAGGGCGGCGGGGTCGGCGATCGAGCCGTGGCGGCCGAGGAAGGCCTCCTTGTCGCACTCGTGGGCCAGCGGGCGCGGGCTGGCGGCGTGGAAGCCGACGTGCGGCCACTCCACGTTCCACGGCTGCCCCCGGCCGTGCTCGGCGATGGTGCTGAGCCGCTTGGTGGCGAGCAGCGCGCCGGCCGCCGCTGCGTACTCGGTCTCGATGAAGAGCCGGTGGAACTCGCGGTGGGTGTCGGGCGCGGGCCCCAGGTTCCACTCGAGGTAGCTGACGAGGTCCAGCCGCCGCCGGCGGCCGGAGCGGTTCGTCAGGCGCACCCGCCAGATCTCCAGCGGCTCGTCCGGCGGCACGAAGACCGTGAGCTCGCTCTCGATGCCCTGGTGACGCGCCAGGATCGTCGTGTAGCCGATGCCGTGGCGGTACTCGTAGCGGGCAGGTCGGGCCTGGACCGGCTGCCAGGCGAGGGACCAGCGGCCGCCTGAGTCCCGGTCGCGGCAGTAGATCCACTTGCCCCACTCGTCGCGGACGAGGTCCTGCTCCCAGCGGGTGAGGCGGTCGAACGTGGCGTGGTCGCGCCACGAGTAGCCGCCGCCCGCCTGCGAGAGCACCGTGCCGTAGGCGCCCGGGCAGATGACGTTGACCCAGGGGCGCGGCGTATCGGGGCGGGTGATGACGTACTCGCGCCCGTCCGCGCGGAAGTATCCGTACTTCGTCTGGAAGAGGCGTCTCATCCCATCCGCTCCCTGCCGGCGGGGGATCCCGCCCGCTCAGGCCCCGAACATACCGAAGCCCGCGTGCCTGCGCACGCGGGCCTCGGTCGCGCGGACGGAGCGTCCGCGGATGCTCGGACTACCGGTACAGGTTCTTCAACTGGCCCCAGGTCGTGTTGCTGGCCGGGGTGGCCGACGGGCCCTCGAACTCGATGTTCGACCAGCTGACGGCGGTGCAGAACGCCGCCCCGCCGTTCCAGTTCGGAGCCTGGACGTAGCCGCCCGCGTACGCCGGGTAGAGCTCGCCCCACAGGCCGTGCTCGGGCGCCTCGGCCGGGTTGGCCATGTCGAAGTTCAGCTTGCCGCTGCTGTAGCCCTGGCCCTGGTAGTAGATCTGGTACTCGATGGTGGCCGGGTTCGGAGCGGCCGGGAGCGCCGGGTCCGTCTCTTCCAGCTCGTTCGGATCGTAGGTGATCTGCATCCAGATCTCCTGACCCTGGACGTAGTGCAGGCCATAGGCCGCGGTGAAGCTGTAGAACGGCAGGCGGCCGCCGAAGCAGGCGATCTCGCCGCTGGCCGCGTTCACCATGAACCGGCCGTCCACGTCGGGCGACCACCACGGCGACAGACGCAGGCCGCCTTCACCGTACTGGGTGCACATCTTGAAGACGGCGGCGAACCGGTAGTGGCTGCAGTTCTCGAAGGCGGCCTTGGTCACGCCGTCCTCGGAGAAGCTCCAGACGTGCAGGTTCGTGCCGGTGCAGCCCTCGCCCGAATCGATGATGCAGATGTGGGCCGGGTAGTCGTTGATGATCTGGAGGCTGGTGTCGTCGCAGTCGTTGAACACGCGCGCGGTCACCACGCCGCTGTTGGGCGTCGGCGTGTAGCCCGGGCACGTGAGCTGGTCGGCGACGGCCAGCCCCGCGACCAACATCATCACGGCGGCGAGAGCCAGACTGGAGTAGCTGATCCGCTTCATGTGGTGGGGTCCTCCTCGCTGCGGGGTTCGAGACGGTGAAACGCGGACCAAATCCCTTATGCGGTGCTGCTGGCTGTTGGGGCATGAAACCGGCCAGCCCCGGGCAAGAGCCACCCGAGCGTCTGCCCGCTCGGGGTCCGTCGCGGCCTTCGGCTCCATGATGCTACCACAGGAGGTCGTTCGCGGCGGTGGGTTTCGACAGGGCTGAACAGCGTTGCCCCACGCCTGTAAACGTTTACATAGGCCCCGGCGACTGTCAACGAAAAACGCCTCCGGGCGCCCGCCCTCGCCGCCGTGCTGCGCCATCCGACCCATCGCCTGCGCTGGGATTTCGCCGGCGCGATCGACCCCTCGGTGGGCCCCCCGCGCGGACCGTTTCCCCCGCCAGGGGGCCGGTCCGTCTAAGCCCAAGGGCGCCAACGGGGCCGCGACGGACGGTCCCGCTTGGGCGTCCGCGCGAGCGGTTGTACTGTGCAAGCTTCCGGGTCCTGCCCCGGGCTTCGGGCGGGCCCTGCGGGCGCGGGACCGTCGGCAGGCAACGAGGGAGGCTACGGGGTGGCGATCACCTGCAGGGACGGCAGTCTGCTGCTGGACGGACGCCCCTGGTTCGTCTATTCGGGCGAGATCCACTACTTCCGCCTGCGGCCGCGGGAGTGGCCCCTGCACCTGCGTGCCGCCCGCGCGGCGGGTCTCAACACGGTCAGCTCCTACGTGCCGTGGATCTGGCACGAGGCCCGCGACGGAGAGCTCGACTTCGCCGGCCGCACGCACCCGCAGCGCGACCTCGAGCGCTGGCTCGGGCTGGTGCGCGAGCACGGCCTGCACTTCATCGCCCGCGTCGGTCCCGTCTCGAACGCCGAGCTGGTGAACGAGGGCGTGCCGGACTGGCTCCTGCAGGGCCACCCCGAGGTCTCGGTGCGCGGTCGCGACATCACGAACCTGCCGCACACCACGCTGCTCGCCTATCACCACCCGGTCTTCCAGCGCCACGTCGGCCGCTGGTACGACGCGGTGCTGCCCCTGGTGGCGCGGCACGCCCACCCGCGCGGCCCGGTCGCCATCGTGCAGCTCGACAACGAGATCGGCATGGTGCACTGGCTGCAGAAGGCCGCCGACCACGGCGAGGACACGCAGCGCCGCTACCGGGAGTTCCTGCGCGCGCGCTACGCCGGCGACCTGGCCGCGCTCAACGCCGCCCACGGCAGCGCCTGGCGGGACTTCGCCGAGGTGGTGCAGCCCGCCGACGGCGACGACCGGCAGGAGCCGCGCCTGCTGCGCGACTGGATGGCCTTCTACCAGCGCTACTACGCCGACTACTTCGGCTTGCTGCACGAGCGCTACCGGGCGCACGGGCTCGAGCTGCCGGTGCTGGCGAACATCCCGCAGTTCTACGACTTCGACGTGCGCGGCCGCGGCGTCTACGCGCCCATGACCTCGATGATGTTCCGCGACTTCCCCGCGGTGGTGCCCGGGGTGCTGCTGGGGGGCGCCTACCAGATGCGCCGGCTCGACTACGAGAATTTCCACGACATCGCCATCACCACCGAGGTGGTGCGCATGATCGGCGGTCGCGGCGTGCCCGCCGCCTGCGCCGAGCTGCAGACCGGCATCATGCGCGACCGGCCGCGCCTCTACCCGCAGGACGTCGAGCTGAACCTGAAGACCTCCGCCGCGCACGGGCTCGACATCCTGAACGCCTAGATGTTCTCGGGCGGGCGCAACGAGCCGGGCATGGGCGCTTTCGGCGCCTACCACGAGTGGCAGGCCGCGGTGGCGCCGGACGGGCGCCGGCGCGAACACTTCGCCGCGCTGCGCGACTTCGGCCGCCAGGTGCGCGCCTTCGGACCGCGGCTCGCGGCCACGCGCAAGCACGCGGACGTGGCCCTCGGCTTCTATGCCCCGTACTGGACCACCGAGTACCTCACCGGCCCGGACATCGAGGCGCTGGAGTGGAAGAAGACGAACCTCTTCCACGACGGCCTGGCGCGGCTGCTGCAGCTCGCGCACCTCAACGCCGCCTTCCTCGACCTCGAGGCGACGCCGGCCGCGGAGCTGGCGCGGCGGCCGGTGCTGGTCGTCTTCGCGCTGGAGTCCATGGACGAGGCGACGCAGCGCAAGCTCGCCGACTACGTGCGCGGCGGCGGGCGGCTGCTGCTGAACCCCGGGCTGCCGCTGCGGGGCGCGGGCCGCGAGGCCTGCACGGTCCTCGGCGATTTCCTCGGTGTGCGCGTCGGCGGCACGGTGGGCGGCAACGCCTGCTACCGCGCGGGCGGGCAGGAGGCGCTGGCGCAGGGCGGCGTCACCTGGTTCGAAGCGCCGGGCGCCACGGTCGTCGCCGAGACCGCGGAGGGCAGGCCGTGCGGCCTCGACATTCGCCGCGGCGCGGGGCGGGCGCTCCTGCTCGGCTTCGGCCTCAACCACATGTTCGACTACCAGGTCGGCCTGGTGCGCGACTTCCTCGCCCGCCTCGGCGCGCGCCCCGCGGTCGAGACCGCGCCCGACCTGCAGGTCGTCCTGCGCGCGGGGGAGGGCTACGGCTTCCTGTTCGTGGCCAACTTCCACGACCAGCCGCGCTCGGGCCGCGTCCGCATGACGCTGCCGGGCGAGCGGCGCCCGTGCGTGTTCCCCGCGCGCGGCTGCATGAGCCTCGGCAGCCGCCGCGGCTACGTGCTGCCCCTGAACCTGCCGCTGGCCGGCGGGGACGTCCTGCGCTCCGTCACCGCCGAGGTGCTCGACGTGCGCCGTCGCGGCGGGGAGCACCGGCTGGTGCTGAGCGGGGCGGTGGGTGGGGAAGCCGAGGTGGAACTGGTCACGGCCGCGAACCGCGCGGCCGTGGGCGGGCGCCGGGTCGAGACGAAGCGCGCCGGCAGGCGGCTGCGCATCCGCTTCGCCACCACCGGCGAGCCGCAGACGCTGGTCGTGCGCTGACCGCCACCCGGGCGGGGACGGCTACGGCGCCGCGCTGGTGTGGTCGTGCACCACGCGCCACCCCTCGTCCGGGAACCAGCGCAGCCACAGCGTGAAGAGCCCGCTCGAGCGGCTCTCGCGGAAGGCGAGGCTCCAGCCGCCGCGCACCACGGCCTCGCCGCCGGCCGGCAGGGCCACGTCGTGGATGTCGAAGGCGAGCGTGCCCATCTCGCGACCCTCGCCCTGGTAGCGCCGGCGGTAGCGGTCGAGCGTCGTCCGCCAGCCGTGCGTGACCGTGCCGCCGGAGTAGAACGAGAGCGAGTCCGACCTCCAGTAGCCGCGCATGAAGCCCTCGAGGTCGCCGCGGTTCCAGGCCTCGACCTGCCCGTCCAGCAGCCGCCGCACCGCCCG
Source organism: Candidatus Eiseniibacteriota bacterium (assembly GCA_034678345.1). GTDB lineage: Bacteria > Eisenbacteria > RBG-16-71-46 > RBG-16-71-46 > RBG-16-71-46 > JANXPZ01. The sequence continues at coordinate 31,194 of JAXDBZ010000043.1, forward strand.
CGCGTCGAGGTCCTCGGGCACCACGCACACCGTGGGCGCCAGCGCCGGAGCGGGCGGGTCGAGCGGCGGGCGCGGCAGCGAGTCGGCCGGCGCGGCGCCCGCGCGGGCCGGGCTCGCGAGGATCGCGGTGGCGAGGACGAGGGACGGAAGCAGGGGCCATCTCGGCATGGGAGGTCTCCTCCATTCGGGGTGCGCGGTGGAGGCGTGACTCTGCCCCGGGCCGCGGCCGCGCGCAAGCCGCCGCGCGCGAGCCTCCGCGCCTTGACGCGGCGCGGGCGCGGCGTTCTCATCGGGCGCCGCCGGCCACGGGGCCGGTGGCCCGCTGGCCCGCACCCCGGGAGGTCCGAGATGAACGGTCGTGCCGAGCTGCCCGGCTCCGCCTCGCTGTTCGAGCCCCTGACCATGCGCACGGTCACGCTGCGCAACCGCATCGTGCTCTCGCCCATGGCGCAGTACTCGGCGGTGGACGGCCTCGCCAACGACTGGCACTTCGTGCACTACGCCAGCCGGGCGGCGGGGGGCACCGGCGCGATCGTGGTCGAGGCGACGGCGGTGCGGCCGGAGGGGCGCATCAGCCCCGGGGACCTGGGCTTGTGGGACGACGCGCAGGTCGAACCGCTGGCTCAGGTCGCCGCGGCGATCGCCGCCCGGGGGGCCGTGCCCGGCATCCAGCTCGCCCACGCCGGCCGCAAGGCGTGCGTCGCGGCGCCGTGGGACGGCGGCGAGGC
>JAXDBZ010000044.1:0-3768 GCA_034678345.1 Candidatus Eiseniibacteriota bacterium
GCCGGCCTGCACGTCACCGTGCACGCCGGCGAGGCGAGCGGACCGGACAGCGTGCGCCAGGCCGTCGAGGGCCTGGGCGCCGAGCGCATCGGCCACGCGGTGCGCGCGGCCGGGGACCCGGCGCTGCTCGACCTCATGGCGGAGCGGGGCGTGGCCATCGAGGCCAACTTGACGAGCAACGTGCAGACGAGCACCGTGCCCGACTACGCGAGCCACCCGCTGCGCCGCTTCCTCGAGCGCGGACTGCTCGCCACCATCAACTCCGACGACCCGGGCATCAGCGGCATCACGCTGGTCCACGAGTACGAAGTGGCCGCGCCCGCCGCGGGCCTGACGCCGGCGCAGATCCGGCAGGCCCAGCGGAACGCGGTCGCAGCGGCGTTCCTGACCCCGGCGGAGCGCGCCGCGCTTCCCGCCGGGGGCGCCTGACGAGTACACTGCGGACCCACCCCGAAGGAGGGAGCGATCCATGAAGGGCAACGAGAAGGTCCTGGCCGTCCTGAACAAGGCGCTGGCGGAGGAGCTGACCGCCATCAGCCAGTACATGGTCCACTCCGAGATGTGCGAAGACTGGGGCTACGGCAAGCTCCACAAGGCGATCGAGAAGCAGGCCATCGACGAGATGAAGCACGCCGAGGCGCTCATCGGCCGCATCCTCTTCCTCGAGGGCATCCCCATCGTCTCCAAGCTGAACCCGATGAAGATCGGCAAGGATGTGCCGCAGATCGTCGCCAATGACGAGGCGGACGAGCTCGCCGCGGTCGTCTCCTACAACGAGGCCATCCACATCTGCCGCGAGGCCGGCGACCAGGCCACCGCCGACCTGTTCCTCAAGCTCCTGAAGGACGAGGAAGGCCACGCCGACTGGGGCGCGACGCAGCGCGACCAGATCGCCCAGATGGGCCTGCAGGTCTACCTCTCGAACCAGACCGAGTAGCCACCGCGGGGCGGCAAGCGAGCGGCCCGGGCGGGATCCCCGCCCGGGCCTTCGTGCTTCGCTCCCCGCGCCGGCGCCGCTACTTGTCGGCCAGCCGGAACGCGACCGGGATGGTGATGTAGATCTCGACCGGCTTGCCCTTCGCCTTCGCGGGGGTGAACTCCCACTGGCGAACCGCATTCACGGCGGCCTTGTCCAGATCGGGCGCCAGTTCCTTGCCGGGGATGACGGACACCTTGGCAGGCCGGCCCCGCTTGTTGACCAACGCCCGGAGGAACACCGTGCCCTGCTGGCCGCGCTTGCGCGCGGTCTCCGGGTACCTGGGGGGCACCTGCTTCACGACCTTCGGCAGATCGTCCACGGCCTCGAAGTACAGGCTGTCTTCCGTCGCGCCCATCCGGGCGCCCTCGTCCGTCGGCTCCTGGGCCGCGGCCACGCCGGTCCAGGCCAGCAGGGCACAGGCCGCGGCGATGAACCAGGTTCTCCTCATGCGTGTCCTCCCCTCGATGTCCCCGGTGCTTGCGTCTCGTGATCAGCGGCCCGTGTCCATCACGGGCTCGCCGACGACCTGGTACTCCGGCATGGCGCAGACATAGACGACGCGCGGGCTCTCGGGGGCCGGTCGCGCGGCCTCCGCCTCCTGCCGAGCCCGTGCGCCGTCGCGGCGCCCGGCCAGGCCCGCGCCGATGGCAATGCCTGCCACGAGCAGCACGGCCGCCAGCGCCAGCAAGGCCGGCGCGGGCAGCCCGCGCCGCGACGGGGCGGCGTGCCCCGGTGCGGGCGCGCTCCCCGCCGCCGAATCCGCTGGCCGCGGTGGCCATGGCGGCAGCACCGCGTCAGCCTCACGCCGGAGCGCCTCGCGGTCGCGGCGGATCGCGCCCCGCGCGCGGGTCAGGGTCTCGAGGAACGCGCGGCAGTCGCCGCAGGCCTCGAGATGTCCGAACAGCCCCGACTGATCGGCCGCGCCCAGCTCGCCGTCCAGCAGCCGGCTCAGCCGCTCCCTTCCGTCCTCGCACCGCATGCGTCGTCTCCTCGCGTCCACACCGGCCGCAACCGCTCGCCCAGCGTCTGCCGGGCGCGGAACAGCCGCGACTTCACCGCGCTCTCCGTCGTCTGCGCGATCGCGGCGATCTCCCGGTAGGAGAGCTCCTCGTACTCGCGCAGGATCAGCACGTCGCGCTGCTCCTCCGGCAGCTCCGCCAGCGCCTGCCGCACGAGCCGCGCCTCCTCGTCGCCCGCGCCGTCCTCCGCCGGGGTGGCCCCGGGCATCTCGCCGGCCACCAGCTCGTCCAGTCGGTCGCGGGTCCGCCGCTGCCGCAGCCGCGTCAGGCAGCGGTTGCGTGCCACGGTGAAGAGCCAGGCGCGCGCATTGCGCATCTCGCGCGCCTCCCCACGCCGCTCGAGCATGACCAGGAAGACGTCCTGCACCAGGTCGCGCGCCGCCTCGCCGTCGCCCAGCATCCGCGCGGCATAGACGTAGAGCGGCCCCCGGTGCAGGTCGTAGAGGCGGGCGTAGGCGCGCTCGTCGCCGTCGGCGAATGCCCGGAGCAGGCCCTCGTCGCTTCCCACCCTCTGCGGTCCTCCTCTCTCCGGTCACTCCGAAGACGCGCGAGAGCCCGGGAAGTTGCGGTCCGCCTCCGGGGCCGTGCCCCCGGCGGCCGCGGGGGGGGCTTACCGCGCCCGCGCCTTCCCGTCGAGGAAGCGCCGGATGGCGGCGTACTGGCCGTCCGCGTCCAGCCCGGCCTCGTGCAGCACGGCCGCTCCCTGGCCGCTGCCCAGGTAGTGGCCCCGCGAGTAGGCGTGCAGGCTCGCCGCCCGCCCGCGGTCGGAGCGCACCCAGCGGTAGGTCGTGGCCAGGGTGAAGCCGGTGATGGCCATCGCCTCCCGCGCGCGCGCCTCGGGGAAGATCCGCTCGCGCTCGTCGGCCGGCAGCGCGTCGAACAGCTCGGCGCTGGCCACGTAGTAGACGTCGAGGTCCACGCCCTCCTGTTCGAGCCGGGGCAGCACGGTGGCCGCGAAGGCGAGCGTCACCTCGCTGCCCTGCAGCACCAGCGCGGCGTCGGGCCTTCCCTTGGGCGCGCGCAGGCGGTACACGCCGGTGCGCGCCGCCTCCACCGGGGCGAGCCCGAGCTTCGCGCGGTCGGGCACGGTCTCGTTCGGCCGCGTCACGAACGGCGCGAACACCGCCGGGCGCCGCGCCAGCGCCGCGGCGGTGAGCGGCCACAGCTCGGCCGGATCCCACGGCGTGATGGTGATGGCCGTGCCGGGCGGGAAGTTCTCCTGCAAGAGCTGGAGCGCCTGCGGGTCGGCGTGGGTCGGGCCGTCCTCGCCGGTCTTGAGCCCGGCGTGCGCGCAGATCAGGACGACGGTGCGGTACGGGCGGCCGTCCACGGCCTGGCGCGCCTGGTTGCCGATGGCGTGCAGGCGGGCGGCGATGTGTCCGAGCGGCGCGATGAAGGCCGCGTACGACGAGCCGACGCCGATGTGCCGCCCGTAGGCGCTCACCCCGGTGGCCACGCCGCTGATGCCGTCCTCGCAGATGCCGCCGATGGAGAGCGTGCGCGAGCCCGGGTTGGTGGCGGAGTTCCACCAGCCGCCGGGGAAGCCCTCGGCAGCCTTGTTCACGCTGGTCGAGCCGAGCAGGTCGGCCGCGGCGACGAGGAACGCCCCGCCGCTGGCCTGGTTCAGGTGCAGGAGCGCGCGCCCCAGCTCGTTGCGCAGCGTCGTGCTGGTGCCGGGCGCGAGCCGCAGCGGCTCGGGCGTCGCCCCGCCCGCCGCCGCGAGCGTCTCGTACACGGCCTCGATCCGCGGCGCGCCCCCGCGCGGCCGCC
>JAXDBZ010000045.1:0-11852 GCA_034678345.1 Candidatus Eiseniibacteriota bacterium
GAGGATGGCCGCGATCAACGACGCCTGGCTCGCCCCTGCGAACGCCATCCTCCCCGTCGCCGCCTGGTAGAGCACACAGCCGAGCGCCCAGACGTCGGCGCGGGCGTCCGCCTCCTTCCCCTGCAACTGCTCCGGCGCCATGTAGTGGAAGGTGCCGACGATCGCGCCCTCGGCGGTGAGCGGGCGGTCCACGGTCGGCAACCCGCTCCTCGCGCCGGGCGCCGCCGCGAAGCCGACCTCGCGCGCGAGGCCGAAGTCCATCAGCTTCGCGCCGCTCGCGGTGAGCATGATGTTGGCCGGCTTGAGGTCCCGGTGCACCACGCCGGCGCGGTGCGCCCGGTCCAGCGCGTCGGCGATCTGGGTGCCGAGGGCGAGCACTTCGGCCATGGGCAGCGGCCCTCGCTCCAGCCGCCGGGCGAGGGTCTCGCCTTCGAGCAGCTCCATCACCAGATAGTCGATCGCGTTCGACCCGGACCCGGATCCAGCTTCGCTGGGGGCCCCGCCGAGCGCCCGCCCGACGTCGAAGAGGGCGCAGATGTGAGGGTGGCTGAGCTGCGAGATGGTGCGGGCTTCGCGCTCGAACCGCGCGCGCACCTCGGGAGCGGCGGCGAGATGCGGTGGCAACACCTTCACGGCGACGTCGCGGCCCAGTCGGGTGTCGCGGGCGCGATAGACCTCACCCATCCCCCCCGCGCCGAGCGGAGCGAGGATCTGGTAGGGACCCAGACGGCTGCCTGAGGCCAGCATGGGCAGTCCCCCCAGCGCCGGGGCCGGTACACCGAAAAGCCAACCGCAGCGAGACTACACCCGCGCCGGCGCCGGTCAACGGGCCACCCGCCGGGCCCATCCGGCCCGCCGGCGCCCGCCGTGGCGGCCCGGACTAGTCTCCCCTGCCCTCGATCACGTCCACGACGCGCTGGGCGAACAGCGGCGCCACCTCCGCGGCGAACGTGGCGCTGGGGTGGTCGTCGCCGGCCGAGGCCGCGTGCTCGGGCAGCAGGTACATGCCCCCGTCGGTCTCCAGCCCGAAGAAGTCCCAGACGTAGATGTTGTCGCCCGGCTCGTCCCAGACGGTCCGCACCCAGTCGAAGAACTGCTTCGCGCGGGTGGCGGCCTCGGGTGTCGTGGTCGCGGCCAGCTTGGCCGCACCCGTCCAGACGATGAAGCGGTTCGCCGGGAACGAGCGCAGCTTCGTCTTGAGCGCCGCGTACTGGAGCTTGTAGTTCTCCTGGGTCTTGGCGGTGGAGGCGATGTCGGGAGACCCCGTGTCGGGACCTATCTCGCTCACCGGGAAGCAGTGCTTGAAGACGATAACGTCGTACAGGGGCGTGAGCATCTCGAGCGTCGCCTGGTCCTGGTAGGCCGTCGGACCGGCGTGGTTCACCCAGAGGTTCCAGTAGTCGTAGGGGTAGTTGTCCCAGGGATACGGGCTGTTCGGGTACGACACCTCGGTGATCTGGTAGTCGGTGCCGTGGGCGGTGTTGTACGTAGCGAACCACGCCGGCACGCCGCCGTTCCAGATGACGCCGCCCGTGCTGTGGTGCAGGAAGACGATCTCCGCGCTCCCCGGCGGCCGCGGGGCCGGATTCGTGGAGGACTTCGAGCAGCCGAGTGGCAGCGCGAGAACCAGCGCGCAGAGCGCGTGAACGACGGGAAGGGCTCGGGGGGAATGCATGGTGGTCTCCGTGGCGCGCGGTGAGGGGCGGCGGGGCTCCGGTCGGGCCCGGCTCACCCCTGCCCGGTCTTCTTCCTCTCCATCTCGCGCAGCACCGGCTTGAGGACCTTGCCGGACTCGTTCTTGGGCAGCTCGCTCACGGCCTCGACGAACTTCGGGACCTTGAACAGGGGCAGCCGCCGCCGGCAGTGCTCCACCACCAGCTCGCGCCCGACGTCCCGGCCCGGCGCTGCGATGACGAAGGCCTTGATGGCCTCGCCCAGCACGTCGTCGTCCACGCCGATGACCGCGACCTCCTGCACCTCCTTGAGCTCGAGGATGGCCTCCTCGATCTCCTTGGCGCTGACCCGCTCGCCGCCGACCTTGATCATGTCCTTGGTGCGACCGACGACGTAGAGGAAGCCCTCCTCGTCCATGCGGCCGAGGTCGCCGGTGTAGTAGAGCCCGTGGCGCAGGACCCGGGCGGTCTCCTCCGGGTCCTGCCAGTAGCCCTCCATGAAGTTGGTGCCGCGGGCCACCAGCTCCCCGACCTCCCCCTGCGGCACCTCGCGCCCTGCTTCGTCGGCCACGAACAGATCCACGTTGGGGATGGCCTTGCCGATCGAGCCCCATTTGCGGGGCAGGTCGTCGGGGTCCAGGTAGGACAGGCGCGCCGAGGCCTCGGTGGCGCCGTACATGATGAACAGCTTCGCCGGCGCGAAGGTCTCGGCCACGTCCTTCTGCACCGCCGGGGCCATGGGGCCGCCGGCCTGCGTCAGGTAGCGCAGCGTGGGGAACTTCTCCTTCCGCACGACCGAGCGGCTGAGCAGGATCATGAAGGTCGAGGGCACGCCGGAGAAGCCGGTGACTTCCGTCTTCTTCATGGTCTCGAGGACGACGTTCGGGAAGGCGAAGCGGTTGTCCATGACCACCGAGCCACCGACGGAGAAATGCGTGTTCAGGAGCGACTTCCCGTAGATGTAGTAGAAGGGCAGCACGACCATGACGCGGTCGTCGGCCGTGAGCCGCAGGTACTCCACGATGGACCGCGTGTTCGCCACGATGTTGTAGTGGCGCAGTATGACGCCCTTGGCCTTGCCCGTGCTCCCCGAGGTGTAGACGATGGAGGCGAGGTCGAGGTCGATGCCGCGCGCGCGCGGGCGGGCGCGGTCGGCGCCGGCGTAGACGTCCTGCAGCCGCACGGCGTGGATGCGGCCCGCCGCCGCGTACGGCTCGAGGTCGTCCTGCCGGACGATGACGTGCTCGAGGTCCGGCAGGTCGGGGAGAGCCGGCAGCAGGGGCCGCGAGAACGCCTGGTTCGTGACGATGGCGCGGGCCCCACAGTTGCCCAGCAGATAGCGCAGCGCGTCGCTCGTCGTCTCGGTGTTGAGCGCCACCGTCACGGCGCCGGCCTTGAGGATGCCGTAGTAGGCGGCGATGTAGTCGAAGGAGTTCTCGTAGAGGAGAGCCACGCGATCGCCCCGCCGCACGCCGAGCTCCCGCAGGTGGTTCGCCACCTGGTTGGCCATGGCGTCCAGCTCGGCGAACGTCTTCCACTCGTCCTTGAACCAGGCCGCCCGCCGGTCGGGATGGCGTTCGGCGGAGCGCTCGAGGAACTCGTGTACCTGCATGAGGCGTCCTTCCCTTCACGGCTGGATGAGGGGCTCGCCGCGCGCGGCCGTCGCATCGGGCTGCCGCAGTCTACCCCGGCCCGGGGCCCGGCTCCAGAACAGGCGACACGGCGTCGCGTTCGGCGCCGCAGGTGGTGGTGCTACTCTGGAGAGAGTCATCGGCACTCTAGGTGTCGGACTTCGGAGGGCAGATGATGTCCATGCGAAGGCGCTGGTGGTGGCTGCTGGGCGTAACCGCGCTCGTCCTCGTCCTCTGGCGGGTGGCCGCCGTGCGGCCGCGCGGCATCGAGGTCGAGGCGGCCCGCATCGCCGTCGGTCCGGTCGAGGACGCCGTCACGAACAGCCAGGCGGGGACGGTGAAATCGCGGCGGCGTGCCGGGCTGGGGACCGCTGGGACGGGCCGCGTCCTGTCCATCCCCCGGCGCGAGGGGTCCTTCGTGCGTCGTGGCGAGTTGTTGCTCCAGCTGGACGACGCGACCGCCCGCGGGCAGCTGGAACTGGCACGGCGCGAACGAGACGCCGCGGTGGCCGCCGCCGAGTCGGCGCTCGCCGCGGCCACACTGGCCGGACTCGACTTCCACCGTACGGAGGAGCTGTTCCGGCAGGACCTGGTCCCGCAGGGGCAGATGGACGAGGCCCGCTCGCGCTACCGCTCGACCGAGGCAGGGCTGGACGCGGCCCGGGCGCGCGTCGAGCAGGCGGAGGCCGCAATCCGGGTCGCCGAAGATGCCCTTAGCGACCTGCGCGTGGTAGCCCCGTTCGACGCCGTCGTGACCCAGCGCTTCGTGGAGTTGGGCGAGTCCGTCGTGCCCGGGCAGGCCGTGCTGGAGGTGCTGGACCCGGACAGCCTCTACGTGAGCGCCCCGATCGACGAGATGGACATCGGCCGGCTCCGCCCCGGGCTGGCGGCGCGGGTCACGCTCGACCCGTACCCGGACGTCACCTGGCACGGCCGACTGACCCGCGTCGCCCCGTTCGTCAACGACGTGCTCCAGCAGAACCGCACGCTGGAGATCGAGGTGTCGCTGGCCCCCGAGCCGGACCACCCGCTGCCCAAGCCGGGGGCCTCCGCCGACGTGGAGGTGATCATCCGGCGGCAGCCGAACGTCCTGCGGGTGCCGACCTCCGCCGTGCTCGAGGGCCACCGCGTGATGCTGGTGGAGCACGACCGCGCGGTGTCGCGCGAGGTCACGACCGGCCTCCGGAACTGGGACTGGACCGAGATCCGCGACGGGCTGAAGGCCGGCGACCTCGTCATCACGAGCCTCGACCGGCAGGGGCTGAAGCCCGGCGCGAGCGTGCGCGTGAAGGAGCCGGCGGGGCCGAGCGGCGGTCCGCCCGGAGGCCGGTGACCGTGACCCCGGCTGGCCCGCCCGCTGACCCTGGCCGCGCTGCGGACGACGTCGTCATCCGCCTCGAGCACCTGACGCGCCTCTACCGCGTCGGCGACTCGGAGGTGCGCGCGGTGGACGACGTCACCTTCGACGTGCGCCGCGGGGAGTTCGTCGCGCTCATGGGCCCGTCGGGCTCGGGGAAGTCCACCCTGCTGAACCTCCTCGGCTGCCTCGACACGCCGACCTCGGGCACGTATCGGCTCGAGGGGGAGCCGGTGCAGGGCCTCACGGAGGACCGTCTGGCGCACGTGCGCCAGCGCCGCATCGGCTTCGTCTTCCAAGCCTACCACCTGGTGGCGCGGATGACGGCGGCCCGCAATGTCGAGCTGCCGATGCTCTTCGCCAGTGTGCCTCCCGCCGTTCGCCGCGAGCGGGTGGCGCGCGCCCTCGCGGCCGTCGGGCTGACCCACCGCGCGCACCACCGCCCGGATCAGCTGTCCGGCGGGGAGCGTCAGCGCGTGGCCATCGCCCGCGCCACCGTCAACGCGCCGGCCATCCTGCTGGCCGACGAGCCCACCGGCAACCTCGACACCCACGCCGGCGCCGAGATCGTGGCCCTGCTCGAGCGGCTGCACCGCGAGGGTCTGACCATCGTGCTCGTCACCCACGATCCGAGCCTGGGCGGGCACGCCGGCCGCCTGCTGCGCATGCGCGATGGCCGCATCCTCGCCAAGGATGGTCCCGGGACCGGAGGCGCGGCGTGAGGACGGCCGACCTGTTGGCGCTGGCGACGGAGTCGCTCCGCCTGCACCGGCTGCGGACCACGCTCACCGTCACGGGGATCGCCATCGGCGTGACGGCCGTGCTGCTGCTGACGACGCTGGGCGAGGCGGCCAAGCGCTACGTCGTGCAGGAGTTCGCCAGCATCGGCACCAACCTGGTCATCGTCGTGCCGGGCCGCACCGAGACCACCGGCTTCCCGGGCGCCACCGGCGGAACCGTGCGCAACCTGACCATCGCCGACGCCGCCGCCATCGCGCGGCAGGCGCCAGCCGTACGGCTCGTGGCGCCGATGTCGGCCGGAACGGCCTCGTTCGAGTACGCCGGGCGCTCGCGCGACATCCGCGTGCTGGGTACCACGGCCGAGTACGCCGCGGTCCGCAACGTCGCCATGCGCCTGGGCTCCTTCCTCCCGCCGGGAGACCCCGAGCGTGGCGCCCCGGCGGCGGTCATCGGCAGCACGGTGCAGCGCGAGGTCTTCGGGAACGAGAACCCCTTGGGCCGGCAGGTCCGCATCGGCCGCTGGCGCTTCCGCGTCATCGGGGTGATGGAGGAGAGCGGGCAGTCGTTCGGGCTGAACACCGACGACGCGGCGATGGTCCCGGTGGCTACCTGCCTGCGGATGTTCGACCAGCCGACGCTGTTCCGTGTCGCCGTCCAAGTGCGCGACGCTGCGCTGATGCCCGAGGCCCTCGGGCAGATCCGCGATGTCCTGCTGCGGCGGCACGACAACGAGGAGGACTTCACGCTCATCACCCAGGACGCCATGCTCGCCACCTTCAAGGCGGTCATCGACGCACTCACTGCAGCGCTGGCCGGCATCGCCGCCGTCTCGCTGGCGGTGGCCGGCATCGGCATCATGAACGTGATGCTGGTCTCGGTCTCGGAGCGCACCGGGGAGATCGGGCTGCTGAAGGCGCTCGGGGCGCGCCGGCGGCAGATCCTGCGGCTCTTCCTCACCGAGGCGCTGCTGCTGGCGGGCGGCGGCGCGCTGGCCGGCATCGTCGCGGGCCTGGCGATCGTGTTCGCCGGGGCCGCGACCTGGCCGGACCTGCCCCTGCGGCCAAGCCCGACCTGGCTCGCGGTGGTGAGCGTGCTGGCGCTCGGCGCCGGGCTCCTCTTCGGCCTCATGCCGGCGCGCCGTGCCGCGCGCCTGCCGGCGGCCGAGGCCCTGCGGGGGCACGCGTGAGCCTGGCCGACCTCCTCGGGCTCGCCTTCGAGGCGCTGCGGGGCCACCGCCTGCGCTACGCCCTGACCGGGCTGGCAGTCGCGGTGGGCATCGCGGCGGTGGTGCTGCTCTCCTCCATCGGCGAGGGCACACGGCGCTTCATCACCGGGCAGCTCGCGCAGTTCGGCAGCTCGATCGTCGCCGTCTACCCGGGCCGGACGCAGACGGGTGGGCTCCCCGGAATGACGGGCGGCAGCGTGCGCAAGCTGTCGCTCGACGACGCCCGCGCCATTGGCCGGCTCCCCGGCGTGCGCGCGGTCGTCCCCACCGTGTACGGGACCGCCGTCCACGAGTTCGGCGGCCGCTCGCGGCGTACCTACGTCTTCGGCGCGACCGGCCAGGCGCCGGCGGTATTCTCGGTGAAGGTCGAGGCCGGACAGTTCTTCCCCGACGCGGACTACGACCGCGCCTCCTCCGTCGCCGTGCTCGGACCCCGCCTGAAGCGCGAGCTGTTCGGCGACGCGAACCCGCTGGGCGCGGCCATCCGCATCGGCGAATGGCGCTTCCGCGTGATCGGGGTGATGGAATCCAAGGGGCAGATCGTCGGCTTCGACATGGACGATCTCTCCTGGATCCCGGTGGCCAGCGCGATGCGGCTGCTGAACCGCGCCGAGATCGACGAACTCGACGTGCTGGCCGTCTCGCCGGCCGACGTGGACGACGTGGCCGAGCGCATCCGCCGCCTGCTCTTCGAGCGGCACGACCGCCGCGAGGACTTCACCATCATGACGATGAAGGAGAGTCAGGACATGGTGGACCGGATCCTTGGCATCGTCACCGCGGTGGTGACCGGCATCGCCGCCATCAGCCTGCTCGTCGGCGCCATTGGCATCCTCACCATCATGTGGATCGTGGTGCGGGAACGGGGGGCGGAGATCGGGCTGGCCAAGGCCCTCGGCGCGACGCGCTCGCAGATCCTGCTCTGGTACCTGGTCGAGGCGGGCGTCACCTCGCTGGCCGGCGGCGTGGTCGGGCTGGTCGTGGGCGCGGGCGGGGCGCGACTGCTCGAGGCCGCGATCCCGGGCCTCGAGAGCTACACGTCGCCACTCATCGTCGCGCTGGCGCTGGCGGTCGCCCTGGGCGTGGGCGTGGCTGCGGGCGTGGCGCCGGCGCTGCGCGCCGCCGCGCTCGACCCGGTCGAGGCGTTGCGCGGCGAGTAGCCGGACGGCGGCGGGTTTCCGGCCGCGGGGCCGCGGGCGTATGGTGCGGGCGACGATTGCCCGCCGCCGTCGGGGCGGGGCACGGAGGGTCCCGGGGGAATCCGCATGAGCCCCATCCGCCGCATCGCGCGCGAGGCGCGCCAGCTCGAGCTGCACACGGTCGGGCGGGTGGTCTTCCTCAGTTCGCTCGTCGGACTCGTGGCAGGCGCGGGGGCGATCGTCTTCCAGGTCCTCTGCCAGGCCGCCTCGCACCTCCTGCTCGACCGGCTGGCCGGCGTTCGCATGGAGGGTCCCGCCGGGGAACTGGCCCTCTTCGCCCCCACCGGCACGCCGTTCCAGCCGTGGATGCTGCCCCTCGTCACCGCGCTCGGCGGGCTGCTCACCGGCATCATCGTCCAGCGCTTCGCGCCCGAGGCCGGCGGGCACGGCACCGACGAGGCCGTGGCGGCCTTCCACCGTCGGGCGGGCATCGTGCGCGGGCGCGTGCCGTTCGTGAAGACGATCGCCTCGGCCATCACGCTGGGCTCCGGCGGTTCCGGCGGGCGCGAGGGTCCCATCGCCCAGATCGGCGCGGGGTTCGGCTCGTTCCTCGCCACGCGGCTCGGGCTGGGCGAGCGGGACCGCCGCATCCTGCTTGCCGCCGGGGTCGGCGCGGGCGTGGGCAGTATCTTCCGCGCGCCCCTGGCCGGCGCGCTGTTCGCCGCCGAGGTGCTCTACCGCGACCCCGAGTTCGAGCCGGACGTCATCATCCCGGCGGCGATCTCCACGATCGTCGCCTACTGCGTGTTCTCGCTGAAATTCGGCTTCGCGCCGCTGTTCGACACGCCGCGCTTCGCCTTCCACTCCGCGGCCGAGCTCCTGCCCTACGCTGGCCTGGCACTGGTCGTCGCCCTCGGCGCGATCCTGTTCGTGAAGACCTTCTACGGCGTGCACGACCTGTTCCAGCGGCTGCGCCTGCCGCGCGTGCTGAAGCCCACGTTGGGCGGCCTCGTCACCGGCGGGCTCGCCCTCGCGGTCTTCCACGTCCTGCGGGACTCGCGCGCGTTGGACGTGCTCTCCTTTGGCTACGGCTCGATCCAGGGCGCGCTGCGGGGGGAGCTGCCTCTCGCGCTGCTGCTGGTGCTCGCCGGCGGCAAGATCCTGACGACGTCGTTCTCGATCGGCTCGGGCGGCTCCGGCGGCGTCTTCGGTCCCTCGATGGTCATCGGGGGGGCGCTGGGCGGTGCCGTGGGGCTCGTCGCCCAGCGGCTCATGCCCGAGGTGGTCACGCAGCCCGGCGCCTTCGTCGCGGTCGGGATGGCGGGCTTCTTCTCCGCCGCCGCGAACACTCCGATCTCGACGCTGGTGATGGTCTCGGAGATGACCGGGAACTACCAGTTGCTGCTGCCCGCGCTGTGGGTCTGCTCGCTGGCGTACCTGATGACCCGGCGCTGGACCCTCTACCGCAGCCAGGTCGCCTCGCGGCTGGACTCCCCCGCCCACCGCGGGGCGATCCTCGGTGGGATCCTGCGGGCCCTGCGCGTGCGGGACGTGATGCCCGACCGCCCGGTGCGCACGATCGGCCAGCGCGAGAGCCTGCCGGAGGTCATCCAGGAGTTCATGCACTCGTCGCAGCACTGCTTCCCGGTGGTGGACGACCAGGGCCGCATGACCGGGCTCGTCACGCTGGAGCAGATCCGGCAGTTCCTCGACGAGCGCGACGACGCCATCCCCGTCATCGCCGACGACCTCGCCACCCGCCCCACGGCGACCCTCACCCCCGACGACGACCTCGACACCGCGCTGCAGCGGCTCATGGCGCTCGACGTGGAGGAGTTGCCGGTCGTCGCGGACCGGGACGTGGGGCGGGTGCTGGGCATCCTCTCCCGCCGCGACATCATGGCCGCCTACGCCCGGCGGCGGCTCGCCGCCGGGCCGGTGCCGGACCCGCGCGCAGGCTAGCTCTCCCCCGGCCCGGCGCCGGGCCGGTCCCTCAGCGAGAAGCTGGCCTCGAACGCGCCGAACAGGTCGAGGTACTGCTCCAGGTAACGCGTCAGCAGGAAGCGGCGGGCGACGCTCTCGCGGGCCCGCTCCCCCATCCGCTCCCGGAGCGCAGGGTCCTTCAGGAGCCGCACCATCCGCGCCGCCGCCTCCTCGACCGACGAGACGAGGAAACCGTTCACCCCGTCCTCGATCTGGTGGACGATGCCACCCACCCGGCCGCCGACCACCGGCGTGCCCTTCCACATCGCCTCGGTGACCGTGAGTCCGAAGCCCTCGCGCAGCGACTTCTGCAGGACCACCGCTGCCCGCCGCTGCAGGGTGTTCACCAGCGCCGTGTCGTCCCCGTGCGGCAGGATCAGGATGCGCTCGTCGCGGCAGCGGATCAGCGACTCGTAGATCTCGGCCCCCTCGGGGTCGTCCGAGGCGAAGTTCCCGAGCAGGACGAGGGTGGCGTCCACCTCCCGCCGGGCGAGGCGGAACGCCTCGACGACGCCCTTCGGGTCCTTCCACGGATCGAAGCGGGAGACCTGCGCGACGATGGGCAGATCGGTGGGGATCCCGTAGTGCGCGAGCCGCTCGTCCATCTCGTCGTCGCGCAGTTGCCGGTTCTTCGTCGTGAAGGGGTCGATGGCCGGCATGAAGAAGAGCTGCGGGGTCTCGAGCCGCTGCGCGTACTCGGGGATGCTGAGGATCACGGCGTCGTAGCGTTCCACGAAGGGGACGAGATAGCGCCACAGGGCGGGGTCGGGGCCCGAGAGATCGATGTGGCAGCGCCACACCCAGGGGCTCTTCTTCTTGTAGTGGCGGATGAGCGGCAGCGGCTGCGGATCGTGCACGATGATCAGGTCGTGGTCGAGGTGGTTGCGGATGGAGTTCTCGAAGACGACGTTCTCGTAGATCTCCCGCTTGACCGGCGAGAACTTGATGGGCATGCCCTGCAGGGCGTTGTGCATCTTCTTCGTAATCCCGAAGAAATCCGGCGAGCCCTGCAGCACCCGCCAGCCGGTCTCGATGCCGAGGCCGTTCATCAGCAGGGTCATGGACGACAGCAGCTCCGCGACCCCGCCTCCGTAGTAGGTCGAGTTGATGTTGGTGACGTGG
Organism: Candidatus Eiseniibacteriota bacterium; assembly: GCA_034678345.1. Classification (GTDB taxonomy): domain Bacteria; phylum Eisenbacteria; class RBG-16-71-46; order RBG-16-71-46; family RBG-16-71-46; genus JANXPZ01. Next base: position 10,872 of record JAXDBZ010000045.1, read on the forward strand.
AAGCCGCGCAGCGCGTCGGCCTTCGCCAGGATGCGGCCGACGGTCTCGGCCCCGACGAAGGGCACGTAGTCCTCGACTCTCACCAGTCGGTAGGCCATCGGGGCCTCCCTGCGTCCGGGTGGTAGGATGCGGGCGCACGCCGGGACCCGGGCCCGGTCGTCAGCCACTGGAGGGACGAAAGATGCCGGTTCCATCGTGGGCCACGCTGCGCGACGACCTCCGCGCGCTGCAGGCCGCCGCGCTGGCCGCCGCCGACCCGGCCGAGGCGGTGGCGCGGTCTCTCCAACTGGAGCCGGGTGGGTTGCGCGTCGGCGGCGAGACGCTCGACCTGCCGCCGGGCGCGCGCGTGTGGCTGGTCGCCCTGGGCAAGGCCTCGCCCGGCATGGCGCGGGCCGCCGTCGCGGCGCTCGGTCCCCGGCTCGCCGGCGGCGTCGTGGCGCATCCGCACGGCGCCGACCTGCATGGCGGGTGGCCAGGGTCGCTCCGCTTCCACGCAGCGGGCCACCCGCTCCCCGACGAGGGCAGCCTCGCCGCCGGCGCGGACGCGCTCGCGCTGCTGCGGGGAGCGAGCGGGCGCGACGTCGTGCTCGTGCTGGTCTCCGGCGGCGGCTCGGCACTCTTCGAGGCGCTGCGCCCCGGTGTCACCCTCGCGGACCTGCGCGCCATCACCGAAGCGCTGCAGCACGCCGGGGCCGACATCGGGGAGCTCAACACCGTGCGCCGCGCTTTCGCCCTCGTGAAGGCGGGGGGCCTGGCACGGGCGGCCGCGCCGGCGCGGGTCGCCACGCTGCTCCTCTCCGACGTGGTCGGCGACCACCTCGAGGCGATTGCCTCCGGCCCGACCATCGTCTCGACGACCGGGCCGACCGAGGCGTGGGAGGTGCTGGAGCGGCGCGGATTGCGGCGGCGCTTCGCCGAACTGGCCGGCGTGCTGCGCGGGGCGGCCGCGGCGGCACCACCGGGTCGCCCGGCCGCGGGCCC
>JAXDBZ010000046.1:0-12887 GCA_034678345.1 Candidatus Eiseniibacteriota bacterium
GCTCGATCGTCTTCTTCGTCTCCTCGGTGACCGAGGCCAGCTCGTGGCGGGTCTCCTGCACGCGGTCGTCGATGCCCCGCTGCAGCGCCTCGATGGCGCCCGAGCGCTCGGCCACGGACTCGTGCAGGGCGCGCACGCCGGCCACGCGCTCCTGCAGCGCCGCGAGCGCCTGCTCGTTGTCCCGCTGCTGGCGCAGCCCCGCGTCCAGCGCGCGCATCCCCTCGTCGAGCCGGGCCACCTGCGCCAGCGTCCGCTCGACCGACTCGCGCTGCGCCTCGAGCGCGCCGGTCCGCTGGGCCACCAGGTCCGCGCTCGCCTTGAGCGTGCCCACCTCGCGACGCACGTCGTCCAGCATCCCGCGCAGGCCGTCCAGCCCGCGCGCCGCGGTCTCCACGGCGGCGACGCGTCTCTCCTTGTCCTGCAGCGACCGGCCCAGGTCGTCGCGGCGCCGGTCGAGCGCCTCCATCTTGGAGATCGCCAGCTTGTGCGCGTCGAGCAGACGGTCCTGCTGCTCGCGCAGCCGCGTGACCTGCTCGCCCACGCCCTCGGCCTGACCGCGCACCGCATCGGCGGTCTGCTGGAGCTGCCGCAGCGGCCCCTCGGACTGGAGGAACGCGTCGAGCTGCTCCTGCATCTGGAGGGCCGTGTCCAGCTTCTGCTCGAAGCTCTCGAGGGCACCGCGCGTGCGTTCGGCGGCGGCGACGGCGGCGGCGAGATGCGACTCGGACGACTGCTGGCCCTCGGCCAGGGCGCCGGCGCGCTCCTCGAGGGCCTGGAGTCGCTCGGCCAGTCCGCCCAGCGCCTGCAGGCGGCGGTCCAGATCCGCGAGCCGCGTGCCGACGGCGTCCACCTCGCCCGCCGCGCGCGTGATGGGAGCCTCGAGCCGATCGAGCGCCTCCGAGGCCCTGCCGGCGTTGCGCAGGAGCGCTTCGAGCCGGCTGCGCTCGTCCTGGATCTGGCGCAGAAGGTCGCGCAGCTCGTCGGCTTCCTCCCTGTCCTTCGAGCCGTTGCCGAGCAGGGTCTTGAAGAGCGGAGCCATCGGGATCTCCTTGATGAGGGGCGGCGGTTCGGTACGTGGCCCGGCCACGTCGGACCGGGCGGCCCGTCGGCGACTGCAAGAAGCGGACCCTTCCCCCCGCGGTCCGGCGCGCCGGGCCCCGCGCGGCTGGACCTGCGTGCCGCAGGGACTTCCGGGACCGGCCCGGGCGGCGACGCGCGGGACGGGCGGTGGCTTCCCCGCGGCCCCGGCCGCGTTCCGCCCGGGACCCGGCCAGGTACGGTCCGGACCTGACCGGCGCGGGGGCGGCGGAGTGACGAAACCGGGGCCCGGCTGTATAGTACGGCTCGGCAACTCGGACCAAGCCAGGTAGCGTGCGGCCAGCGCATTGCGCCGCTGACGACGTTCCGCGCCGGGCCCGCGCCCCGGGAAGCACGGGGGGACGCCCGGCGCCAGGGTGACGCGCCCTGGGAAGGGCGCCCTCGATTCCCCGGCTCACGAGGAGGACTTCATGGCAGCCAAGAAGATGGTCGCGATCGACGGCAACGAAGCCGCCGCGTCGGTCGCCCACCGTACGAACGAGGTCATCGCCATCTACCCCATCACCCCCTCCTCGAACATGGGGGAATGGGCCGACGAGTGGTCGGCCCTGGGGCGGAGGAACATCTGGGGGACCATCCCGGACGTCATCGAGATGCAGTCGGAGGGCGGGGCCTCGGGCGCGGTCCACGGGGCGCTGCAGGGCGGCGCGCTGACGACCACGTTCACGGCGGCGCAGGGCCTGCTGCTCATGATCCCCGACATGTACAAGATCGCCGGGGAGCTCACCAGCTACTGCATGCACGTCGCCGCCCGCACGGTGGCCACGCACGCGCTCTCCATCTTCGGCGACCACTCCGACGTCATGGCCTGCCGCCAGACGGGCTTCGCCCTGCTCGCTTCGGGCTCCGTCCAGGAGGCGCACGACCTGGCCCTGATCGGCCAGGCGGCCACGTTGCGCTCCCGCGTGCCGCTCCTGCACTTCTTCGACGGCTTCCGCACCTCGCACGAGGTCGCCAAGATCGAGATGCTGAGCGACGACGACCTGCGCGCCATGCTCCCCGACGAGCTGGTCCGGGAGCACCGCGCCCGCGCCATGACGCCCGACCGTCCCGTGCTGCGCGGCACCGCGCAGAACCCGGACGTCTTCTTCCAAGCGCGCGAGGCCTGCAATCCCTTCTACGAGCGCTGCCCCGAGGCCGTCCAGCGGGCCATGGACGACTTCGCCCGGCGCATCGGCCGCGCCTATCACCTGTTCGACTACGTCGGCCATCCGCAGGCGGAGCGCGTCATCGTGCTCATGGGTTCGGGCGCGGAGGCGGCGCACGAGGCGGTGGACTACCTGGTGGCGAAGGGCGAGAAGGTCGGCCTCGTCAAGGTCCGCCTCTATCGTCCGTTCGCCGCGGCGCAGTTCCTCGCCGCGATGCCGAAGAGCGTCAAGGCCATCGCCGTGCTCGACCGCACCAAGGAGCCGGGCTCCCTCGGCGAGCCGCTCTACGTGGACGTGCTGGCCGCCCTGCGCGAGGCGAGGGATGCCGGCACGTCGCCCTTCGCCACGGACCCCGGGGTCATCGGCGGGCGCTACGGGCTCTCCTCCAAGGAGTTCACGCCCGGCTGCGTCAAGGCCGTCTTCGACGAGCTGGCGAAGCCGGCGCCGCAGGTGCACTTCACCGTCGGCATCGTGGACGACGTGACGAAGCTGTCCCTGCCGGTCGACCCGGACTTCGACACCGAGCCGGAGGACGTGGTCCGCGGCGTGTTCTTCGGCCTCGGCAGCGACGGCACGGTCGGCGCGAACAAGAACTCGATCAAGATCATCGCCGAGGAGACGGACAACGACGGGCAGGGCTACTTCGTCTACGACTCGAAGAAGGCGGGCGCGGTCACCATCTCGCACCTGCGTTTCGGGCCCCGCAAGATCCGCTCCTCCTACCTGATCCGGCGGGCGAACTTCGTCGCCTGCCACCAGTTCTCGTTCCTCGAGCGCTACGACATGACCGGCTACGCGGTGCCGGGCGGGATCTTCCTGCTCAACGCGCCGTTCGGCCCCGACCAGGTCTGGGACCACCTGCCGAGCGAGGTCCAGCGCGACATCATCGAGAAGAAGCTCAAGTTCTACGTGATCGACGCGGTGGACGTGGCCAAGCAGACCGGCATGGGCGGGCGCATCAACACGATCATGCAGACCTGCTTCTTCGCGGTCTCCGGCGTATTGCCCCAGGCCGAGGCCATCGCCAAGATCAAGAAGACCATCGAGAAGACCTACGCCAAGAAGGGCGCCGAGGTCGTGGCCAGGAACCACGCCGCGGTGGACGAGACGCTGGCCCACCTGCACGAGGTGAAGGTGCCGGCGAAGGTCACTGCCGCCCGCGGCCGGCCGCCCATCGTCTCCCCGGCGGCCCCCGACTTCGTCAAGCAGGTGTCGGCGGTCATCATCGAGCAGAAGGGCGACCTGCTGCCGGTGAGCGCCTTCACCCCCGACGGCACCTGGCCCACGGCCAGCAGCCAGTGGGAGAAGCGGAACATCGCCATCGACATCCCGGTCTGGGACGAGAAGGTCTGCATCCAGGACAACAAGTGCGTGATGATCTGCCCGCACGCCGCCATCCGTGCCAAGGTCTACGACCCGGCCCTGCTCGGCGCCGCCACGCCGCCGACCTTCAAGTCGGTGGACTACAAGGCGGGCGACTTCAAGGGCATGAAGTACACGGTCCAGGTCGCCCCCGAGGACTGCACCGGCTGCGGCATCTGCGTGTCGGTCTGCCCGGCCAAGGACAAGAGCAACCCGAAGCACAAGGCGCTGGAGATGGCGCCGCAGATGCCGCTGCGCGAGGCCGAGGCGAAGAACTACGAGTTCTTCCTCGGGCTGCCGGACCCGGACCGCACGAAGATCAAGCCGGACGCCAAGCGCTCGCAGTTCCTGCGGCCGCTGTTCGAGTACTCGGGCGCCTGCGCCGCCTGCGGCGAGACGCCCTACGTGAAGCTGCTGACCCAGCTGTTCGGCGACCGGGCGCTCATCGGCAACGCGACCGGCTGCTCGTCCATCTACGGCGGCAACCTGCCGACCACCCCGTATGCGGTGGACCACAACGGCCGCGGGCCGGCCTGGAACAACTCGCTGTTCGAGGACAACGCCGAGTTCAGCCTCGGCTTCCGTCTGGCGGTGGACGCCCAGCAGCGCTTCGCGCACGACCTGCTGCGCTCGCTGTCCGGCAAGCTCGGCGACGAGCTGGTGACGTCGCTGATCGAGGCGAAGCAGACCGACGAGCTGGGCATCCACGAGCAGCGCGAGCGGGTCAAGGTCCTGCGGGGCAAGCTGGTGGGCCTGAAGGAGCCCGAGGCGCGGCGGCTCGACGCCATCGCCGACTACCTGGTGAAGAAGAGCGTCTGGGCGGTCGGTGGCGACGGCTGGGCCTACGACATCGGCTACGGTGGCCTCGACCACGTCCTGGCGATGAACCGGGACGTGAACCTCCTCGTGCTCGACACCGAGGTTTACTCGAACACCGGCGGCCAGGCGTCCAAGGCCACGCCGATGGGCGCGGCGGCCAAGTTCGCCACCGCCGGCAAGGGCCTCGGCAAGAAGGACCTCGGCATGATGGCGATGAGCTATGGCCACGTCTACGTGGCGCGGGTGGCACTCGGCGCGCGCGACCAGCAGACGGTGCGGGCGTTCATGGAAGCCGACTCGTACCCCGGGGCCTCGATCATCATCGCCTACTGCCACTGCATCGCCCACGGCTACGACCTGGCCGACGGGTGCGCGCACCAGAAGCTGGCCGTCGAGTCGGGGCTCTGGCCGCTCTACCGCTTCGACCCGCGGCGCATCGCCGAGGGGCAGCCGCCGCTCATCCTCGACATGCAGCCGACCGGGGCACGGGTCAGCGACCTCACCAAGAACGAGACCCGCTTCCGCATGGTCGAGAAGCTCGATCCGAAGCGGTTCCAGAGCCTGATGGCCCAGGCGCAGACCGAGACGTTCCAGCGCTTCGCGGTCTACCAGCACCTGGCCGGGCTCACGATTCCCAAGAACGAAGGCGAAGCGGGCGCGGCCGCGCCGGCGGACGAGAAGTAGGGGGTGACGATGGACCTCACGACGACGTACCTGGGACTCAAGCTCGCGCACCCGCTCATGGCCGGCTCGTCACCGCTGTCGGCGGACCTCGACAAGGTCCGCCGGCTCGAGGACGCCGGCGCCGCGGCCATCGTGATGCCCTCGCTGTTCGAGGAGCAGATCACGATGGAGCAGGCCGCCTCCCTCGCCCACGAGGACGCCCACGCGGAGTCCTTCGCCGAGGCGACCACGTACTTCCCCCGGCCCGAGGGCTACCGGCTCGGTCCCGACGACTACCTCGCGCTGCTGGCCAAGGTGAAGGCCGCGGTGAAGGTGCCGGTCATCGCCTCGCTCAACGGTGTCACCCGTGGCGGATGGCTGGCCTACGCGAAGCAGATGCAGCAGGCCGGGGCCGACGCGCTCGAGCTCAACATCTACTTCGTGCCCACGGACCCGGCGGTGACCGGGGAGCAGGTCGAGGGCACGGCGGTCGAGATGGTGCAGGAGATCAAGAAGAACGTCTCGATCCCGGTGGCGGTGAAGCTGGCCTCGTTCTACTCGTCGCTGCCCCACTTCGCCCACCGGCTCGAGACGGCCGGGGCGGACGGGCTCGTGCTCTTCAACCGCTTCTACCAGCCGGACATCGACGTCGAGGAGCTCGAGGTCCAGCGCACGCTGGCGCTCTCGACCTCGGCCGAGCTGAACCTGCGCCTGCGCTGGCTGGCGATCCTCTCCGGCCGGCTGCGGGCCTCGCTGGCGGTCTCGGGCGGCGTGCACGACACGGCCGACGTGGTCAAGGCAGTCATGGCGGGGGCCGACGCGGTGCAGGTGGTCTCGGCCCTGTTGCAGAAGGGACCGACGCACCTGAAGGCGCTGCGCGAGGGCCTGGTGCAGTGGCTCGAGCAGCACGAGTACGAGTCGCTCGCCCAGATGCGCGGCAGCATGAACCTGACGAAGTCGCCCGACCCGACGGCCTACGAGCGGGCGAACTACATCCACATCCTGCAGGGCTGGCGGAAGTAGCCCGCACGGCACACGGCGCGACCGGAGGCGGGCGGCGCGAGCCGCCCGCCTCTTCGCGTCCCCGGGGCGCGCTCACCCGCCGCCCGCGCGTTGACTCGCGCACGGACCCGTGCTCACATCGGACGCGGAGCGACGGATTCCCCGACCACGGACCGAAAGGAGCAGCCGATGAGGCGTCTGGCATGGATCCCGGTGATGCTGGCGGTGGCGCTGTGCGTCACGGCAGCCCAGGTGCGGGCGGAGCGGACGAAGGACGCCCCCGGCGTCGCTGCCTTCGAGCGGCTCAAGGCGCTGGAGGGCACCTGGGTCGGCAAGGCCGGTGAGTCGGACGGAGAGAAGATCGACGCCACCGTCATCTATCGCGTGACCTCCGGCGGCAAGGCGGTGATGGAGACCCTCTTCCCCGGCACGTCCCACGAGATGGTGACCATGTACACGCTCGACCGGGGCACCCTGGTGCTCACGCACTACTGCACCATGGGCAACCAGCCCCACATGCGGGCGCGCAAGGGCGGATCGCCGGACGAGCTCTTCTTCGACTTCGCCGGGGGCGCCAACATCGACCCGCGGAAGGACGCCCACATGCACGACCTGCGGCTGGTGTTCGTGGACGCCGACCACATCCGCGGCGAATGGCGGAGCTGGAGCGGCGGCAGGCCGAGCGGCACCGCGGCGTTCAACATGGAGCGCCGGAAGTAGCCACCGGCACGCAGACCGCGCATGAGGTAGGATGTCCCGACACGCGCCGCGTCGCGCGAGGGCGGACGCCGGGCCACAGACTCCACCGCAGCGAGGGACCATGGACTCGTCTCCCCGTAACTTCGCGCTCACCGGCGCCGCCGGCTACATCGCCCCGCGGCACCTGCAGGCCATCCACGACACCGGGCAGCGGCTGGTGGCCGCCCTGGACCCCTCCGACTCCGTCGGCGTGCTCGATCGCTGGTTCCCGGAGGCGCGCTTCTTCGTGGACTTCGAGCGCTTCGACCGCCACGCCGAGAAGCTGCGCCGCCTCGAGCCGGAGCAGCGCATCCACGTGGTCTCGATCTGCTCGCCGAACCACCTGCACGACGCGCACATCCGCTTCGCCCTGCGCATCCACGCCGACGCGCTGTGCGAGAAGCCGCTGGTGCTCAACCCCTGGAACCTGGACGCGCTCGAGGAGCTGGAGAAAGAATACGGCCGGCGCGTCTACACCATCCTGCAGCTGCGCCTGCACCCGGCGATCGCCGCCCTGCGCGAGCGCGTCGCGGCCGAGCCGGCGGACCGCGTGCACGACCTCGAGCTGACCTACGTCACCTCGCGCGGGCCGTGGTACTTCGTCTCGTGGAAGGGCGACCCCAGCCGCTCCGGGGGCATCGGCACGAACATCGGCATCCACCTGTTCGACATGCTCACCTGGGTCTTCGGACCGGCACGGAGCCAGGTGGTGCACGTGGCGCAGCCGGACCGGATGGCGGGCACCTTCGAGCTCGAGCGCGCGCGCGTGCGCTGGTTCCTCTCGCTCGACCGGGCCGACCTGCCGGCACGGGCCGAGGGACGGACCACCTACCGCTCGCTCACCATGGACGGTGAGGTCATCGAGTTCTCGGAGGGCTTCACCGACCTGCACAGCGCCTGCTACCGCGAGATGCTGGCCGGCCGCGGCTTCGGCATCTCGGACGCGCGCGACTCGATCGAGCTGGCACACCGCGTCCGCACGGCCGTGCCCGTCGGCCTGACCGGCGACTACCACCCGCTGGCGAAGACGGGGAAGTAGGCGCCCCCAGGCCTCCGGGGGACTCCGGGCCGACACAGGGCCGGGAAGGCCGCCCCGCGCGAATTTCCCCCTGCCGGACTCCGGCGACACCGCGCCATAATCGACTCGAGCAGCACCCGTGCCCCGGGGCCCGCGGCCGCGTCTCCGGGGTGGCGATTCGTCCTGTCGGGGCCTGCCGGGTCGGGCAGCCGCCCTCGGAGGTCGTCATGCCCGATCGTCAGCCTCTCCTCGCGGGTCTCGTCCTTGCCGCCCTCGTCCTCGCCAGCGCCTCGGCCGCGGAGACGCCCTCCTCCCCTGCGACGTCGCCGGTCGCCGTCGCCGAGTCCGTGCCGATCGCGGTCCCCGCCGACACGGTGCTCTCCGAACGCCCGGCGAGCGCGATGATGCTCGAGATACGGGCCGCGCTCGACCGCGAGCACGAGCAGGTCGAAGGCCTGCGTGCCCGGCTGCGCCAGGCACCGGGTCACCGCGAGGCCCTGGCGCTGCAGCGCGAGATCGAGCAGGTCAAGCTCGGCACCGAGGCCGCGATCCTGCGCATCCAGGCCGGCGCCGCCCGCAGGGCGGGCTACGCGACGCTGGCCGAGAGGCTCGAGGTGGCGGCGCAGGACCTCCTCGCCCCGCCGAGGGCCACGACCCTGGCCACGCGGCCGGCGCCCCGCGCCGCCGGCCGCTGACCGGCGCCGAGGCTGCCATGGACCACACGCGCTGCATCCTGCTGGCGTCGCTCCTGCTCGGCCTGCTGGTCGCGGGGCCGGCGGTGGCCGACGTCCGCCACATCCCTCCGTACGTCGAGTGGGTCGGTGCCCCGCCGCACGCCGTGGCGGGCACGCCCATCAGCGGGGCCATCCGCATCTGCAGCTCGCGGCCGGGCGAGATCACGGACGTGCGCCTCGACGGTGACGGCTGGTCGGGGCGCCTGCTCGAACCGCGGGCCCGTTGGGCGCTGAGCGCCGGACGCACCGAGCCGGTACCCGTCGAGGTCACGCCTGCCGACCCTGGGCGCCCGCTGGCTGTCGTCTTCCGCCTGAACGGCGTGGAGCAGGTCGCTGCGCTCGATCTCTCGCCCGCACACGTCGCCCGCCTGCGCAAACCCGGCCGCCTCGTGCGCCCGACCGGCCCGGAGCCGCCGCGGCTGGCCCCCGAGACGGGCCCGCGCCGCCTGAAGCCCGCACCCAGGATCGAGGACGGCACGTGGAAGCCCTCTCCGGGCCTCTCCCCCACCGGCGCAGCCGGCACGGCGAACCGGCGCGACATCCTGGTCGTGGGCCGGCTGGTCTTCCAGCGCCCCGACGGGGTCGTCGTGGGGGCGGACGGGGTCACGGTGCGCGTCTTCGACGAGAACCCGATCCTCAACTGGCTGCTGGGCGAGAGCATCACCGGAACCGACGGTCACTTCGCGCTCACCGTCGACTGGAACCAGGAGTTGCACCTCGAGGAATACCCGGACCTCTACATCGAGTTCGAGACCCGCAACGACTACTTCCTGACGCGTTCCACGTTCGTCTCCCCCTGGGGGTACACGTGGCAGACGGGGACGATGCGGGACTTCGAGGACTTCACGTACGATCTGGGCACGTGGACCCCCGGAGCCGACGCCGGCGCCCTCAGCGTGCTCACCGACCTGGTCCGCAGCCGGCGGTGGTACGACGAGACCCTCGGCCTCGACCTGCCCGAGACGATCGGCATCTGGCCCGATGACGGCCATAGCGTTTCGTTCTACGTGCCCTTCCTGCGGGAGGTGCACATCAACACCGCCGCGAGCTACAACGAGAGCACGCACGCGCACGAATACGGCCACGGCTTCATGGACTGGCTGGGGATCTGGACCGACTTCGACTACTGCAACGGCATCTGCGACGCGTCGCCGGACGACTGCGGCCACTGCATGTGGTGTGAGGAGGACTGGTTCATCGGCTGGCAGGAGGGCGTCCCCAACTACCTCGCCTACCTGCAGACCTCGAGCTACGCCTCGCGCTACGGCGTGGCGGCGGACGTGATCAACGCCGCCGAGCGGATCGAGACCTGCCCCGAGACCGCCGGCGCCTTCGGGGACCCCTGGGGCACCGAGGGCTTCACCCAGGCCCTGCTCCAGGACATCGCCGACGCGGCGAACGAGGACGACCCGAACGGGATCGGCCAGCGCGACCGGCTGTCCCTCGGCGACGCGACCATCCTCTCGCTCGTCGTGGACCAGCGCCCCCAGACGCTCTACCAGTTCGTCAACCAGCTGAGGGCGACCCTCAGCCCCGCCCAGGCCTGGGACCTCTGGGCGACGGCCGAGAACAACCGCATCGAGTTGGACACGATGAACCCGCCGGCTCCGGCCGGGCTGACGTCCACGACCCACCCGGTGGGCGACAGCTCCACGGACGCCACGCCCACGTTCACGTGGAGCTACCCGGCCGACGACCTGTCGGGACCGGCCGGGTGCGAGTTCTCCATCGAGCCGACCTCGACGATGACGCTGGTGAGCGGCACGACCGGGTACGTGACCTCGTTCACCACCGGGATCATCGTGCCGGGCACCTGGTACTTCCACCTGCGCACCGTGGACAACTCGGGCAAGAAGAGCACCGGCTACGCCACCTACGGGCCGTTCACCATCCGGGCTCCCGACCCCATCAACCTGCAGCCCACGACGCCGCCCATTTGGGCGGAGTCGCTGGTGCCGCGGCCCACCAACGACGCCACCGAGGACATCGTGCCCGCCCCCACCTACCTGACCGGCAACGCGAACGCCACGTACTGGAACGTGGCCGGCACGGTGGGGGGCGACCAGTGGGCCTCGGCGGGGCTGGACGCCCGGCTGTACGTGGACGGCGTGTCCACGGCGTCCACCACCTGGACCACCGCGATGGCGCCGGGCGTGACGTACCGGAAGGTCAACCTCGGCCCCGTCACCGTGCGCGGCGGGCGCCACACCTTCGGCGTGCTCCACGACTCCGGCGAGGAGTTCGCGGAGTCCAGCGAGTACGACAACGACACCGCGGACCAGTGGATCTGGTCGCCCTACACGCTCACGGCGGGCACCGGGGTCATCCGGTCCGCCCCGCCGGACCGCACCGGCGGCTGGGACGCGCTGCCCCCCAAGTACACCTCCGCGTACAACTGCGACGGCTTCCGTTTCGCCAGCGACGCGTCCGGCGGCTGGTGGCAGGCCGTCCACGTCACGGGCCACGACATCGAGGAGGACTACGACTGCCGGCTGCACTTCGCCACCTCCTCGCCCGACACCGGGTTCCGCAACCTGCGGGCCTCGTCCGCCCGTCCGGCCGGCTGCCTCGACGCCGTGCTGGTCAACCGCAACACCGTGCCGACGCCGACCACGTGGGACGTCGGCGTGGTGAACGCTTCCGGCGGCACGGGGAACTTCACCATCCGCCAGGTGCCCAGCGTCCTCCTCAACTTCGGGGATTCCCTCCAGGTGTCCCTGACCACCGGCGAGATGCTCCTGCTGCGCGAGTTCTACGTCGGCGCCGGCCAGACGGGGCCCGTGACCCTCACCGCGCGCATCGTCTCCGGCACGGGTCCGGTGACGCTGGCGTGGTTCGACCGGCTCACCACGGCCGCCGGGCTGCTGCAGGCCTCGGGCAGCGCGACGACCGAGTACATGACCACCGCGCGGCTCGACCTCACGCTGGGCACGGAGGGCTACTACGCGCTGGGGCTCTACCGCGACGCGCAGGACGGCACGGGCTGGGTGAACCTCATCGTGGAGATCGAGACGACGCCGCCTGACTTCGTACCCTACGCGGGCACGGGGTGGCACTCGCCGCTGGTGCCGCGTCCGGCCTTCGACGCCACGGGCTCCTCGGTGCCGGCGCCCGACACGCTCTGCGGCAACGTGGCCTCGACCTACCTGAACGTCGGACTGCGGAACGAGTCCCAGGGCTCATCGCCGGGATTCGAGGACCGGCTCTTCCTCGACGGCGCGTACATGGCGTCCCTCTACTACCCCGCGTTCGGAGCCGGCACGTGGTCGCTCTACAACTGGGACCACGCCTTCAACGTCCGCGGCGGGCGACACACGCTCGGTATGCGCCTCGACCCGTTCGCGCTGATCGATGAGATCGACGAGAACGACAACGTCTGGGGCCAGCAGTGGGTGTGGTCGCCGTACGCGCTCGCGCTGGACACGCCGGTGGCGCGCGCCGCGCCCCCGTTGCGCACCGGCGGCTGGACCGAGGTGACGACGCCGTACACGGACCTGCGCTACAACTGCGACGGGCTCCGCTCCCCGCTCTTCGCCCACGTGGGCGACGACGGCTACTGGGGCGCCGTCGCCGCGGCCCCGGGCGCGGCGAGCGACGTGGACCTCCGGCTCTTCGAGCTGCAGCGCGGCACGGCCGCCGGGTTCTCGACGCCCCGGTGCGTGTCCGGCTGGGGCACCGCCCAGACCGACTTCGCGCTCGTCAACTTCAACCAGACGGACTTCCGGGCCTTCGACGCCGGCGTGGTGCGCGCCGCGGGGAGCGAGGACTACCGGGCCGAGGCGGTACGATCGGCCTACCGCACCAGCCCGCTCGCTGGCACCCTCGGGCCGTTCACGATGGGCGCGCAGCACCTGCTGCACCTGCACGAGGTCAACCTCGCCGCCGGCCACTACACGGTCACGGTGACACCGGCATCGGGCGAGGTGGACTGGGGCGTGTCGGTGTATTCCGGTGACGGCGTGTACTTCGGCAAGAGCGACGCCACCGACGGCGGCTGCGCCTGGCTGGGCGAAGTGAGCGCTCCCGACCGGGTCTGGGTCACGCTGCCGTACGGCTACCACTGCGTGGCCGTCTGGAAGGCGATGAGCGAGGACGTCGCCGAGAGCGGCTCGTACACGCTCCTCGTGACGCCGCAGAACTCCGACGCGCCGCCGGTCGTCCCCGCGCGCACCGGCCTCATCGCGGCGGCGCCCAACCCGTTCCGGGCCGCGACGCGCGTGGCCTTCGAGCTGGCCGCCGAGATGGAGGTGGCGCTCGAGGTGTACGACGTGCACGGCGCGCGGGTCGCCCTCCTGGCGCGGGGCC
>JAXDBZ010000047.1:0-18227 GCA_034678345.1 Candidatus Eiseniibacteriota bacterium
GGGCCCGCGCGCGCTGGGCGTCGTCGGGCGCTCGGACACCTGCGCCGGGGCCGAGTACGAGCAGGCGCGGGCGCAGGCCGCCGCCTTCGGCGCGCGGCTCGAGACGGTGGCCACCGGGGAACTCGCCGACCCGCGCTTCCGCGCCAACCCGGTGGACCGCTGCTACCACTGCCGCGGCGCGCTGTTCGCCCGCCTCGGCGAGCTGGCGGCGCGCGAGGGCGCGGTGGTGCTGGACGGCACCATCGTCGAGGACCTCGCCGAGTTCCGGCCGGGACGGCGGGCGGCCGCCGAGCACGGCGTCCGCTCGCCCCTGGCCGAGCTGGGGTTCCGCAAGGAGGACGTGCGGGCGGCGGCCGCCCACTACGGCCTGGCGAGCGCCGCCAAGCCGGCCTCTCCGTGCCTCGCCTCGAGGATCCCCTACGGGACCGAGATCACGCCGGGCCTGCTGGAGAGGGTGGGGGCGGCAGAGGCTGTGCTGCGCTCCCTGGGATTCGAGGAGCTGCGCGTCCGCCACCACGGGGAGACCGCCCGCATCGAGGTCGCGCTGGCGGAAGTGCCTCGGCTGGCGGCTCCCGATGTCAGGGAACGAGTCGTGCATGGTCTCAAAGCATTGGGATATCGTTACATAACCATTGACCTCGAGGGTCTTCGCTCCGGCAGTCTGAACCCTGTGCAGGGAGGCAAGCCGGAGGTCTGAACGCCCGACCCTGCCGTGCCGCCGTGGGCCGAGGGGTGGAAGTCATCCGGGATGTCGTCAGGCCCCCAGCGGGCGTCCCTGGAGCCCTGCGGGGCCGCGAGCGGGGGTGTCTCCCGTGGCCCGCGACCGGCCCGGGGAGGCGGTCCGGCCGCGGCTTGCGCGGCCTGCCGCGAGCCTGAGAATATTCGGAACCGCCGCCCCCGGGCCCCGGGTAATACCCGTTGCGCCCCACGAAGAGGCGGCGGCACGAAAAGCGGTCTTCGCTGGGACCGTCGGTGCCCCGGGCCTCTCAGGCTCCGGCAAACGCCGATGATCCCGGACCGACCGCTCGGTCCGAGGCATCGGCGTTCGTGCTCCGCCGGGGTGAGGAGGCTCCAGGATGGCAGTAGCGAAGCAGACCCGCCAGCGCACGCAGAAGCGGGTCCCGGAGGCGGATCTGGGGTTCGGCTGGGGGGCCTGGAACAACCTCCTGCTGATCCTCGGAGCGGTGGTTCTGGCGGTGGGTTATGTGGCCCTCTCGAAGGGGTCCGTGACCCTCGCACCGGTCCTCCTGGTGCTGGGCTACGTGGTCCTCATCCCGGGATCCCTTCTCATCCGTGGGCGAAAGAACGGTTCGGGCGAATAGCTCAGCTGGCAGAGCGCTTGCCTTACACGCAAGAGGTCACAGGTTCGAGCCCTGTTTCGCCCACCAGTGGGGTGCTTGGAGTCTCAGGCAGGGCCGGGGGAGAAGCCCGCGGGCGGACCCCCGGCGATGGCAAGTGGCGCCGGGGTACGAGGTTCGAGGGCTAAAAACGGTCTTGACAGTGCGTCGGCGGGAATCCTAGACTTGTAGCGTTATTGGAAGACCTTGCCAACGCAGCAGATAACTTCCCTTGGAAGCTCGAACTCGTCATCTCGTGGGTTCGAAAGGAGGTGGCCTGCAAGCCAGACCTGATTGCTCGCAACCCAGCCTTGCCTGTACCTAGCAACAGGGTGAACCATCTATGGAGGTGCAACGATGACTGGTTTGGTTCGCAAGGCCACGCTTCTCGCAGTGCTCGGCCTCCTGGCGGCGTCGGTCGCTATGGCTGGGGTCCCCGATCCCACCCAGAGCATCGTCCCGACGTACATCGACCTGGTCGCCTGCAACGGCGGCGTGATCGACCCGTACGGGCAGTTCACGGTCACGGTGAATGACGCTGGTGGCAACCCGGTCAATGGCGTGACGGTCGAGATCGTGTTCGCCAGCGATCTGTACATCTACGACACCATCACCGGCCTGACGGTGGACTGCGGCGCCAACTCGGTGTCGGCGATCACCGACGTGAACGGTCTGGCCACGTTCAACATCCCCGGTGCGACGATCAACTCGAACGGCGTCGCGGCCGGCTCGGGCGCGAACGGTGCCACGATCATCGCGGCCGGCGTCGTGACCCTGGGTCAGGCGACGGTGACGGTGTTCGACCAGAGCGGTGCGCTCAGCGGTCTCGGCGTCAGCGCCATCGACCTGTCGGGCTGGGTCGGCGACTTCAGCAAGCTGGGCACGATCGGCTACAAGGGTCGCTCCGACTACAACCATGACGGCAACATCAGCGCCATCGACCTCGCGTTCTGGGTCCAGCGCTTCGCTTCGACCGCCTCGGCCCAGGCCTGCGGCACGCTGTGCCCGTAAGGCGCTTTCGCTAGGACGTCTTTCGACGACATCTGAGAAACGACCCCGAAGTCTGGGAAGAAAGGCGGTGGTGCATCGGCCGACTGGCTGCAGTCAGGAAGCAACCGTGACGAGTAGTTCCCCCTGACCCCCCTACAGTGGAATCGGAGGCGAGAATCATGAAGAAGGTGCTTCTCTTTGCTGGGCTCCTCTTGGCCCTGACGGCCTCGGTCGCGATGGCGGCTGGTGTCGGTATCAGCTGGAAGAACTTCTGTTGGGGCGACGACGGTTCCAGCAACAACCTGACGTGGGCCTGCAGCACGAACTCGAACAACAACATCCGCATGACCTGCTCGTTCAAGCTCGACACCGACATGCCGACCTTCGCGGCTGTCGGCGTGTTCATGGAGGGCATGGTTGAGGACGCAGTGGTGCCCGACTGGTGGGAGCTGGGCGACGCCACCACGGCGGACTGCCGCAACGGCACGGTCCTCACGATGTCGGCGGATGGCTCGGTGCTCCCCGGCGAACCCTGCCTCGACCCGTGGCAGGGCGGCGGCCTCGGCAGCCTGGGCATCTTCACCTATGACGGCAACCGGATGCACCTGAACGGCGTGTGGGCCTCCGGCACGGAGATCCCGCTCGCGGCCAACACCGAGTACTTCGCGGTCCAGTTCCGGATCTCGGGCTTGCGGACCGTGGGCACCTGCCCGGGCTGCTCGGTCCCGGCGATCTGGGGCCTGACGAAGATCAGCGTCGAGGGCTTCGGTGGCGACATCCGTCCGCTGGACACGGCCTATGCGCCGTATCCCGAGGGCAACCAGTGCCTGACGTGGCAGAACTCGACGCTCCCCTGCGGCCAGCCTGTCCCGGCCCGCAACACGACCTGGGGCCAGGTCAAGAGCCTGTACCGGTAGTGTCGTAGTGGTCTGATCCGCGGGCGGCCGTCGCGAGACGGCCGCCCGTCGGCTTTCCCGGCGCGACCCCCGCGCCGGGACGGCGGACTGCCGCATCCGTCGCCGCGCTTCCCGCCTCCCTCGTCGCTCGGCTAGAATGCGCGCTCATGCGCATCCGCCCGCGATCCGTCGCCGCCGCGCTCCTGCTCGTGGTCCTCGCGACCGTGGCCCCCGCCGCCGGCGGCGCCGAGGGGCTGTTCCTCACGTGGAACGACTGCGTGTCGGCTGCGAGCGCGAGCCACGACCTCGGCTGGACCTGCGACTCGAACACGGGGCAGAGCGAGCTGTTCTGCGCCTTCGGCGTCGCCGCCGCCGTGGACAGCGTGCTGGGCTTCGAGATCGTCGTGGACATCCAGCACGCCGAGGCCTCGCTGCCCGACTGGTGGCAGTACGCCGTGGGCGGCTGCCGCTACGGGCAGCTCGATGCGGGCTTCGACTTCCGTACCTTCCCCGCGTGCGCGGACTTCAGCCTCGGCCGCGCGAACGGCGGGGTGCTGGGCTACTACGTCGGCGAGCCGCGCGGCGGGGCGGCGCAGGCCCGCGTCAAGGTGGCCGCCGCGTGGCTGCCCGACGAGGGCTACGCCTCGCTCTCGCCCGACAGCACCTACTACGCCGCCCGGCTCATCCTCGGGCACGGACTCACCACGAGCTGTGCCGGATGCGCCGGGGCCGCCTGCCTGGTGTTCAACGGCATGCGGATCCGCCGGCAACCGGGGGCCGTCGGGGGCGACGTCGAGCTGAGCGTGCCCGGGCTCGACCCGTCGAACTGGGCCACCTGGCAGGGCGCTTCGGGCGCGAGCTGCGCCGCCGTGCCCGTGCGGGCGGTGACCTGGGGGCAGCTCAAGGGGCTGTACCGATGAGCGGCGTGGGGCGTCCTGGCCTCGAGCGGGCGCGATGCGGATGGGTTGCGCTGCTGCTCGTGGCGCTGGCCTTGCCGGGGCTCGGCGGGCCGCCGGGTGCCGGCGCCGAGCCTGCCGGGATCGTCCCCACCGGCATGCCCTACGACAGCACGCGCGGGGATTCGGTGGGCGAGTCGGCGCTCCACCTGTCGTGGGGGGCGCCCTGGGGCATGCCGGGAGCGCGGCGGGACATCGCGCTCTCCTGCGCCGACACGAGCCGCGTGGACACGCTCTACCTGTCCATCGAGACCGGCCGCGACCTCCCTCGGCTCTACGGTATGTACGCGCGGCTCTCCATCCGCCCGCTGCCCGGCGATTCGCTCGGCTCCTTCTGGGGCTTCGGCGCGGGCGGCGCCAACCGGGGCGGACTGCTGGCGCAGATGGACCCGGACGACACCTTCCCGTGCGCCCGTCCCTGGGTGCATTCGGGCATGGGCGGGATCGCCTACGAGTTCGACCCCGGGCACGGCGAGATCGTAGTCGTCTACGCCGTCAGACCGGAGGATGCCGCTCCTGTCTCGGGCCGCACGAACTACTGCCTCGGGCGGCTGCTCCTGCGACAGACGCGCTGCTGGCTGGGGGGCTCGCGGCAGCCGGTGTGCATCGAGTGGTGGGAGGGCGGCTACACCGGCGGCGGGCCCGACATCGTCGTCCGCAAGGGGGAGGGGCGGTTCGCCTCGGTGAACTCGCCGGATGGGAGCGTCTGCGAATCCTGGCGCCGCGCGGGCCGGGTCGGCACGTGGCGGCCCACCACGCGGGCGGCCGTTCCACCTGCGGAGTCACCCCGGCCCGCAGCACCGGCCGACACGCCCCGGCGGTGATCCGGGGGGGCCAGGCGACCGCGGGGGCGCCTCCCATGCGGGTGCCGCCCCTTCGCGGTCGCACGGTCGCGCTCACTGCATCGGATCCTCCAGGCGGACGCGCATGAGCAACTCCGGGTACAGCTCGATGCGGTGCCGGTCGCGATGGCGGGCGATGAGCTCCCGCAGCAGCCGCTCGGCCTTGAGGTTCTGGACCGACTCGTCCACCACGGTCATGACCTCCTCGAGGCCGAGCTGGTGGCCGGGGTCGTGGATCAGCTTCTGCAGGACGAGGTACACGCCCTCCTTGTCGGGGCCGAGGATGCGGACGTCGCCCTCGCGCATCTCGTTGAAGACCAGGCCGTGGAGATCGCCGCCGTCCCGCTCGCCCTCCGTCTTGATCGAGCCGAAGGGGTGGCCGACGAGGGAGTCGGCGCGCAGTACGTCGGCCGCGCGCTCCCCGGCGCGCAGGCGGTCGGCCAGCGAGTCGGCCCCGGCCCGGCTCGCGCGCGCGAAGGCCGCGTAGGTCACGCTCTGCAGACCGAAGAAGTCCGGCAGGTGATCCTCGTAGTACTTCTGCCGTTCCTCCGGCGAGACCCAGAGCCGCGCCTCGATCGAGTCGGCGAACAGGTGCTCGACGCGGATCTGCTCCTCCTTCTTCGCCATGCCGGTCACGACGATCGAGTCGCGTTCGAGGCCGTACTCCGTGGCCAGCTGGGCCATGAAGGGCTCGAGGACGAAGCGGTCGAGCGTTCCGCGGAAAGCCGTGAAGCTGCCGATCTTGTCCCGCGCGCCGACGGGGGTGGCGTTATAGAAGGCCAGGAAGGAACCCAGGCTGAAGCTGCCGTCCCGCCAGCGGGCCAGCACGCGCGAGGTGTCGGCGTCGTGGAACTCGGGGACCGCGCCGCTGAGGTCGATCACCACCTCGCGGGACGAGGTGGGGGCGGCGGCCTTCGCCTCCGTCTCGGCGAACAGGGAGGCGGCCCAGGCGATGTTCGTGCTGTCGTAGCTCATGCCGATGCGCCGCCGCACCCGGTCGCGGACCTGTTCGGTGCGCCGGGCGAGCTTCACGGAGAGGACCTCCCGGGCGAACAGGCGGGCGATCTGCTGGACGTAGGGTCGTGGGTCGTCGCGGCGCCCGAGGACGCGCACGAACCACCAGCCGTCGCGGCCGTGGAAGACGCTCGAGACGCCGCCGTCGGGCAGGTCGAAGATCTCGAGCGCAGCCGCGGCGCCAAGGCTGTCCCGCCGCACCCAGCCCATGTCGCCGTCGTCCTTCGGCTCCTTCGAGTAGCGCCGCACGGCCTCCGGCCAGCCAAGGCGCTTCCCCATCACGTCGGCCCAGGCCCGCTCGGCCGTGGCGGGGTCGCCGGTGACAATGCGCTGCAGGTGGAGCCGGTACTGGCTCTGCTCGTGGAGGTGCTGCACCTCCTCGCCCGTGTAGCGCACCGAGTCGGAGATGAGGCGGGCGAAGGTGGCGTTGGAGAGGAGCCGCTGGCGCGTCTCGCGCAGGGCCGCCCGGTCCTCGAACGACAGCGGGCGGTTCACCTCGCGGGCGAGCGCGGCCAGCACCTCCTTGTTCACCATGCTGTTCAGGAACTGGTGGCGCCCGGCGCTGTCGGGCTGGGGACGATCCAGCAGGTAGGAGGCGAACCACCGCTCGACGAACTCGTCGGCGCGGAAGACGCGGTCGTCAATGCGCCCCAGGATCGCGTCGCCCGGCAGGTACCGGGCGGTGTCGGGCGTGCCGTCCGGTCGCAACGCCTGCGTCGGTGCGGCCGGGGGGGGCGCCGGCGCGGCGTGGGCCCCGGCGGCGAGGAGCAGCAGCAGACCAAGGGCGGCGAAGGAGCGAGGATTCATCGCGATCTCCAGGGGGAGGCGGGGGACGTCAGCCGGAAGCGGAACGGCGCGGAAAAGTCTAGCCCGGCTTGTTCGCGGACCGCAAGCCGCGGGCGGCGGACTTGACGCGGCCGGGACATCGCCGGCGCCGGCGGCGCGCATCGCGCACGCCGCCGGCCGCTCCTCAGCCGCGCCGGCCGCGCAGCCGGTGCTGGAACGCGTCGAGGTAGGTGTAGATGACCGGGGTGACGTAGAGGGTGACGATCTGCGAGAAGGCCAGCCCGCCCACCACCGCCAGGCCGAGCGGACGGCGCGCCTCGGCGCCGGCGCCGAAGCCGATGGCGATGGGCAGCGTGCCCATGAGCGCGGCGAAGGTCGTCATCATGATGGGGCGGAAGCGCACGTGGCACGCCTGCACAATGGCCTCGCGCGCCGGCTTGCCCTCGTTGCGCTCGGCGTCGAGCGCGAAGTCGATCATCATGATGGCGTTCTTCTTCACCAGCCCGACGAGCAGGATGATGCCGACGTAGGCGTAGATGGTCAGCTCGGTGCGGAAGATGAGCAGCGTGAGCAGCGCGCCGAAGGCGGCGAACGGGAGCCCGGACAGGATGGTGAGCGGGTGGATGAAGCTCTCGTAGAGGACGCCGAGCACGAGGTAGATGACGAGGATGGCGAGGACGAGCAGCGCCAGCAGCCCCTGCTGGCTCGACTGGAACACCTGCGCGGTGCCGAAGAAGCCGGTCGAGATGGTGGAGGGGAGCACGTCGCGCGCGAGGCGCTGCACCACGGCGGTGCCCTCGCCCAGCGAGACGCCGGGCCGCAGGTTGAAGGAGAGGGTGACGGCGGGGATCTGGCCCTGGTGGTTCACGGTGAGCGGTCCGACCCCGGTGCTGAGCTTCGCCACCGCGCCGAGCGGCACTTGCTGGCCGCGCGAGGAGCGCACGGTGAGCAAGCCGAGCGCCGAGGCGTCGCGCTGGTACCGGGGCAGCAGCTCGAGGATGACCCAGTACTGGTCGTTGGCGGTGAGGATGGTCGAGACCTGGCTCGAGCCGTAGGCGTAGAGCAGCGTCCGCTCGATCTGGTAGGCGGTCACCCCCATGGCCGCGGCGCGCTCGCGGTCGATCTCGACCATGACCTGCGGGTTCTTGATCTGCAGGTCGCTGGTGACGTCCTGCAGCTCGGGCGCGTCCGCGAGCCGGTCGAGCAGGTCGGTGGCGCCCTGGTAGAGCGTCGGGATGTCCGTGCTCTGCAGGGTGAACTGGTACTGGCTCCGCGCCATGCGTCCGCCGACGTTGATGACCGGCGGGTTGACGAGGAAGGCGCGGACGCCGGGCAGGCGCGCCAGCTTCGGCTGCAGCGCGCGGATCACCTCGTCGGCCGACAGCTCGCGCTCGGAGCGCGGCTTGAGCCGGATGAACATGCGCCCGGTGTTCGAGCTGCCGCCCCCGCCGCCGGCGTTGTACTGCAGCTCCTGCACGTTGGGATCGGCGGCGACGATCGCCGCCGCCTGCTGCGCGTGGCGCACCATGGCCTCGAACGAGGTGCCCTCGGCCGCCTCGATCGTGCCGTTGACGAGCCCGATGTCCTCGCTGGGGATGAAGCCCTTGGGCGTGATCTGGAACAGCACGACCGTGGCGAGCAGCAGCGCCAGCGAGGCCCACATCGTCAGGCCGCGGCGGTCCATGACCCAGGCCAGGGTGCGCTCGTAGAGGCGCAGCATGGCCAGGTAGCCGCCCTCGATGGCGGCGTAGGCGCGGCCGTGCCGGACCGCGTGCTCGGGCCGCAGGAAGCGGCTGCAGAGCATGGGGGTCAGCGTGAGCGAGACGAAGCCCGAGACCAGGATGGCGGCGCTGATCACCACGGCGAACTCGTGGAAGAGCCGGCCCAGCAGGCCGCCCATGAGCAGCACCGGGATGAAGACGGCCACCAGCGAGAGGGTCATCGAGACGATGGTGAAGCCGATCTCGCGCGAGCCGTCGAGCGCGGCCTGCAGCGGCGGCTTCCCCTGCTCCATGTGGCGGTGGATGTTCTCGAGCATGACGATGGCGTCGTCCACGACGAAGCCGACCGACAGCGTCAGGGCCATGAGCGAGAGGTTGTCGAGGCTGAAGCCGAACCGCTGCATCACCGCGAAGGTGCCGACCACGGAGAGCGGCAGCGCCAGGCTGGGGATGATGGTGGCGGGCAGGTTGCGCAGGAAGAGGAAGATGACGAGCACGACCAGCAGCAGCGTGAGCAGCAGGGTGAACTGCACGTCCCGGACCGAGTGCCGGATGGACTCCGAGCGGTCGTAGAGGACGTGCAGGTCCACCGACGCGGGCAGCTGCGGGCGCAGGCGCTCGATGAGGGCCCGGACGTCGTGCGTGACCTGGACGGTGTTCGTGCCGGGCTGGCGCTGGATCGCCAGCATGATGGCGCGCTGCCCCGAGAGCCAGGCGGCCACGCGCGTGTTCTGCACGTCCTCCACCACCGCGCCGAGGTCGCGCAGCCGCACGGCCCGGCCGTCGCGCCAGGCGACGATGAGCGCGCCGAACTCGGCCGCGGTCTGCAGCTGGCCGTTGGCCTGCACGGTGAGCGTGCGGTCCGGCCCCCAGAGGATGCCGGTGGGCATGCTGACGTTGCCGCCGGCGATGGCGCTCGAGACGGACTCGATGTCGATGCCCAGCGAGGTCAGGGCGTGCGGGTCGAGCCGCACGCGCACCGCGCGCTTCTGCGCGCCCCACACCGACACCTGCGCCACGCCCCGCACCATCGAGAGCCGCTGGGCGAGGAAGCTCTCCGCGTACTCGTTCAGGGCGGACAGCGGCATGAGCTTCGAGGTCATCGTCATGAACAGGATGGGCGAGTCCGCCGGGTTCACCTTCTGGTAGGAGGGCGGATTGATGCCGGTGGGCAGGCGACGCTGCACCTGGGCGATGGCGGCGTTCACGTCCTGCGCCGCGGCGTCGATGTCGCGGTCGAGGGTGAACTGCAGGGTGATCGAGGTGCTGCCCTGCGAGGACGACGAGGTCATCACGTCCACGCCGGGGATGGTCGAGAACTGCTTCTCGAGCGGCGTGGCCACCGCCGCGGCCATCGTCTCGGGCGAGGCCCCGGGCAGGCTGGCGTTCACCGAGATGGTCGGGTAGTCCACGTTCGGGATGTCGCTCACCGGCAGCAGCGTGTAGCCGATGGCCCCGAAGCAGAGGATGCCGATCATGATCAGCGTGGTCGCGACCGGCCGCTGGATGAAGAGGGCGGAGAAGTTCACGGGCGCGCGCCCTGCCCGGCGCCGCGCACCAGCACCTTCGCGCCCGGGGCGATGCGGAACTGGCCGTCGGTCACCACCGTCTCGCCCGGCTTGAGCCCCGCGGCGATGACGGCGTGGACCTCGTCGGCGCGGGCCACCGCCACCGGGCGCGGCGCGGCGGTCGAGTCGGCGGCGAGCACGTAGACGTAGGTGCCCTGCTGGCCGGTGACCACGGCGGCGGCCGGCACGACGAGGGCGTCGGGCTCGACGGTGAGCACCAGGCGCAACTCGACGAACTGGCCGGGCCACAGGTGCCCGTCGGCGTTGGGGAACTCGCCCTTGAGCAGCAGCGTCCCGGTCGTCGGGTCCACGGCGTTGTCCACGAAGGCGAGGCGGCCCGCGACGGCGGTCGAGTCGCCGGGCACGCGGGCCACGACCCGGGGCGCGCCGGCGCGGTAGCGCTGCACCAGCGGGATGCGGTCCTGCGCCACGGTGAATCGCGCGCGGATGGGCCGCACCTGGTTGATGGTCACCAGCGGCTCGGCGGCCGAGGCGCGCACGAGGTCGCCGACGTGCACCTCGACGGCGCCGGTCCGGCCGGCGATGGGCGCGCGCACGCTGGCGAACTCGAGGTCGAGGCGGGCCTTCGCCACCGTGCCCGAGTCGGCCCGCACCGCGGCGTGCACGGCCTCGGCGGCGGCGATGGCCTGGTCGTGCTCGGCGGGGGAGATGAGGCTCTCGGCCAGCAGCCGGTCGGCCCGCTCGGCCTCGAGGCGCGCGGTGCGCCACAGCGCCAGGTTGCGCTCGAGCTCGCCCTGGGCCTCCTCGAGCGCCGCGCGGAAGGGACGCGGGTCCAGCTCGAACAGCACCTGGCCGGCCGCGACGTCCTGCCCCTCGCGGAAAGCGATGCGCCGGAGCACCCCGCCGACCTGCGCGCCCACGCCGGCCGACTGGACGGGCTCGACGGTCCCGGTGGCGACGATCTCGAGCGGCATGGCCCGCCGCTCGACCGGGGCTACGGCGACGGCCACGCGCAGTGGCCGCGGCCGCCGCCGGCCGCCGCCCGCCCGGAGGGCGAGCAGGGCGGCCACCGCGACCGCGAGGATGATGACGACCGCGAGGGGGCGTCCGCGCAGGAGCGCCGCCACGCCGGAGGGCCTTCGAGTCTGCAGGGGTTCGGGCATGATCTGGGCCTGGCTGGGGTGGATGCGGCCGGCGGCCGATCGGGGACGCACCGGGTTCCGGGGGTGCGGGGAATCATACACGCAGCGAGCCGGGGCCTGCACGGCGCCGCCCGCGCGCTCGTGGCCTCTTCTGCCGCGCCGGGCGCAACCCCGGCCGGAGCCCGCGGATGGTCCCGGGCTCCGTCGCGGCCTCCGTGTTCCGGCGGAGCTTGCGTGGTCCACCCGCCGATCAGAGGCACCATGCGCTCGGCTACCGGGCGTCGTCTTCGCTCCGCGGGCGGCCGCGTGCCCGCTAGTGCAGCAGCTCCGGGGGCGGGTCGGCGACCAGCCGATCGAGCGCCTTCGTGCGCACCTCGACGCGGGCCGCGGCGCGGGCGCGCTCGAGCAGCGCCTGCATGCGCCGCTCGCCCTCCTCGGTGAACCAGCGCTCCAGCACCTGGTTGCGGCACTCCTCGAACGGCTGCAGCTGCCCCGGCAGCACGGCCAGGACGCGGGTCACCTCCCAGCCCCCCGCCGTCTCGTCCGGTCCCAAGACCGTGCCGGTGCCCGCCGCCAGGACGCGGGCGAAGCGCGCGCTGTCCCGGTCGGCACGCACGTCCCGCAGCCACTGGCTGCCGGCGCGGCGCGCGAGGACGGCGAGGCTCTCGGCCGCCGCCGCGTCGCGCAGACGCACGGCCATCTCGTCGGCCTCGGCGCGGCTCGCCAGCACGAGCACCAGGCAGCGGACGCGCGTGGGCAGCATCCAGTCCTGCTCGTGCTCGCGGTAGAAGCGCAGCAGGGTGAGCGAGTCGGTGGGCACGCGCCCGTAGGCCTCGCGGCTCACCAGGTGCGAGACGGCGATGCGCTCGCGCTCGGCCCCCAGCCGGGCCGTCACCGCCGGCCAGCCCTCGATGCCGCGGGCTGCCGCGTCGCGGCGCAGCAGGCGCTCGAACAGCGCGTTCAGCACCATGGCGCGCACGTCGTCGTCCCGTTCGATGCGCGGCCGGTACACGGGGCTCAGCCGCCCCCACGCGGCCAGCAGGTCGGCCACGCGCACGTCGCCGACGCGCGAGCGCGCCACCACCCGTCCGGTGTCGGCCGGTGCCACCGCCGGCATGGCGGCCAGCATGCGCACCTGCGCCGCGGCGGAGGAGTCGGCCGTCGGCCGCGGCAGGGCCGCGAAGGCGGCGGCGAGACGGGCAGTCAGCGAATCGTCCCAGGCCAGCTCGAGGCGCTCCCGGGCACGGTCCCGGGCGGCGATGCCCAGCGCCTGCCGGTCGAGGCTGTCGGCGGCCGGGCCCAGCGCCGCGCGCGTGGCCGCCAGGGCCGAGTCCAGAGCGGCCCCGATGACGAGCTGGTCGCGCAGGGCGTCGTAGCCGGACTGGTCGCGGGCCGTCCAGGGCTCGGGCTGGGCCTCCGCCATGATGCCGAGGGCCTCCTTGCCGACGAGCAGATCGAGAAACCGGCGTGCCCCGGCCGGGGTAAGCGAGTCGGGGCGCACGGGCGGCCTCAACTGGCGCCAGGAACGGACGAACTGCCTCCAGCCGACCGTCCGCGGCGGGGCTCCAGCGGGTCCCCCGTGTACCACGGCCAGCACGGTGTCGGTGGTGGGCGGGACACTCGGCGGCAGCGGTGCCGCGCACGTCGGTCCTCCGGGCACGGAGCGGGGCCCTTCGGCCGGGGCGGCCGGGAGCGCGGCCGGCAGGCCCAGGGACAGCAGCAGCATCCCCCCGAGGACCGGGGGCACGAGTCTCGACGGGGCGGGGCGCGTCACGTGACCTCCTGGGTTTCGCGGCAGGCCGGCAGTCTAGACCGGACGATCCGCCCGCCGCCAGCCACGAGGCCGCGGCACGCTTGACCCCTGCGGAGAGGCATCCCTACACTCGACCCTTCATGCGAAACCGCCCGTTGACCGCCGTCCTCGCCGCGCCGCTGGCGCTCGTGCTCCTGGTCGGCTCCGCGGCCGCCCAGAGCCTCCAGGTCGTGGCCACCGACGCCGACGGACTCACGCTGCGGCTGAGCCTGCCCGCCTACACCCTCTCCGGCCCCGGCGCCGACGGCAGGGTGGAGCTGGGCGTGCCGGGCTTCCAGGTCACGAGCCTGCCGGGCCGCGCGCACCTGCCCTACGCCCAGACGCTGGTGGCGCTGCCGCCGGGGGCGGGGGCGACGGCGCGCCTGCTCGAGACCGGCGCGGAGGAGTTGCGCGAGGGCGTGCGCCTGCGCCTGGGCGGCCGGCACGTGATGCGCGACGGGGGCGACGAGCTGGGGCTCGTGCCCGCCCTCGAGCCGGTGGAGCCGGTGCTGGACGGCCCCTGGCCGGCGGCGGCGGTGGAGCTGGGCGAACCGGTGACCGTGCGCGGGCAGCGCATGGTGGCGGTGCAGGTGCGGCCCTTCCGCTACGACGAGGCCACGGGCCGGCTGTGGCTGCGCCGGGCGATGCTCGTGCGCGTGGACTTCACCGGGGCGCGCGCCGCCGCCGCGGCGGTGGCCCCGGCCGCGGACTCCCACTGGGAGCCGGTCTTCCGCAACGCGCTCGCGAACTACGAGCAGGGGCGCCGCTGGCGCGCGCCGCGCGGCGCCGCGGCTGCGGGGCGCCTGCGACTCGACCGTGCCGCCCTGCCCGAGGCGGTGCGCGCGACGGCCGCCTTCGACGAGGACGAGCCCGAGGTGCGCATCCGGGTGGACACGACCGGCGTGTACGCGTTCCCCTACGAGGAGCTGGCGGCGCGCGGCTACCCGGCGGGAGTGCCGGTGGGCGAGGTGAGCCTGCACCGCCACGAGTTCGTCGGGCAGGAGGACCCGCCCTACGTCACCATCGAGCTGGCCATCGAGGTGGACGACGCCGACCACGACGGCCTCTTCGGCGCCGGCGACGCCGTGATCGCCTTCGTGCCCAACTGGGTCGAGCGCTCGGGCGTGACCTCGATGGCGCAGCGGGAGTGGGGCGACGCCGAGGTGGTCTTCGCCACGCGGCTCGCCGGCGGCGCCGGCCGCCGCGTCGCGACGCGGCCGGGCTGGCGCGACGCCACCGGCCTCGTGCCGCTGGCCTCGTACCCGGTCACGCGGCGCTGGGAGCGGAACTTCCGCTACTTCGGGTTCCCGCCGGCGCCCGACACCACCTACATCGAGCGGTTCCTGTGGACGAGCTTCTCCACCTACTACGCGCGTCCCGACAGCTTCCGCTTCGAGGCCAACCACCTCGACACCGCGCGCAGCGTGGTCTTCCGCCTGCTGCTCCAGGGCACGAACTCGAACGCGCACGTCATGTTCGCGCAGGTGCGCAACGGCGTCGGCCGCGTCAGCACGGTGGTGGACTCGCTCGTGTGGTACGACCGCACCCTGCGGACGCCGGCCGTGACGCTGCCGGGCGGCGCCTTCAGCGAGGGGCTGACGAACCGCCTGGCGCTGTGGGGCAAGGGCAGCACCTCGGCGCCCGATCCGGCCACCACGCCGGCCGCCAACGTGGGCCTGAACTGGTACGAGGCCACCTACTGGCGCGCCTTCCGGGCGCTCGACGGCTACCTCGACGCTGGCAGCGGCGACGCCACCGGGCTCTTCCAGGTGCGCGCCGGCGGCTTCGCCTCGCCCGCCATCCGCGTCTACGACGTGACCGACATCGTGAACCCGGTGCGGCTGGCCGCCGATTCCATCCGCGCCGGCGGCGGCGAGTACGCGGTGGACTTCCAGGACTCGACCGGCGCCACGCCGCGGCGCTACGTCGTCTTCGAGCGGCCCCGGACCCTGCCGGCGTCCCGCTACACGGCGGTGACGCGCCGCGGCCTGGCCGGGTTCGCCGGACCACGCGACTGGGTGGTCATCGCCCCCGAGGCGTTCCTGCCCGCGGCCTCGGCGCTGGCCGCGCTGCGTGCCGCGCAGGGGCTGGACACGCTGGTGGCGGCGCTGGAATCCGTGAACGACGAGTTCAACGGCGGCCGCAAGTCCAAGTACGCGATCCGGCGCTTCCTGCAGTGGGCCAACGGCGGGAGCGGCTGGGACACGCGGTTCGTGATCCTGTTCGGCGACGGCAACGAGGACGGGCGCGGCATCTTCAACGGCTCGAGCCGCGACTGGGTGCCGGTCCCGCTCATCCCCGGCCCGGTCTCCGCCGGCACGCTCGGCCTGGAGATGATCGCCGCCGATCCGTGGTACGGCAGCTGCCTCGAGGACACGGACGGCAGTTGCTGGTACCAGTCCCTCATCGAGCCGGACCTCTACGTCGGCCGGCTGCCGGTGAACTCGCTCGAGCAGGCCAACGGCATGGTGGCCAAGCTCGCCGCCTACGAGTCGCTGGGCGAGGACGCCACCTGGCGGCGCCGCATGCTGCTGCTGGCCGACGACTGCTACTCGAGCCTCACCACGTTCGGGGGCGGCTCGACCTCGTCCTCGTACTGCCATCACGCCTACGAGATCGTCTTCCGCCAGCTCAACGAGGCGGTGCGGCGCGTGGTCGCCGACTCGACCGGCCTCGTGGCCCCGGCGCCCGGGGTGATGGACCTGCGCTCCTACCTGACCGACCCGGCGCTCTACGAGGTGGACGGGACCGGCGACACCTGCCGCGTCGGCAGCCCCACCGGCACGACGCGGGCCGAGGCCCTGCTGCTCGCCAACCTCGATCCGGTGCTCTTCCGCGAGCTGAACGACGGCGTGCTGTGGTGGAACTACCAGGGGCACGCCAACGCCTACGTGCTGTCGCACGAGGGCTTCTACCGCAACCAGAACTCCTTCCGCCACGACTACGAGAACTTCCTGAACGACGGCCGGCCCTTCTTCTTCTCGGCCTTCTCCTGCCACGCGAACGCCTTCGGGCTGCCGCAGGAGGGCACGGCCTCGACCGGGCCCTCGCTGGGCGAGGACATGGTCACGCTGGCCGGACGCGGGGCCGTCGCCTCGTACGCCTCGAGCGGCTACGAGATCGTCCCCTCGAGCGGCACCTACCACCTGAACGTCGAGCTGGCCCGCTCGCTCTTCCTGAACCCGCCGCACGACGACGAGATGGGCCGCGGCGTCACCGATCGCGGCGCGCGGGTCGTGCTGGGCGAGGCCATCGCCCTCACGCTGCTCAACTACCTGCCCACCGTGCGCTTCTCGAGCACGGAGCGCGGCGTCAGCCTCACCTACAACCTGCTCGGCGACCCGGCGACGCGGCTGTGGATCGGCCCGGCGGCGATCACGGTGACGGTGAACGGACAGCCGGTCACCGACGGCGAGCCGGTGCGGCTGGCGAGCGGCGGCGACGCGCTCGACATCGAGGCCGATCTGGCCTCGAACGTGGCCATCGACACGATCCGCGTCTTCCGCACGAACGCCTCCGGCACGATCGAGCTGGACCCGGCGCTCTACACGCTCTCGCCCGCCTTCCCCGATACCTCGGCCTCCGGCCGGGGCGGACGCCGCTACCACCTGAGCCACACGACCACGCTGGCCTCGGGGCAGGAGACCTACACGATCCAGCTCACCGACCGCTACGGCGTGCGCTCGGACTTCGACGTCGTGTTCCGCTTCCAGACCCAGCTCTTCGCCGGCGGCGTGCCGGTGCAGGCCGGCGACGTGGTGGCGCCCGACGCCGCCCTCGCCCTGCTCGTGCTCTCGCCGGGCACGGTGGACCCCGACAGCCTCGGGCTGGAGGTGGACGACGCCGTCCAGGCCTTCACCTGGGCGCTGGCCCGCGGCGACACCACCGGCCGGCAGTACCTGCTGGCCTGGGAGCACGCGCCCTACGCGGGCGGGGAGCACGTCGTGCGGCTGCGCGCGCCCGGCGGGCTGGCGCTCGAGAGCCCGTTCCGCGTCGAGAGCCGCTTCGCGCTCGCCGACGCGCTGGCCTTCCCCAACCCCTTCGACGACGCGGGCACGCGCTTCGTCTTCACGCTGACCGGCGACGCGCCCGCCGACGTGCTGCTGCGGGTGTTCACCGGCAGCGGGCGGCGCATCTACGAAGCCCGGCTCGACGGTCTGCCGCCGGGCCACCACGAGATCCCCTGGGACGGCAGGGACGCGGAGGGACAGAAGCTTGCGAACGGCGTCTACTTCTACAAGCTGGTGGCCCACGGCTCCGCGGGCACCTCGGCCCACGACGGGCGGCTGGTCAGGCTGCGCAAGCCCCGCCGCGCCGACGACACGACGGTCCAGTAGGCTCGCCCTCGCCGCGCTGGCGCTGCTGTTCGGCGCCGCGCCGGCGTCGGCGGCGGCCCCCCCCGACACCATCCCCGAGGTCGATCTCACCGCCTGGCAGCACGTCGTCAAGGCCGAGGACGCGCGCGCGCCGGTGGACGCCGTGCTGGCCTTCGCGCTGGCCGAGCCCGACGCGGGCCTACGCCGGCGCGCGGCGCTGGCGGTGGGGCGTCTGCAGGACACGCTCGGCACGGCGCTGCTGCTGCCGCTGCTCGCCGACGGGGATCTCGAGGTGCGGCGCGAGGCGATCTTCGCGCTGGGCCAGATCGGGCTCGCGAACCCGCCCGCGCCGGTGGGCGCGACCGGCCCCGGCCGCGCGGCCGAGGCGCGCGCGGCGGTCGAGGGGCTGGCGGGCTCGGCCGACCCGGTCACCGCCGAGCTGGCGCTGGAGGCGCTGGGCAAGCTGGGCGACCGGGCCGCCACGGCCTTCGTCGCCCGCCACCTCGGCCACGCCGACCCGGTCCTGCGCGGCGCGGCGGCGCTGGCGCTGTGGCGGCTGGCCGATTCCACCGCGCTCGAGCCGCTGCTGCGCGCGCTCGACGACGCCGACGCCGGCGTGCGCTGGCGCTCGCTCTACGCGCTCGAGCGGATCGTCGCCCCCGAACGGATCGTGCTGCTCACGGCCATGCACGTGGACGACGACGACCCGCTGGTCCGCGCCCACGCGGTGCGCACGCTGGGCCGCCAGAAGTCGCCGGAGGGCACGGCCTACGTGCTGCAGAAGGTCGGGGACTCCGACGCGGGCGTGGCGGTGAACGCCGTGCGCGCCCTGAGCCTCATCGCCGACTCGACCTGCGGCGAGTGCCTGCCGGTCCTCACCCGCGCGCTCGGCGACGGGGACCCGTA
>JAXDBZ010000048.1:0-4044 GCA_034678345.1 Candidatus Eiseniibacteriota bacterium
CCGGCATGTTCGGCGGCACGTACGAGGGCGCGGTCCGGATCCAGAGCAACGACCCGGACGAGGCCGTCGTCACCGTGCCGACGACGCTCACGGCCATCGGCACCCCGGACATCGCCGCGGTGCCGGCCAGCCTCGACTTCGGCTGGCAGTACGTCGGCCTGAGCCGCGACCTGACGGTGCAGGTGCGCAACGTCGGCAGCGACGTGCTGACGATCACCGGCGGCACGATCGCCGACCCGAACTTCGGCCTGGTGGGCGCCACCTTCCCCATCGAGCTGGGGAGCCGGGGCGTGGTCACCCTCACGGTGCGCTTCGCGCCCGGCGGCGCCTGCGACCCGTGCACGGGGAGCCTGGTGCTCGCCTCGAACGACCCCGACTCGCCCGAGTTCGCCGTGCCGCTCACCGGCGTCGGCCTCATCCCGCCGGAGATCGGCGTGGATCCGGCCTCGCTGCGGGCGGCGCTGGCCACGACGCTCGGACCGACGGCGCTCAGCACCGTGAAGCAGCTGGTCATCTGCAACACGGGCGGCAGCGACCTGAACTGGACCGCCGAGGCCCTCAGCCGTCTGCCGGGGGCGGTGAACCTGGAGATGACGGAGACCGGGAAGGACCAGGCGGGCACGCCGGGTCAGCCCACCATCGAGGCCAGCGGCGGACCGGACGCCTTCGGCTACCGCTGGGCCGACAGCGACGACCCGCTCGGGGTGCCCTTCCACTGGGAGGAGATCGTCGCCGTCGGAACGCCGATCCCGTTCGACGGGGACGACCAGGTACGCGGCCCGTTCGCGCTGCCGTTCCCGTTCACGTACTACGGGAACACGTACGACTCGTTCTACGCGTCGACGAACGGCTGGATCAGCTTCACCTACGACTACTCGGCGATGTACACGAACTACCCGCTGCCCAGCAGCTCGGCACCCGAGAACCTCCTCGCCCCGTTCTGGGACGACCTGACCTTCTCGAGCGCCGGTGACGCGTACTACCACTACGACGGGACGAAGTTCATCATCTCGTACGTGGCGGTGCCGCGCCTCGGCACGGGCGGCGGTCCGTACACCTTCCAGATCCTGCTCTACCCGAGCGGGACCATCGACTTCCAGTACCTGGACATGCAGGGGACGCGGCTCAACGAGGCCACCATCGGCATCCAGAACGCCACGAAGGACGTGGGGCTGCAGGTGGTCTACAACGCCGCGTACGTGAAGGACGCGCTGCGGATCCGGTTCAGCAACCAGCCCGGCTGGCTCACCGTCAGCCCGGCCTCGGGCGTCACCCCGGCGGGCGAGTGCGACACGCTGCTCGTCGGGTTCAACGCCACGGGGCTCGCGGACGGCGACTACGAGGGCGTGATCCGGATCGCCAGCAACGACCTCGACGAGCCGGAGACGCTGGTGCCCGCGGACCTGCACGTGGGCGTGGCGATGGCGACGTTCGACCTCGCGCCGAACACGCTGAACCGCTCGTCGCACGGCAACTGGGTCCAGGGCATCGTGACCCCGCCCGCCGGCTACCTGCCCCAGGACATCGTGACGTCCAGCGTGCTCCTCGTGCGGACGGTCCCGGTGGTGACCGACGCGCCGATCAGCTACGACGAGACGTTCGCCTACTACAAGTTCGACCGCACGACGCTGATGGCGCTCCTGCCGACCGGGGACGAGGTCCCGGTCGAGGTCATCGGCCGCGTGGACGACGCCACCTGGTTCCAGGCGGTGGACCTGGTGCGGGTGCTGAAGCCGGCGATGGCGGTCAACGGTCCGCTCGCCGGGTACGGCGAGGGCGGCGCGGTGGCGCCGCGCTTTGACTCGTACACCACGCTGAAC
Source organism: Candidatus Eiseniibacteriota bacterium (assembly GCA_034678345.1). Classification (GTDB taxonomy): domain Bacteria; phylum Eisenbacteria; class RBG-16-71-46; order RBG-16-71-46; family RBG-16-71-46; genus JANXPZ01. The sequence goes on from JAXDBZ010000048.1 coordinate 1,821, forward strand.
CTGAGCTGGCAGGATCCCGAGGGGCACGTCGCCACCTCGTACCAGCTCTGGTACTCGGAGACCGCCGGCGAGTCGTGGACGCTGGTGGCCGACGGCATCACCGACCGCGAGTTCACCTTCGCCGTGCCGACCGCGCCGACCGACCGGGCGATGCTGGACCTGGCCGGGCTCGACGAGCTCGGGATCATGGGCTCCTGGCTGTCCGAGCTGTTCACGGTCACCGGTTACACCACCGGGACGGAGGACCCGCTGCCCACGCAGTTCGGGCTGCGCTTCCTCGGCCCCAACCCGGCCGCACAGCCGCGGCTGGAGCTGGCCCTGCCCACGCCCGCGTCGGTCCACGTCCGCGTCCACGACGTCCGTGGCGCGCTCGTGCGCGAGCTGGCGGAGGGTGAGTACGCGGCCGGCCGTCACCTGCTGCAGTGGGACGGCACCGGCGCCGCGGGTCAGGCGGTCCATCCCGGGATGTACTTCGTCCGGGCGGAAGCCGGCGGACGCGCCATGAACCTGCGCGTCGTGCTGGTGCGTTAGTCCCTCACGCGGCCCGTGCCGCGACGGCGACGCCCCGGGGAGCGATCCCCGGGGCGTCCGTTTGCCGCGGCTCAGCCGGGCGCCCGCCGTGCCGCGCCGCCAGCCCCTGCGATTGGGCTTGTCCCCCGGCGGCGTCCTGCTATCGTGGCCGCGGCCGCCCGCCATCCGACCCCATGCCGGCGACCAGGAGGATGAGGATGCAGATGAACTGGAACTGGGTGCTGGTCGTGGCAGGCGCGGTGCTGGTGCTGGTCGAGGTCGCGCTCGGCGGCTTCGCCGGCTTCGACCTCGTCCTGATCGGCTCGTCGTTCGTGCTGGGCGGGATCCTCGGCCTGGCCGTGGGCAGCCCGGTCACCGGACTGGTGGCGGCGAGCGTGCTGTGCATCGCCTACATCGTCGCCGGCCGGCGCTGGGTGCGGGCCCGCTTCAAGCGGCCGGGCATCCACACGAACACGGACGCCCTCATCGGGCAGCGCGCGCTGGTGACGCAGGCCATCTCCGCGCACGAGCCCGGACAGGTGCGGCTGCGCGACGAGGTATGGCGGGCGCGACCCGCGGCCGGCGAGGCCGGGCCGCTCGCCGCCGGCAGCGAGGTCATCGTCGAGGGCGTGGACGGCGTCACGCTCCTCGTGCGGAGGTCGTGATGGGTGGCGTCTCGATCGGCATGTTCCTGCTCTTCATCCTTCTCTTCATCGCGCTCATCGCCCTGGCGCGCGCGGCCCGCATCGTCTCGCAGTACGAGAAGGGCCTGGTCATGCGGCTGGGCAAGTACAAGGCCACCGCCGACTCGGGACTCACCTTCCTCGTGCCCGTGATCGAGGACATGATCAAGGTGGACATGCGCGAGCGGGTCATCAACGTCGAGCCGCAGAAGGTCATCACCAAGGACAACGTCTCCGTCACGGTGGACGCGGTCATCTACTACCGCATCATCGACCCGGTGAAGTCCACCTTCGAGGTGCAGAACTTCGCCTACGCCGCCACCACGCTGGCGCAGACGAACCTGCGCAACCTGATCGGCGACAAGTCGCTCGACGAGACCCTCACGGCCCGCGACCTCATCAACGCCAACCTGCGCAACGTGCTCGACGAGGCCACGAACACCTGGGGCGTCAAGGTCACGCGCGTCGAGGTGCAGAAGATCGACCCGCCGGCCGACATCACCGAGGCGATGTCGCGCCAGATGAAGGCCGAGCGTGACAAGCGCGCCGCCATCCTCGAGGCCGAGGGCATCAAGCAGGCGCAGATCCTGCAGGCCGAGGGCGTGAAGCAGTCGGAGATCCTCAAGGCCGAGGGCGACGCGCAGGCCCGCGTCACCCGGGCGACCGCCGAGGCCAAGGCGATCGAGATGGTCTCGAACGCCGCCGAGTCCTTCTTCAAGGAGCGCGCCGAGGTCAGCAAGAAGCTCGACGTGCTCGGCACGGTGCTCGCCGGCCAGACGAAGTTCATCGTGCCGGCCGGCTCGGACCTGGTGAACGTGCTGGGCCTGGACGAGAAGAGCGTGGTGCCCATCAAGAGGTAGTGCCGCCCCTTCGGACGTGGCCGGCCCGGGACATCCGGACCGGCCTCGCCGCATTCGGCGGGCGACACCCGGCCGCCCGGTGGGTCAGCCCCGGCGACGGTGGGACGCGGGCGCGGGGGGCCCCCCCCCCCCCCCCCGGGCGGCGCGCGGCCAGCCCACAGAACCCCCGCC
>JAXDBZ010000049.1:0-5881 GCA_034678345.1 Candidatus Eiseniibacteriota bacterium
GGCGAGCGGCGGCTGCTCGAGGCGCTGCTGCACCATCCCGAGAGCCTGGCCGAGGTCCGGGAGCTGGTCGGGCCGGACGACTTCGCCGAGCCCTCGCACGCCGCGCTGGCGGCGTGGATCTGGGCCGGCGGTTCCGGCTGGCCGGCCGAGGACGAGGCCGCGGCGCTGGCCCGCGAGCTGATGGCCTCGGAGCCGCAGGACTGGCAGGCGGAGGCGCGGGGGTTCGCGAGGCAGTTGCTGCTGCGCCGGCTCCGCCGCCAGCGCGGGGAGAAGGAACAGGCGCTCGGGCGCGCGCCCGGCCCCGAGGCCGTCGCCGCGCTGCTCCACGAGATCGAGGAACTTGCGAAGGCCATCAAGGAAGTCGATTTTCAGATCAAGTCAACCTCCCACTGAGGAGATTCCGAGTCCATGGCGACCGCCTCATCGAAGTCGAAGCAGGTGAAGCTCAAGGAGAAGGCCGAGAACCGCCGGCGCCTCGACGAGATCAAGGGGCTGGCGGTGCGGCAGGGCTACGTCACCGAGGACCAGGTCGTCTCGCTGCTCGGCGACGACGACGATCCCGAGGTGCAGGTCGAGCAGATGGAGTCGGTGCACGACATGCTCAACACGCTGCACATCGAGGTCTTCGCCAGCGAGGAGGAGGCGCACGAGCGGGCCAAGCAGCTTCGCAAGATCGAGGACAAGAAGACCCCGGCCTTGTCGAAGGCGCTGCCGCAGCAGCCGGTGCACTACGACGACCCGGTGCGCATGTACCTGCGCGAGATGGGGCGGGTGCCCCTGCTTACCCGCGAGGGCGAGGTCGAGATCGCCCGTCGCATCGAGGCCGGCGAGCGCCAGGTGGTGGCGGCGCTGTTCCGCGCCGGTCCCTCGAAGGCCGAGATCCGCAACCTGGCCAAGCGGCTCAAGGACGAGCAGCTCAAGATCGAGGACTTCATCAAGGTGGACGAGAACGCCACCACCGAGCAGGCCTTGCGGCGCGAGCGCCAGCGGGCGCTCAAGATCCTCGAGCGCGTCTTCGTGCTGCAGAAGCGCTACGACGAGAACCTGAAGAAGCAGGGCAAGCAGATGAGCAAGCGCGCCCGCCAGACCTACCACGCCAACTTCGCCAAGTGCGAGGCGGAGTTGACGCAGGAGCTGCACAAGCTCTCGATGAACCCGCGCATGGTCGAGGACCTGGCGGCGCCGGTGAAGGCGCTGGCCGAGCGCGCGCGGCGGTTCGACGAGCGCGAGGCGGAGCTCGAGCGCCGCTACGGCCACGGGGTCGACGAGATGCAGGTCTTCGCCCGCCGCCAGAAGAACGGCGGCCGCGAGCTGCGGGCGGTCGAGCGGGAATCCGGGCTCAAGCACACGCAGATCGCCGAGTTCCTCAACGAGCACAAGGCGATCCGCAAGGAGGCGCGCGCGCTCGAGTCCGAGTGCGCCATGACCTGCGAACACCTGCACGAGCTGGAGCGGCAGATCGTGGACGGCGAGCGCGCCACCGGGCAGGCCAAGAAGGAGATGATCGAGGCCAACGTGCGTCTGGTCATCTCGATCGCCAAGCGCTACACCAACCGCGGCCTGGAGTTCCTCGACCTCATCCAGGAGGGCAACTCCGGCCTGATGCGCGCGGTGGACAAGTTCGACTACACCAAGGGTTACAAGTTCTCGACCTACGCGACCTGGTGGATCCGCCAGGCGATCACCCGCGCCATCGCCGACCAGGCGCGCACCATCCGCGTGCCGGTGCACATGATCGAGCACATCAACCGCGTTGTCCGCGTGTCGCGCCGGCTGGTCCAGGAGCTGGGGCGCGAGCCGACGCCCGAGGAGATCGCCGAACGGCTCGACCTGCCGGTGGACAAGGTGAAGAGCATCCTCAAGGCGGCGCAGGAGCCGATCTCGCTGGACCGACCCATCGGCGAGGACGACGACTCGAACCTGGGCGACTTCATCGAGGACACCAGCGTGGTGAGCCCGGCCCACTCCGCCGCCTCGGCCATGTTGCGCGACGAGGTGAACGACGTGCTCAAGACGCTGACGCCGCGCGAGGCCAAGGTCATCCGGCTGCGGTTCGGGCTGACGGAGGACGGCGCGCAGCGCACGCTCGAGGAGGTCGGGGCCTTCTTCAACGTCACGCGCGAGCGCATCCGCCAGATCGAGGCCAAGGCGCTCCGCAAGCTGCGGCATCCGACGCGGAGCCGGCGGCTCAAGGCGTACACGGAACTGCTGTAGGGTCCGGGTCCGGTCCGGGGCCGGGCCGCTCGTCTTGACACCCTTCTTCCCCCGGTGCTAGAAACACGCGGCTCCGCTCACCGGTGACGCGCGGCGGGGGCGCTGGGCCCATAGCTCAGCGGTCCAGAGCAGCCGGCTCATAACCGGTACGACCCTGGTTCGAATCCAGGTGGGCCCACAACGCGGAGCGGGGCGCCGACGCGGGGCGTGCTGCCCGGCGTCGGGCCGGACGATGGGGGCGGGTAGCTCAGCTGGCAGAGCACCTGGATCACAACCAGGGGGTCACAGGTTCAAGTCCTGTTCCGCCCACCAGCTTCTGGAACGCACGCGTCCGAGAGGAGCAGATGAACCCGACGCCACAGGGAACGCGCACGCACGCCGAGCCCGCGCCGGGCACGTGCGGGCGCGGGTCCGGCGCGGTTGCACGCACGATCGAGCGGGGACGTCCGCGGCGGACGTCCCCGCTCTCCATTTCGGGGGTCTGCGATGAGTGACGAGATCGACCGCCTCTGGACCCTGCACGGGCTCGACGAGGAGGCGCACGGGGTCCGTGCCGAGCTGGCGAAGTACCCGGAGCAGCACCGCGAGCTGGAGCGGAAGGTGGCGGAGGCGGCCGGGCGGCTCGAGCAGGCGAAGGCGCGCCTGGCGGAGCTGCAGAAGCAACGGCGGGAGCTGGAGCGCCAGGCCGCGGCCCTGGGCGAGCAGGAGCGGCACTTCCAGGCGCAGCTGCCGGCGGTGAAGAAGAACGAGGAGTACACCGCGCTGCTGCACGAGATCGGCGCCACGAAGGAGAAGCGCTCGGCCCTCGAGACGGAGATCCTGGTGCGGATGGAGGCCGAGGAGCAGGAACAGCAGGGCGCCCCGGTGCTCGAGCGTTCCCTCGCGACCGCGCGGGAGGAGGCGGCGGCGCGCGCCCGCGTGCTGGAGACGGCACGGACCGAGGCGCAGGCGCGCCTCGACGGGCTGGAGGTGCGCCGGGCCGCGGCGCTGCAGGAGCTGCCGCCCGCGACCCGCACCCGCTACGAACGGGTGCACGCCTCGCGGGACGGCCGGGCGGTGGTGCCGATCGACAAGGGCGCCTGCGGCGGTTGCTTCCGCACGCTGCCGCCGGCGGTGCTGCAGGAGGCGCGGCGGCGCGACCACGTGCTGAGTTGCGACGGCTGCGGCCGGCTCATGGTCTGGCCGCCGGGGGCGGCGTAGCCGCCGGCATGCCATGACCCGCGCCGCGGAGCCGGAGGCGCAGACGGCGGGAGGCCGTGCCGGCGCGCGACGGTTGCGCCCCGATCTGCCCTTCTCGCGCCCGGCGGTGGTGCTCTCGGGGGGCGGCGCGCTGGGCGCCTACGAAGTGGGCGTGCTGCGCGTGCTCGAGGACCTGGGGCTGCGGCCGGCCATCGTGGCCGGGGTGTCCATCGGCGCGCTGAACGCGGTCGTCTGGCGCGCGCACGACGGCGCCACGGCGACGCTCGAGGCGGGGTGGCGGAAGCTCACCGCCTCCGACCTGGGCTTCCGTTGGATCACGCTCCTGCTGCGCACGCTCGGCGGCCTGGTCGCCGTGGTGGGCATGTTCGAGCTGATCTCGACCCTGGCCGGCTCGCGCGAGCTGTCCGGCTCCTACTGGCTGTGGCGGCGCGCCAGCGCGCGCATCGACCTGGCCTCGACGCTGCTCGACCTGTGGATGTGGGCGTTCTTCCTGGCCGCCGGACTGCTGGCCGCGCTCTTCTCCCGCCGCATCGAGGCCTGGCTGGCGCGGCGGCACCCGGCCGCCGACCCGGTCCGCGCCTGGCGCCGCGCCGGCGCCGTGCTGCTCGGGCTGTGGGGCCTCTATCTGGTGGTGTGGGCGCTGGGCGTGCCGTGGCCGCACCGCTTCTCGGCGAGCGTCCTGCTGGTGGGCGTCGTCGTCTGGCTGGTGAGCCGGCCCGGCCGGACGGACCGCGGGGCCCGGCTGCTGCTGCACGCCTTCCTGCCCGAGACGCGGGGGCGCGGGTTGTGGGGGGCGACGGCGCGCGAGCGCGTGATGCGGCGCATGGTGAACGCCGGCGACGCCCGGCGGCTGGTGGCGCCGGACGTGCGCCTGGTGGTGAGCGCGCTGGCCGTGGACACCGGCCGCATCACCCACTTCGTCAGCGGTCCGCCGCCGGGGCGCGACTTCATCGCGCGGCTCGAGGCGGAGCTGGGGGAGGTCGTCTACCTGCGCGAGCCGGGCGAGGTGCTCGCCGCCGCCGTGGCCTCGTCGGCCATCCCCGGCATCTTCGAGCCGGTGCGGGTGCGCGGCCGCGACTTCGTGGACGCCGGCGGGTTCACCAACCAGCCGCTGCACGTGGCGATCGCGGCCGAGGCGGACGCGGTGCTGGTGGTGCTGCTGTCGCCGAGCGGGCGCCCCTCGGTCGCACCCTATCCCGCGAGCCTGTTCGCGCTGGCCGGGCGCCTGCTCGAGGTGGCGAACTGGCGCGACATGCAGACCGAACTGCGCCAGCTCCCGGAGGGCTGGTCGCGGGACGCGCGGCCGGCGCGCATCTGCGTCGTCGAGCCCGACGACGCCCTGCCGGGCGGCGTCCTCGGCTTCGACCCGGCGCAGGCCCCGGCGCTGATGGACCGCGGCGAGCAGGACGCCTGGGAGGCGCTCGAACGCGCCGGCTGGCTGGCGCCCGCCTGAGGCGCGCGGCGCGTCGTCCCCTTCCACGGGTCGTGGCGGTGCTTGTGGGCTCCTGTCCCATCGACTAGGCTCGACCCATGGGTGGTCCGGCGGACGGCGAGTGGACGCTGCACTGCGACGGCGGGTCCCGGGGCAACCCGGGGCCGGCGGCCTTCGGCTACGTCCTCACCGACCCGGCCGGCCGGGTGGCCCGGGAGAGCGGCGAGTACATCGGGCCGGCCACGAACAACGTGGCCGAGTACCGCGGGCTCATCGCCGGGCTGAAGGCGGCGGGCGAGGCGGGGGCGGATCCGCTGGTCGTGGTGATGGATTCCGAGCTGGTCGTGCGCCAGATGACCGGCGAGTACCGGGTCAGGAACGCCGGGCTGAAGCCGCTGCACGCGGAGGCCCGGCTGGCCGCGACGCAGCTCGGACGGGTGTGCTACCGGTCGGTGCGGCGGGAGGCGAACGTGGATGCCGACCGGCTGGTGAACGAGGCGCTCGACGAGGTCCTGGGTTCCGAGTCTCCCAGGTGATCGCGGGTGGTGTCGCGACGCTGCCGCCTTCGGGCGGCCGTCGAGCGGCCCGCCCGAGGAAAGTCCGAACTCCACAGGGCAGGGTGCTGGGTAATCCCCAGGGGGCGCGAGCCCACGGAAAGTGCAACAGAGAGCAGACCGCCAACGGACGCGCGGCCGCCGTGTGAACGGCGCGGCGCGTTGCGGGCAAGGGTGAAACGGTGCGGTAAGAGCGCACCAGCGGTCCCGGTGACGGGGCCGGCTCGGCAAACCCCACCTGGAGCAAGACCGCATAGAGGGGAAGGAGTGTGTCCCGCTCCGTCATGACCCCGGGGTCGGTCGCACCGAGGCGTCCGGGAACGGACGCCCCAGACGAATGATCACCACGGAGTGATCCGACAGAATTCGGCTTATGGGAGACTCGGCCATCATGGCCCGGGCGGGGCGCGCAGCGCCCCGCCCGCCGCGGTCCCCCCGTGCCATGACCCACACGACGGGCCCCAGCAAGCGGGCCGGAGGC
>JAXDBZ010000050.1:0-6818 GCA_034678345.1 Candidatus Eiseniibacteriota bacterium
CGCTCCTGCCGCCGGGTCTCATCGCCGACCTCGTCGCGTGCTATGGTGCCGGCGAGCGCCCCATCGTGGTACCCGCCTGCGGCGGGCGCCGCGGCCACCCGGTCCTGATCGGCGCGGCGCTGCGCGACGAGCTGCTGGCGGTGCGCGGCGACGGGGGCGCGCGCGCCGGGCTGGCCGCGCACCCGGAGCTGGTCGCCACGGTCGAGACCGGCGACGAGGGCGTGCTCTTCGACGTGGACGAGCCGGGCGGGCCCGGCGGGGCCGACGGGGGCTGAGCGGCATGCGCGAGAAGGTGCTGGTCAAGGGCGCGGGGGAGCAGGCCTCGGCCACGGCGCACCGGCTGTTCCGCGCCGGCTACCGCGTGCTGATGACCGAGCTGGCGCGCCCGACCGCCATCCGCCGCAGCGTGGCCTTCTGCTCCGCGGTCTACGAGGGCGTCATCGAGATCGAGGGCGTGCGCGGCGTGCTCTGCCGCGTCGAGGACGTGGACGCCCAGTCGGCCGGGGAGTGGACGCACGTGCCGGTGTGCGTGGACCCGACCGGGCGGCTGGTGCGCGCCTGGCGGCCCGACGTCGTCGTGGACGGGCGCATCCTCAAGGCGAACCTGGACAACGCCCCCACCGACGCGCCGCTGGTGATCGGCCTGGGGCCCGGGCTCGTCGCCGGGCGGGACGTCCACTACGTCATCGAGACGCATCGGGGGCACGACCTCGGGCGCATCATCGCCGAGGGGACGACCGCGCCGGACACCGGCCGGCCCGGGGACATCGGCGGCTTCACCACGGAGCGCCTGCTGCGCTCGCCCGCCGACGGCGTGTTCACCAGCGCCCGGCGCATCGGCGACCGGCTCGCCGCCGGGGACATCGTGGCGCACGTGGCCGGCACGGCGTTGCGCACGCCCATCGCCGGCGTGCTGCGCGGCCTGCTGTGGCCGGGTCTCGGGGTGACCGCCGGCTTCAAGGTCGCCGACGTGGACCCGCGCGACGACCCCGCGCTGTGCCGCACGCTGTCCGACAAGGCGCGCACCATCAGCGGCAGCGTGCTCGAGCTCGTGGTGGCCCATGCCGGACGCACCCGCCCCGGCGCTGCTTGAGGCCTTCGGCCTCGAGCGCCGCCGCTATGCGTTCCTCATCGGCGGCGGCGGCAAGACCACGCTGCTGTTCGTCGCCGCGCACGCGCTGGCGGCCGCCGAGCGCACGGTGCTCACCACGACGACCACGCGCATCCTGTGGCCCACGCGCGAGGAGTCGGAGTGCGTTGTGCGGGGCGGCGAGGCGGAGGCGCTGGTCGCCCGGCTGCGCGGGGAGTTCGCGCGGCGGCGCCACGTGACGGTGGTCGCGCCGAGCGGGGAGGGGGCGCACAAGGTGGCGGGGCTCGCCCCCGGGGCGATCGACGCGCTGGCCGAGGCGCGGGTGGCGGAGCACGTGCTGGTCGAGGCCGACGGCTCGGCCGGCCGGCCGCTCAAGGCACATGCCGCGCACGAGCCCGTGGTGTCGGCCGCGGCCGACCTGGTGATCGCGGTCGTGGGCGCGACCTGCCTCGGCGCGCCGATGGACGACGCGCACGTGCACCGCTCGGTCACGCTGCGCGAGCGGCTCGGGCGCCCCGAGGGCGCACGGGTCACGCCCGCGGACGTGGCCGGCATCCTGCTCCACCCGCGCGGCTGGCTCGAGAGGGTGGCGGCCGGCACGGCGGTCGCCGCCTTCGTGAACCAGGCGGACTCGCCGGAGCGGCTGGCGGCGGCGCGGGAGCTGGCGGCCGTCCTGCGGGCGCACGACCGGCAGGGCCGGCTGGCCCGCGTCGTCGTGGGCGACGTGCGCCTCGGGCGTTTCGAGGTGGTCGCGTAGCAGGGAGCCGGAGGCGGTTGCGCGGGCCGCCGCGCGCCCCTACGATGCGCCCGAGTCGCCGTTCGTCCACGGAGGGCCACGGGACCGCCATGCTGAACTGGATCTGGGCCGCGTTCTTCTTCGTCGCCTTCGCCGCCGCCATCGTGCAGGCGGCCTTCCTCGGGCGCCCCGACGTCTTCCGCGACGTCGTCGCGGCGCTCTTCGACTCCTCGAAGACCGGTTTCGAGATCGCCCTCGGCCTGACCGGCATCATGTGCCTGTGGCTCGGCCTGATGCGCATCGGCGAGAAGGGCGGCGTGGTCGAGGCCATCGCCCGCGCGTTCCGCCCGCTCTTCCGGCGCCTGTTCCCCGGCATCCCCGATGGTCACCCCGCCGGCGGCGCCATCGTCATGAACCTCTCGGCCAACGCGCTGGGGCTGGACAACGCCGCCACGCCGCTCGGCCTCAAGGCCATGCGCGAGCTGCAGACGCTTAACCGCGAGCCCGACCGCGCCAGCGACGAGATGATCCTGTTCATGGTGCTGAACGCCTCGTCGGTGACCGTGCTGCCCATGACCATCTTCACCTTCCGCGCGCAGCTCGGCGCCGCGGACCCCACGGACGTCTTCGTGCCCATCCTCATCGCCACCTACTGCAGCACGATGTGCGGGCTGCTGGTGACGGCGGCGGTGCAGCGAATCAGCCTGTGGAACCGCGTGGTGCTCGGCTGGCTGGGGCTCCTGACCGCCGCGGTGGGCGGCCTGGTGTGGTACTTCGCGCGGCTCGATCCCGCGGCGACGAGCCGGCAGTCGGCGCTGCTCGCCAACACCCTGTTGCTGGGCGTGGTCGTGCTGTTCCTCGTCGCCGGGGCGCGCCGGAAGGTGCCGCTCTACGAGACCTTCGTCGGGGGCGCCAAGGAGGGCTTCCAGGTCGCCATCGGCATCGTGCCCTACCTGGTGGCCATCCTCGTCGCCGTGGGGGTGCTGCGCGCCAGCGGCGCGCTCGAGGCGCTGCTCGGCGGCATCCGCGCCGGGGTGGGCCAGCTGGCGCTGGACACGCGCTGGGTGGACGCGCTACCCACGGCGCTCATTAAGCCGCTCTCGGGCAGCGGCGCGCGCGGGCTCATGGTCGAGACCATGAAGGTCTTCGGCGCCGACTCGTTCGCCGGGCGGCTAGCCTGCGTCATCCAGGGCAGCACCGAGACCACGTTCTACGTGCTGGCGGTCTACTTCGGCTCGGTGGGCATCAAGAAGACGCGCCACGCCCTAGGCTGCGGCCTGGCGGCCGACCTGGCCGGCGTCATCGCGGCCATCTTCGTCTGTTACCTGTTCTTCGGGTAGGGGAGCGGGCCCGGGCCCGAGGTCGGTGCCGCGCCCGCCCGGCTTGCCGCGCGGCCTTCTAAGGTACACTGGAACAAGTGCTTAGGTCAGGCAATCACCTCTTGATGCCGCCGGCTGGACGCTCAGGCGTGACAGTGCCTAGGCCCTTTACCGCGCTCGTTATTAAGGCTAAGCTCATCATCACTTAATAAGCCGCAGCCTTCCTGAGGAACCCTGAATAGGAGGCAGACGGTGAAGCGAGCGCCTACCGGGCAGTACGTTCCGTCGACCGTCGTGGGCCAGACCGTCCGGGCCTTTGTGCCCGACCCACTACCGCCGAGCCCGCCCTTCGTCCTCGGCCACGAACTCAGCGATCGCCTGGACCGTGCCCACATGGCCCTCGGCCGGCTCGACGGCGTCTCGGGCGTCCTGCCGGATACGCACCTGTTCCTCTACGCCTACGTGCGCAAGGAGGCGGTGCTTTCGTCGCAGATCGAAGGCACCCAGTCATCGCTGTCGGACCTCCTGCTCTTCGAGCTGGATGAGGCACCCGGCGTTCCCTTCGACGACGTGGTCGAGGTCTCCAACTACGTCGCTGCTCTGGAGCACGGCCTCGCGCGCGTCCGCGGCGGTTTCCCGCTGTCGAACCGGCTCATCCGCGAGGTGCATGGCATCCTGCTCTCGCGAGGCCGCGGTCAGACCAAGTCGCCAGGTGAGTTCCGCCGCTCACAGAACTGGGTCGGCGGCACACGCCCCGGGAATGCCCACTTCGTGCCCCCGCCGCACGAGCAGGTCGAGACCTGCATGGCGCAGCTCGAGCGCTACCTGCACGACGAGCCCTCGCGCACGCCCACGTTGCTGAAGGCGGCGCTGGCCCACGTGCAGTTCGAGACGATCCATCCCTTTCTCGACGGCAACGGGCGCGTGGGCCGGCTGCTCATCCCGATGCTCCTTTGCGTCGAGGGTGTGCTCCGCGAGCCACTGCTCTACCTGAGCCTGTACTTCAAGCAGAATCGGGCACAGTACTACGAGAGCCTCGACCGGGTTCGCACTGAAGGGGAGTGGGAGGAGTGGGTGCTGTTCTTCGCGACCGGAGTGGAGGAGACCGCGAATGCTGCGGTGGCGACGGCCCAGCGCATGAACGAGATGGCCCAGGCCGACCGGGGCCGCATTCAGGGTGCGGGACGCATTGCTGGGTCCGCACTGCAGGCTCATCACGCGCTGCTGTCGCGTCCCATCACCACGATCGCGCGCCTGGCTGCGGACACGAAGCTCTCGGTGCCCACGGTGACCGGGGCGCTCGCTGCGCTCGGTGACCTAGGGCTCGTGCGCGAGATCACCGGGCGCAAGCGCGGGCGGGTGTTCGCCTACTGGCCCTACCTGGAGGTGTTGCAGCAGGGGATGGAGCCGTTGTAGCGGTGGCCGACCGCCGCCACCGCTCCCTCGGAGCACGATCTCGCAATCGCGAGGGAGCGTGTCCTGGCGAGACTGAGAGCGCCGCCCGCCGCCCGCCTGGCTTGCCGCGCGGCCCGCGGCCGTTGTACCTTCCTCGTCCCCGCAGCACCCCGAGGCGGCATAGCCAAGTGGTAAGGCGAGCGCCTGCAAAGCGCTTATTCCCCGGTTCCCAGCAAGGTCTACTGGCGGACCCGGCACGCCAAAGCGATAGGTGATCCGCACGTGGGACTCCCAGGCGGGCTCCTCGCCCACGGTCTCGACCACGATCCCCTCGACCAGCGTCCGGACAATCTGTCGCTTCAAGTCCGGGGTCAGCGGTTGGTCGAGCCGGTGATTCAGCGCCGCTAACAGCCCGGCTGAGCTGACCAGCTCCGCCTCGACCTTGCTTGCCCGATCAGTCGTGGACTCGAGCTCCCGAATCTCGTCCTGAAGCCCAGTGCGTTCACGGTCGATCTCCTCGAGCTGGCGGTCGAGGGCGTCTTCGTCGATTCGACCGCGTCGGAAGAGGCCCACGACCCGCGTGCGCTCCTCGTCCTTTCCGGCAAGGGCTGCCTGGAGAGTGGTCAGCTGGGACTTGAGACTCGCCGAGTCCACGGTGGTTTCCCGCACGCACTCCAGCAGCTTGTCGAGGACGCCCTGTGGATCGCGCAGGAAACGCTCCACGTCGGCCCACACGACGTCTTCGATGTCGCCTGTGATGGCCAGGGCACGACAGCGCTGCGCGGGGTCAGGGACGGCCTTGCGGCCCTTGTGCCGCCCGCCGCACACGTAGTACTTGCGGGTCGGTCGCCGCGCTCCGGCGTAGACCGTGCCGATGTAGGTCCAGCCGCAGTGCCCGCACTTGGCCAGCCCGCGCAGGAGATAGTCATTCTTGGCGTTGCGCTGGCAGAAGAGGCGGTTGCGCTCGAGCGTTGACTGCGCCCGGTCCCATAGCGCGGGGTCTACGATGGCGGGCACCGCGCGCTCGAAGACCGGCGCCGCCTTGCGGGGGTTGCTTGGCCGCTTGCCGTACACGTGAACGCCCTTGTAGGTCGTGCTTCGCAGCATGTAGCGCACCTGGGAATCCCGCCAAAGCCCCGCGGTGACGCGTCTACGCCTGCCACGCGGTACCTCACCACCATCGCGGGGGCAGGAGGCCGGCACGCCGACCTGGTTCAGATGATCGGCGATCACCACGCACGATTTCCCCTCGTCTCCGGCCATCTGGAAGATCAGGCGGATGACGTCAGACTCCGTCAGGCCGGTTCCGTTGATCGGCGCGTCCGAGACAACGAGGCGAGCCTCCCGTCTCTTGCCCTGCACCCGGTAGCCGTACGGAGCAATACCCCCAACCCAGGCGCCCTCGCGCACGAGGCGGCGAATCCCCTCGCTGGAGCGCTGGATGATGTTGTCGCGCTCGAGGCCTGCGACGCCCGAGAGGATGGTGAGCAGGAACCGGCCCGCGGGCGTGCTGGTCTCGAAGGGCTCGGTCATGCTCTTCACGACGACACCAAGATCCTCGAATTCCTTGACCGCATTGAGGATCAACCTGGGCTCGCGCCCGAGGCGGTCCAGCTTGTAGACGAAGACTTCATCGAACTTCTGGGCCCGGGCGTCATCCAGCAGCCGCTTGCCTTCTTGCCGTTGCTCGAGGGGCACGGTTCCGCTCACGCCGTCGTCGGCGTAGAAGTCGGCAATTGGGATCTCGTGGAGGTCACAGAAGCGCTGACCGAAGTCACGCTGAGTGGCGATGGACTGGCGCTCGCGCTGCTCCTCGGTGCTGACGCGAAGGTAGAGGGCAGCCCTCATGGCTTCGTCTCCTCTCGGTCCGGGCGTCCGAAGGGACGCAGGACTTGACGCTCAATGTCCTTGAATTGGTGCGTGAAGCGCGCCACGGCAGTCGGGTCATTGCGGGGGTACTTCTTGCGATCAGGGCGATGGCTGGCAGTCCAGGCGGCAAGAGTCTCTGGGTACGTGGCGCCCCCGTTGCGGTGTTCCGAGACGAAGTCGTAGAACTCCAGACTCTTCATCTTCGGGGGGCGATTCCGCGGCCCGATCACAATGCGCTGGATTCGCTTGTAGACCCTCTGGAGCGTGGTGGCCGAGAGCCAGGGATGAACGGTGAGCTCGATCTTCATGAAGCCGTGAGACGCACCCCTGTGCTGCTCGGGGTAGCCGATCTCAATCGGGTGGATGTTGGGAGCGACTCCGGTGAGGATGAACCAGCCAGCATGGGCCA
>JAXDBZ010000051.1:0-2563 GCA_034678345.1 Candidatus Eiseniibacteriota bacterium
TGGCCCACGCGCCGCTGGGACCCGGCCCGCTTCGTCGCGCTGGCGGCGCGCCTGCTCGAGCGCGAGCCGGACGCCGTCGCCATCGTCACCGGCGGGCCAGACGAGCGGGCGCTGGTCGCCGAGGTCGCGGCCGCGCTGCCGGCGGAGCGGGTGCGCACCGCGGTGGGCTGGCCGCTGGCGCGCTTCGTGGCGCTGCAGTCGCTGTGTGCCGCGTTCGTCTGCGGCGACACCGGGCCGCTCCACACCGCGGTCGCCGCCGGCGCGCCGACCCTGGGGCTCCTGTCGCGCAACCGCCCGGCGATGTTCTTCCCCTACCCCGAGGCCGAGGGCCACCGCGCCCACTACGCCCGCGTCGAGTGCAGCCCCTGCCACCGCGACGCGTGCGACGATTTGCGCTGCCTCGAGCGGTTGACGGTGGATGGCGCCTGGGCGCTGCTTTCCGATATGCTGCGCCCGCGCTAGTCCCCCCGGAGGCACCGGCCATGGTCGGTCGCACGATCCTCCACTACACCGTCACGGCGGAGCTCGGCGCCGGCGCCATGGGGCAGGTGTACCTGGCGCGCGACGAGCGCACCGAGCGGCTGGTCGCCCTGAAGTTCCTCGGCGCCGGGGCGGCGGGCGACGCCGGGGCCGCGGCCCGGCTGGCGCGCGAGGCCACGGCCGCGGCGCGGCTCTCCCACCCGAACGTCGTCACGCTCCACGCCGTCGAGGAGTCGCCCGAGGGCCCGTTCCTGGTCGAGGAGTACGTCGAGGGCGAGTCGCTGGCGCGGCGCCTCGAGCGCGGCCCGCTCGGCCCGGCGGAGCTGATGCGGCTGGCGAACGCCCTGGCCAGGGCACTCGCCCACGCGCACGGGCACGGCGTCCTGCACCGCGACCTCAAGCCGGCGAACGTGCTGGTGGCCGCCGACGGCACCTACAAGGTGGCCGACTTCGGCATCGCCCGGGTCGCGGGCGCGGCCACGCTCACGGGCACGGGCACCGTGCTCGGCACGGCCGCCTACATGGCGCCGGAGCGGGCGCGCGGCCACGCCGGCGACGCCCGCTCCGACCTGTTCGGGATGGGCACGGTGCTCTACGAGGCGATGACCGGGCGCCGCGCCTTCGCCGGCGACACCGAGGCCGAGGTGCTCTACGGCGTGCTGAACAGCGAGCCGCGCCCGCCCGAGGTGCCGACCGCCTCGCTGCTGCCGCTGGCGGAGCTGGTGATGCGGCTGCTGGCCAAGGAGCCCGCCGGGCGGCCGGCGAGCGCCGAGGCGGTACTCGAGGCGCTCGCGACCCTGGGGACGGCGCGCCCGGCGCTGCAGGCGGTGCGCCGTCGCCGCTGGCTCCTGCCCGCCGCGGCCGGGCTGGGGCTCGTGCTCCTGCTGGCCGCGGTGTGGTGGCTGCGCGGCCGGCTGGCACCGACCGCGGCCGGGCTCGAGACCGCGGTGGCGGTGCTGTACTTCGAGAACGTGGCCGACCCGCAGGACCCCGCCCGCATCGGCTCGATCACCGGCAACCTGCTCATCACCGCCCTCGCCCAGGCGCCGCACCTGAACGTGCTCAGCACGCAGCGCATCCTCGACGCCATGCGGCAGACCGGCCACGGCACCGCCGACCGCGACCGCGCCGCGGCGCTCCGGGTCGCCCGGCGCGTGCACGCAGGCCGCATCGTCACCGGCAGCATCCTCCAGGTGGTCCCGGCGCTGATCATGACCGCCGAGGTGGCCGACGTGCGCAGCGGCCGGGTGATCTGCGCCGAGCGCGTCGAGGGCGAGCCGGGCCAGAGCGTCTTCCAGGTGGTGGACGCCCTCGGCTCGCGGCTGCTCGGCCGCCTCGTGCGGCGCGACGACGCGGCGCCCGTGGCGCCGGTCGCCCAGCGCACCAGCGCGGACCTCGAGGCGCAGCGGCACTACCTCGAGGGCATGGAGCGGTTCGCGGTGGGCGACCTCGCCGCCGCCGACAGCGCGTTCGCCACCGCCGCGGCGCTGGACACGAGCTTCGCCCAGGCCTGGTACCAGCTGGCCATCACCCGCTGGTGGGGAAACGAGCCCGAGGACGCGCGGACCGACATCCGCCGGGCCCGCGCCAACGCCGCCCGGCTCACGCCGCTGGAGCGGGACGTCACCGAGGGCCTGGCCGACCTGGTGGACCACCACATGCCGGCCGCGCAGGCCCGCTTCGAGCGCCTGGCGGTGGCCCACCCGGACGACAAGCTCGTCCTCTTCGGGCTCGAGGAGGCGCGCATGCACTCGGGCGACTTCGAGGGCACGGTCGCCGCCGCCCGCCAGGCGCTCGCCGTGGATCCCGCCTTCACCCTGCCGGGCCGGCACCTCGTGGACGCCCTGGGCGATCTGGGCCGGTTCCGGGAGGCATGGCGCGAGGGCGGGGAGCTGCTGCGGCGCGATCCGCGCAACGAACTGCTCTACGATGGGCTGGTCCGGCTGGCTGCCAAGCAGATGGACCCGGAGGCCCTCATCCGGCTCGCGCGCGAGCGGGCCGCGGCCGGCTCGCCGCCGGTCTCGTTCTCCCTGGCCCTGCTCGCGATCGCCAGTGACAGCGCGGCGGTCGCGCCCGCGCTGTT
>JAXDBZ010000052.1:0-2580 GCA_034678345.1 Candidatus Eiseniibacteriota bacterium
AGTCGGCGCGGGCCACGGCGAGCAGGCTGTCGGCCGTGCGCACCCTGGCGATGGAGTCGGCGACCGCCGCGGCGTGCGCGGCGGCGCGTTCGGCCTCGGCCTTCACCTGACGGCTGTGGATGAACCACCAGCCGCCTGCGATCACCGCCAGCACGATCACGCCGCCGACGATCCAGCCGACGACGGGCGACTGCCCGCCCTCCTCGCGCTCGGCCTCATCGAGCTTGTCGCGCATGCGCGGCGGCAGCCACGGCTCCTCGTCACGCTTCGGGGGAGGGGGTGGCTGGGTCCCAGGCTCGCGATTCTCGGGTTCGCTCATGGTTCCTCCTCGGTTGCCGGGCCGGTGGGGGCAGGCCCGTGCGCGCGGTCCGCGCCCGGCCGGTCGGGGGGATTCTAGCAGGCCTGCGCCCCGGGCCTCGAATCCGGGGCCCGCGATGGGCCCGGGCGGGTCCCGGCGCCGCTTGCCCGGCGGCAGCCGCGCAGGCATAGTGCCCGCCCGTAGCCGATGTCCGGCCCACCCCTCGGGCCCCCACTTCGACCCAACTCGAGTCCCGCCAACGGGGATGCCCGTGCACACGGGCCGGCCGGGCCTTCCGCCGGCGCCCGGCGCATCGGGAAGACAGCGGCCCCGCGCGCGGGCCCAGGGAGTACCTCACATGAGCCGAAGCCTGCTCCTCCTGCTCCTCCTCACCGGGCTCGCCGCGCCCGCGGCCGCCCCGGCCTGCACCAACCTGCTCGTCACGAAGGGAGCCTCGGCCGACGGCTCGACCATGATCAGCTACACCGCCGACTCGCACGAGCTCTACGCCGAGCTCGAGCTGCGCCCGGCCGGCGTGTTCCCGCCGGGCACGATGCGCGACGTCATCGAGTGGGACACCGGCAAGTTCCTCGGCCGCATCCCGCAGGCGCCGCGCACGTACCGCGTGGTCGGCAACATGAACGAGAAGCAGGTGGCCATCGGCGAGACGACCTTCGGCGGGCGCGACTCGCTGCGCGACCCGGAGGCCGTCCTCGACTACGGCTCGCTCATGTTCATCGCGCTCGAGCGCGCGACCACGGCGCGCGAGGCCATCGCGGTGATGACCTCGCGGGGGGCCGAGCACGGCTACTACTCGACCGGCGAGTCGTTCTCGATCAGCGACCCGAACGAGGTCTGGCTGATGGAGATGATCGGCAAGGGCCGGGGTGGCAGGGGCGCGGTGTGGGTGGCGCGCCGCGTGCCGGACGGATACATCTCGGGCCACGCCAACCACCCGCGCATCCGGCAGTTCCCGCTCAAGGATCCGGCCAACTGCCTCTACGCGCCGGACGTGATCTCGTTCGCGCGCGCGAAGGGCTGGTTCGACGGCCGCGACGAGGACTTCTCCTTCGCCGACACCTACGCGCCGCTGACGCCCAGCAAGCTGCGCAGCTGCGAGGCGCGGGTGTGGAACGCCTTCCGCCGCGCCGCGCCGTCGCTGGGGCTGACGAGCGACATGGTGGACGGCAGCACGCTGCAGAAGCGGCTGCCGCTGTGGGTGAAGCCGGACCGGAAGCTCGCGGCGCGGGACGTGCAGGCGCTCATGCGCGACCACTACGAGGGCACGCCCTTCGACATGAACCTCGACATCGGCGGCGGGCCGTACGCCATGCCCTACCGCTGGCGGCCGATGAGCTTCGTCGTGGACAGCGTCACCTACGTGCACGAGCGGGCGATCTCGACGCAGCAGACGGGCTTCTCGTTCGTGGCCCAGTCGCGCGCGGGACTGCCCGATCCGATCGGCGGCGTGTTCTGGTACGGCGTGGACGACAGCTACCTGACGGTGTACGTGCCGTTCTACTGCGGCATCACCCGCGTGCCGCGCAGCTGGGGCACGGGGGTGGGCGACTTCAGCGCGTTCTCGTGGGAGTCGGCGTTCTGGGTGTTCAACTTCGTGTCGAACTGGGTGTACTCGCGCTACTCCGACATGGTCGTGGACCTGCAGACGGTGCAGGCCGAGCTGGAGGGGAGCTTCTTCGCCGAGCAGCCGGCGGTCGAGGCGGCGGCGCTGAAGCTGCACGAGCAGTCGCCACGGCTGGCGGTGGACTACCTGACCGACTACTCCGAGCGCCAGGGCGAGATGGTCACGGCGCGCTGGCGGCGGCTGGGCGAGCACCTGCTGTGGAAGTACCTCGACGGCAACGTGCGCGACACGCAGGGCGGGGTGCTGCACCCGAAGTACCGCGAGGCCTGGTACCGCGCCATCGTGCGCGACGCGGGCCCGCGCCTGCGGCTGCCGAAGCCCGACGTGACGCCGCCGCCGGTGGCGGCCCCCGCGGTCACGGCGCCGACGACGCCGACAGGGAGATAGAAGGGCGCAGACGTGGAACGTTGTGCGGGCGCCGGAACTGCTCCGGCGCCCGTCGCGTCCCGGGTGCCCGCGGTGGCAGGGGTGTCTGTCTACGGAGACAGGGGGTCGAAGCACTCTTCCATTGCATGACATCATCGTCGGGGCGCAGAATCGCAACTGAGAGGTTCCTGCGTCCCCTCCGCGGTGAGCAGCGGCAGCGTCCGGAATCCAATCGGAACAGAACGCACAGGCTGGCCACGGCCCCGCGACT
>JAXDBZ010000053.1:0-12329 GCA_034678345.1 Candidatus Eiseniibacteriota bacterium
CCACGCCAGCAGCAGCGCCGCCGCCAGCCAGCCCCGGCTCGTCACCGCAGCCCCGCCGCGCCGAGCAGGCGGCGCAGTTCGCCGGCCCCCACCCGCTCGGCGCCGTCCGGGATCGCCACGAGCAGCCGCCCGGAATCCGGCTGCGGCGGGAAGATGACGCGGTCCACCCGGAGTTCGAGACCGGACCCCGTCGCCTCGTTCTCCAGGCTCCAGCTCGCCGGCCAGACGAAGCCGTGCTTGCCGTCCCAGCGCGTGTACCGCACCCGTACTCCGGGCTCTCCTGGCCGCCACCATCTCACCGACGCCGGCCGCCCGGTCTCGTCCACCAGGACCGCCACCGAGTCGCCGTCCTCGCGCCACAGCAGCTCGAGCCCTTCCGACCGCGCGATGGCCACGGCCCCGGGCGCCGGCGGCCAGACGCCCGACAGCAGACTCGCCGCCAGACGCCCGGGCGCCGGCGGACCGAAGGAGTCCCGCGCCGCGTCCAGCGCCACCGCCCAGCCGAACCCCGGCGCGTAGGCGAGCAGCGAGTCCCCGCGCAGCGCGACGTCCAGGGCGGTGCCGAAGGCCGACCGCACGCGCAGGCGCACGGCCGCCGGCGCCAGCACGGCCAGGTCCGCCTGCACCGCCGGCAGGCGCCCCGGTGCGCAGGTGTCGCAGGCGGCGAGTCCCCGCGGCCAGAGGGTGACCTCGGCGAGTGCCATGCCGTTGGGGCGCAGGCCTCCCGCCAGGCGCGCCCGATAGAGCGCCTCGCGCCCGCCGGCATCGAGGGCAACCGGGCGCACCGGGCGCGGGGCACAGGAGGCCAGCGTGCCGAGCAGCGCGGCGGTCGCGGCGAGCAGGAGGAGTCGGCTCATCGGGCGCCAGCCTAACCGCGGGCGCCGCCGGGGCCAAACCGGGGCGGGAACGCGACGGCCGCCGGTCGGAGACCGGCGGCCGTCCCGGTGGGCGGCGTGACTACTCGAGCGCCGCCTGCTGCAGGTTCGTGATGCGCGGCGTGACGAAGATGAGCAGCTCGCGGTTCGCCCGGGTCGTGCTGTTCGACCGGAACAGCATGCCGAGCAGCGGGATGTCCTTGAGCAGCGGCGTGCCGCGACGGATCTCGTTCTCGTTCGTGCGGATCAGCCCGCCGATCACGGCGGTCTGCCCGTCCTCGACCATCACGCGCGTGTCGGCCTCGCTCGTGTTGATGATGACGCCGCCCTGCACCGTGCTCGACGTGGACAGGTCGCTGACCTCGGGATGCAGGTCCATCACGACCTTCCGGTCCGCGGTCAGGTGCGGCGTGACCTTGAGCTGGATGCCGATGGTCTGGAGCTGCGAGACGGCGTTGCCGGCCACGTCCTGCACGATGAGCGGGATCTTCTGGCCGACCAGGATCTTCGCCTCCCGGTTGTCCACCGTGGTGATGCGGGGGTTCGAGATGATCTTGGCCTTACGGTCCTGTTCCAGCAGCTGGAGCTGGGCCTCGATGGACGCCCAGTTCTTGAAGACGCCGAACGTCAACCGCGTGGCCGGATCGCTGATGCCGGTGTTGTGCTCGCCGCCGGCGTTCAGCGTGTAGTCGTCGTTGTGGAACGGGCCGCCACCGGGCAGCACCTTCGTGCCCGAGCCGCCCGGGTCGTCCACGCCGCTCCAGAACTCGGGCTCGCTCGGCGAGACGTTCCACTCGATGCCGATGTCCCGCAGGGCCTCCACGTCCACGTCCACCAGCTTGGCGGTGATCTCGATCTGCGGCGTGGCCGTGTCGAGGTCCAGCGCCATCTTGCAGACGGCGTCGATGCGGTCGGGCAGGTCGCTGATGATCAGCGAGTTCGTCCGCCTCTCGACCAGGATGGCGCCCCGCTTGGTGAGCGAGCCGGACAGCGCCGTCGGCAGCTCGACGGCGTTCGCGTAGTTGAGCTTCACCACGCGGGTCTCGAGCGGTGTGAGCTCGGCGGCCTTGGCCCGCGCGGTCTCGCGCTCGACCTGCTCCGCCTGGAGCTTCTTCATGTCGTCCACGCGCAGGATGCCGGCCTCCTCCACGTAGTCGAGGCCGTTCGCGCGCAGCACGGTCCGCAGCGCGTCCTGCCACAGCACGTTCCGCAGCGAGACGCGGACGCGGCCCTCGACGGCGGAGCTCATCACGATGTTGCGGCCGCTGAACTCCGAGATGGCGCGCAGCACGGTGCGGATGTCCGCGCCCTCGACGTCGAGGCTGAACGTCCCCCCGCCGGTGCGGACCAGACCCACCTGCCGGATGGCGCCGGACTCCTGCGCCTGGACCGCGACGGGCGCGAGGGCGACGAAGACGGCGCCGGCGACCAGCGACACGATCGCCAGGAGCTTAGCGGTTCGCATTCGGTTCTCCCTTCCGCGTCAGTGGGATGGTCACTGACTGCGTCTGGCCGTCCACGGTCAGGTCGACGATGACCCCGTCCCGCTTCAGGCCCTGAACGACTCCATTCATGACCTTGTCGCCCGGGCGCAGCACCGTGCTGTTCCCGCGGCCGTCCTCGATGATCGCGAACTTGTCCTGGGCCCCCCAGACGATGCCGACCACCTGCAGCCCGCCGACGTCGGGAGGAGCCTCGATGGGGACGTACTGACGGCTGCCGACGAGCGGCATGAACGGGTCCCGCCGCCCGAGCGCGTTGTACTGGTACGTCACCTGGTCGTCGAGATGCGCGGCCGAGGGGGATGCCGACGGCACCGGGTTCATCGTCGGTCGCATGGACGCCGCGACCGCCACGACCTGTCCACGCGCCGGCCCCGCAGGCGGCTTGCCGGCCTGCGGCGCGCGGGGCGCGGGCTTCGCCAGGGCCGCGGTCTTCACCGCGGCCGCGGGCTTCGCCGGGATCGTGGACGCCGCCCGTACCGCGGGCTTCCCCGCAGCCACGGGCTTCGCCGGGACCGGCGCCGCGGCGATCGTCCCCACGGCAGCGTTCTGCTTCTGCACGCGGGCCTGCGCCTGCGCGGCGGCCTGCTTGGCGGCCGACAGGGTCCGCCCCTCGACCGTGGAACCCGCGGCGAGGGCCCGGCCCGACACCCACGCGCCGCACCCGAGCACGACCGCCAGGCCGAGGGCGCAACCGCGCACCGCGGCCCGCCTACGAGGACTTGCGCGCATGCGAGTCTCCCTCCTTGCGACCACCCGGCTGGGACGGGCTCCCGCCGTTCGCGGGGGCCCCGGCCGCCGGGGTCGTGTTCAGGCTGTACGACGACGCGGTCATCTCGATCCACGTCGTCGCGTAGGTGTTGTCCTGCGCCTCGGTATTCGTCTTCAGGCGCATGTCGGACACGGTCACGATGCGGCGCATGTTCGCCAGCTCCGCCAGGAACGAGCCGACCTGGTGGTAGCCGCCGTGCACCGCGATCTGGACCGGCATCTCCGTGTAGTAGGTCTCGGTCTTCGGCGCCGACGGCCGGAAGCGCACGAACTGCACGCCGGTCTCCTGCCCCGCCAGCGTGATGCGGCGCAGCAGGGAGGCCAGCTGGCGGTCGGCGGGCAGGAGCTCGCCGGCGAGCATCCAGCGGTCGTGCAGCTGCTCGTACTCCGCCTCGAAGCGCGGCAGGTCGGCCACCGTGGCGCGGGCGCGCGCCAGCTCGGTGGACTTGCGCTCGAAGTCCGCCTTGAGCGTGTTCAGCCGCTCCTGCTGGTTCGGATAGCCGAACGGCAGGAAGTGGGTGAGGAAGAAGATGGACAGCACCCCGACGCCCAGCAGCGCGCTGAGCGCGATCTTCTGGACCGCCGGGTTCTTCAGGTCGATGTTGGCCATGGCGATCCCCCTACTGGGCCGGCGCGTCCGGCGTGACCTGGCAGGTCACCTTGAACCGGACGACATCGTGTTCTTCGATCGTCGCCCGCTCCGCCACGCCGAGCTCCACGCCGGCGAAGAGCTGCGACCGCTCCAGCCGCGACATCAGATCGGACACCACGAGGTTCGAGAACGTCGTGCCCTCGACCGACAGGTTCGTGGCGCCCGTCTGCTCCACGGCGTTGACCCACATGTGCTCGGGGATGCAGCGCGCCAGCTCGTCCATGAGCCGCACGCTCTGCGTCCGCCCCTTCTGCAGCTTGGCGATGATGCCCAGCCGCAGGTCCAGCTCGGCACGCTCCTGCGCCAGCCGGTTCACGCGCTCGATCTGCGGCGCGAGGACGCGCGACTCGGCGACCACGCGGGCGATCGAGCGCTCGAGGTTCTCGGCGCGCGTGTACTGCGACAGCGCGGTCCCGGCCACGATGAGCGCGGTCGCCACCACCACCGCGAGCGGGATGACGAGGTCACCGGCCTTGAGCGAGACCGCCGCCCTGGGCCGCCGCCGTTCCTCCCCGGGGAGGAGATTGATCCGGATCATTTCTTGTCTCCCACGCGGCGCAGCGCGAGTCCGATCCCGACCGTCAGAAGCGGCGCCACCTTCATGACGTCCTGCCCCGCGAACAGCGCGGGGTCGTAGGTTACACGGGTCAGCGGGTTGGCGATCTCGGTCGTCACGCCGAAGCGGCGCTGCAGGAAGTCCTGCACGCCCGGCGTGAGCGAGCTCCCGCCGCACAGCATGATGCGGGAGATGGCGCCGGCCTCGCCCGAGGTGCGCAGGAACGCCTGCGCGCGCTCGAGCGCCGTCGCCAGCCCCTCGCAGGCCTGCTCGATTACCGGGGCCAGCTCGAGGTTCGCCCCGGACTCGCCGCGCACCGCGGCGCCGGCCTCGGCCTGGCTCAGGTTGAACTTGCGCTGGGCGGCCTCGACGAACGTGGTCCCGCCCACCTGCAGGTCCTTCGTGAAGTACGGCACGCCGGCCTGGACGATGTTGACGTTCGTCATGTCGGCACCGATGTTCAGGATGGCGACGACCTCCTCGGGGGCGAAGTCGTAGTTGGCCTCGAGCGCGTTCTGCACCGCGAACGAGTCCACGTCCACGACCACCGGGGTCAGGCCTGCCTCGCGGATCAGGTCGCCGAACGACGTGACCATGTCCTTCTTCGCAGCCACCAGCAGCACCTGCATCTGCTTGGGGTCGTTCGGGGCCGGGCCGACGATCTCGAAGTCGAGCGACACGTCGTTGATGTCGTAGGGCACGTGCTGCTCGGCCTCCCAGGAGACCGCCTGCTGCGCGTCGGCCGCGGACAGGCGGTTCATCGTGATCTTCTTCACGATCACCGCGCGCCCGCTCACCGCCGCGACGACGCTGCGCGACTTGATGCCGCGCGTCTCGAAGAGGTTGGAGATGGCATCGGTCACCAGCTGGCGGTCCATGATCTCGCCGTCCACGATGGCCTCGGCCAGCGGCGCCGAGATGCCCCAGCGGGCGAGCCGCCACGACCGGTTGGCCTGGGGCTCCAGCTCGACCGCCTTGATCGTGTGGCTCCCGATGTCCAGCCCCACGAGGGACTGCTTCTTGCCGAAGAGCATGTCTTCACTCCCTGAACGCGGTGCGGGCTCGACCCGGCACGGCGGGCTGGACCGGAGGGCTCGCGGGCCCTCGCGGTGCGCGGACGGCGGCGGGCCGCTACGGACGGCCCGGGGCCCGGCGCGTCGCCGCGGCGGGCCACTTCACATCCGGGTTATCGGTCGGCGCAGGCTGCCGCTTGAGGGGTGTTTCGCGCCCCCCGGGGGCGCTCCCTGGGGGGCGCGGGACGGCTCAGTCCGCCTTGAGCAGCACCGCCGGCGTGCTGAGCCGGCTCATGGCCCGCTCATGCCGCCCCGAGCGCAGGGCCTCGCGGATGCGCTCCCGCTCGCGGGCGGCCAGCTCGCGCAGGAGGCGGTTGGGCGAGTTGCGCTCGACCTCGCCCCACAGCTCGTAGGCGCCGAGCAGTTCGCCGCCGTTCTGCCGGGCGAAGGCCGCGAACCGGGCCGACTGGGGCGGAGCGTCGGCCTGCCGGGAGGCCTGCTCGAACCAGCGCGCCGCCTGGGCCAGGTCGCGGCCGCCCGGGCGCACGTAGTAGAGGAACCCGAGCTGGAAGGCCAGCTCGCCGCTCGCCGGATTGGCGGCCAGGCCCTTGCGCATGAGGCGCTCGGCCGCGGGGAAGTCGCGGCCCTCCTGGGCCAGGGCGAACGAGCCGAACACGTAGGCCGGGCGGAAGCCGGGGTCGAGCGTGGTGAGGATGTCGAAGACGTGCTCCATGCGCTCGAACCGGTTGTCGGTCGCCCGGTGGCCGCCGTAGTACTGGACCGCGCGCAGCCAGGCGAGGTCCGCGGCGGTGGCCGCATGCCCGAGCGTGGCCGGCCGGAGGGAGCGTCCCGACGGGTAGTACGACAGCTCCTCGAGCGGGCGGGGATGCGGCAGCGCGCGCCACGACACCTCGGCCAGCGCGAAGGCGGCGGCCCCGAAGGCGAGGGCGACCGCCCACGCCGCCGCGGCGCGGCGGCGCCAGCCGGCCGGCGACGGACGGTTCACTTGAAGTCCTTCGACTCGAACGCGGCGGCCGCCAGGCCGAGGGCACAGCCGACGTAGACCGCGGCGTAGAGGGTCGCCAGCGCGAGGTGCAGCGGGGTGGTGGTCTCCCCCGCCGCCGCCAGCGTGCGCATGTTGAAGAGCGGCAGGTTCGGCACCAGGTGCGCCACCGCGCTCACCATCGCCCCCAGCTCGGGCGGGAACTTCGCCGCGAACGTCCGCAGGTCGTAGCTCCACTGCCCGGCGAGGAAGAAGCCCAGCGTGTAGAGCGCCGACAGCACCGGCGTCGAGATCGCCGAGAACATCACCGCCAGGGCGGTGACCACGGTGAGCTCGAGCCCGGCCAGGTACACGGCCTGCAGCACCGCGGGCCCGGCGGCGCCGTGCCCGCGCAGCGCGACCAGGCCCCACAGCGCCAGGCCGAGCACCACCGCCACCGCCCACAGCGCGGCCGAGAGCCCGGCCCACTTGCCGACCAGGTAGGCGGGCCGCTGGATCGGACGCGACAGCAGGTTGTAGATGGTGCGCCGCTCGACCTCCTTGGCCACCAGGCTGGTGCCGGTGAGCAGGACGACGAGCAGCCCGAGCACCGAGATCCCGGTCAGCCCGAGGTCCA
Organism: Candidatus Eiseniibacteriota bacterium; assembly: GCA_034678345.1. Taxonomy (GTDB): domain Bacteria; phylum Eisenbacteria; class RBG-16-71-46; order RBG-16-71-46; family RBG-16-71-46; genus JANXPZ01. The sequence goes on from JAXDBZ010000053.1 coordinate 6,989, forward strand.
CGAGCAGCCGGCTGCCCTCGCCGAGCGCCAGCGGGCTCACCACCAGGGTCACACCGAGCAGCGCCAGCCCGGCCGCGACCATGCCGGCGACGACGCGGTCGCGCGTCGCCTCGCGGAAGGTGTTGTGCGCGATGAGCAGGGCGTTCATGCGCTCCTCCGGGCCCGCTCGCCCTCGGCGGCGGCCAGGAACAGCTCCTCGAGCGTCGGGCGCTGCGGCGTGACGGCGCGCACCGCCACGCCGGCGCGCAGCAGGGCGCCCAGCACCTCGGGCAGGCGCGCCTCGTCGTCGAGGCGGAAGACGGTCTCGTCGGCGCGCTCGGCGCGGGTCACGGCGCCGGCCCAGGCCCGCGGCAGCTCGAGCAGCGCGCCGGGGGCGCAGCGGATCTCCACCGACTGGCGTCCACCCTCGACCAGCTCGCCCACCGTGGCGACGCGCGTCAGGCGTCCGCCCAGCAGGATGGCGACCCGGTCGCAGAGCATCTCGACGTCGGGAAGGATGTGGGAGGAGAAGAGGACCGTGACCCCGCGCTCGCGCTGCTCGGCGATCAGCTCGCGCACGTCGCGGCGGCCGAAGGGATCCAGTCCGCTCATCGGCTCGTCGAGGATGAGCAGCTCGGGCTCGTGCACCAGCGCCGCGGCCAGGCCGAGGCGCTGCAGCATCCCCTTCGAGTACTTGCGCAGCCGCAGGCCCGGGCGCTCGCCGAGGCCCACGCGGTCGAGCCAGTGCCGCGCGCGCCGGCGCGCCGCGTCCGCGTCCAGGCCGGAGAGCCGGCCGGCCAGCTCGAGGTACTCGAGGCCGCTCAGGTAGTCGTAGAAGTAGGGCTGCTCGGGCAGGAAGCCCAGGCCCCGCCGCGCGGCGGTGCGCTCGACCGGCTCGCCCAGCAGCCAGGCCCGGCCGTGCGTGGGCTTGAGCAGGCCGGTGAGGAGCTTCAGCGTCGTGGTCTTGCCGGCGCCGTTGGGCCCCAGGAGCCCCAGCACCTCACCCCGCCGCACGTCCAGGTCCAGGGCGTCGAGCCCGCGGGTGCGCCGCAGCGTCCAGGGGTGCACGTAGTCCTTGGCCAGCCCGCGGGTGCAGACGGCCAGGGACGGGTCCGGGACGCAGGCGTCCCGGCCAACGGCTGGCCGTCCGGTGTCGGTGACGGTCGAAGTCTGCATAGGCCCCTCGTCGTTCTCGCCGCCCCGGGCCGCACATGCCACTGCGGCACAGGGGCTTGCCCGCCGGCTCCAGGCGCGGGTCCCATCACGCACCGGCGCAATGCAACGCGTATGCCGCCGGGGGAGCGCCCGCCCGGACACAACGAAAGGAGCCCCGGCCCCCGATCGGCGGGGTCCCCGGGGCCCGGGCACACAAGGGCCGTCAGTTGCTGGTGAGCACGAGCGGCAACGTGGCGTTCTTGCCCTGTCCCACGATCTGGTACAGCGTCGCCGAGGAGTCGCCGTAGACGGTGATGCCCGGCGTGGTCGATCCGGTCGTCAGGGGCCGCGCCCAGGTGGCCTGGTCGGCGTACGAGGTGCCGGTGGTGCCGTCGAAGGGGTTCGTGAACGTGCCGCCGCCGGCGGGCAGGTTGAGCGCGACCTCGGGAGCGGTGTTGGCGTAGAGGCCCATGTTCTGCACGCCGTAGTCCTCGGCGGCGAGCTGGAACGTGTGCATGTTCGACTTCGTGCTGCCCTCCTTCGCCCGCACCTGCATGGCGACGAAGTTGGGCAGGGCGATGGCGGCGAGGATGCCGATGATCACGACCACGATCATCAGCTCGATGAGGGTGAAGCCTCGTGCCGATCGCTTCATCGTGCCGCCCTCCCTGCTACCGTGTGCTCCCGGATCCGTCGTCGGCCGGTGCGTCGCCCGGCAGACCCCACGGCGGGGAGCGTGTGCCGTTCCCCGCCGTGGCGCCGTCTTCAGTCCTACTGGCCGGCGGTGAGGACCAGCAGCAGGTCCGCGGTCTTGCCGCGGCCCACCACCTGGTAGGTCGCCTGCGAGGAGTCGCCGTACACCGTGATGCCGGCCGTCGTCGAGCCGGTCGTCAGCGGACGCGCCCAGGTGGCCTGGTCGGCGTACGCGTTGCCGGTAGTGCCGTCGAACGGGTTCTTGAACGTGCCGCCGCCGGCCGGGAGGTTCGGGGCGACGATCTGTGCCGTCGACGCGTACACGCCGTCCCACTGCACGCCGTAGTCCTCGGCCGCGAGCTGGAAGGTGTGCATGTTCGACTTGACGCTGCCTTCCTTGGCGCGCGTCTGCATCGCGATGAAGTTCGGGATCGCGATGGCCGCGAGGATGCCGATGATGACGACCACGATCATCAGCTCGATCAGGGTGAAGCCCTTCTGGGACCGGAACATGCTGTGCTCCTCCTGTTTGAGTTCTCGGGTCGCCCGTCGCATTCGCTCTCGGACCCTCGCCCGTGAGGAACGCAACCGCCATGCCACCGGGTGCGCCCCGCCACCTGACTGCCTATCCCGTTCTCCCGCTGCCACTTGTTCCCTCCGGCTCGGCGGCCGCCCTCCCGGGACGGCCACCCAACCCGGTGCATTCTCGGAGGCGGCCGGTCACGGACTTGGCGAATCGCAATGCTCCGGACCGGCCCGTGCGTCCTGCAACCTTCAGGCGGCCCGCTCCCCGGCCTCCGCCGCCGTGGACAGGTCCGCCTCCTCGCCGCCCGGCCGCTCCACCCCGTAGGCGATCAGCTTGCGGTAGAGGGTCGAGGCGTTGATGCCCAGCAGGTCGCTGGCCTTCTTCTTCTGCCAGCGGGTGTAGTGCAGCACCTTGAGGATGTACTCCTTCTCCAGCTCCTCGAGGGTCAGCGTGGGCGAGTCGATGATCAGGCTGCCCCGGTGGGCGGCGCCGAAGCGGATCTTGTCGGGGAGGTCCTCCGGGCCGATGAGGCCGCCCTCGTCGAGGATCATCGCCCGCTCCATGACGTTCTCGAGCTCGCGCACGTTCCCCGGCCAGTCGTACTTCATCAGCAGGTCCATCGCCTCCGGGCTCACCGTCTTGGCCGGGTTGTTCTGCGCGAAGCGCCGCAGGAAGTGGTCCACGAGCAGGGGGATGTCGTCGCGGCGCTGGCGCAGCGACGGCAGGCGGATGGGGATCACGTTGAGCCGGTAGAAGAGGTCGGCGCGGAACCGCCCCTCCGCCACCTCCTTCTCGAGGTCGGCGTTCGTCGCCGCCACCAGCCGGCAGTCGATCTTCACCGGCTGGGTGCCGCCCACCGGGATGATCTCCCGCTCCTGCAGCGCCCGCAGCAGCTTCACCTGCGTGGCCGGCGGCATCTCCCCCACCTCGTCGAGGAAGAAGGTGCCGCCCTCGGCCACCTGGAAGAGGCCGGCCGAGTCGCGCACCGCGCCGGTGAACGAGCCCTTCACGTGGCCGAACAGGTTGCTCTCGAGCAGGTCGCGGGGGATGGCGCCGCAGTTGATGCTCACGAACGGGCCGCCGGCCCGCCGGCTGCGGTAGTGGATCTCCCGGGCGATCAGCTCCTTGCCGGTGCCGCTGTCGCCCGAGATGAGGATGGTGGCCTCGCTGTCGGCCACCTTCTCCACCATGCGGAAGACCCGCACCATCTCGTCGGACGAGCCGATGATGGTCTTCTCCTCGTGCCCCTTCTTGAGCTCGCGCTTCAGGTACTGGTTCTCGCTGCGCACCCGGCGCATCTCCGCGGCGTTGCGCACGACCAGCTTGATCTCGTCGTTCTTGGCGTTCTTGATGAGGTACTGGAACGCCCCCAGGTTCACGGCGTCGATCGCCGTCTGCTGCGAGGCGTACGCGGTCATGATCACGACCGGCAGCGTGGGATCGTGCTTCTTGATCCCCTCGAGCAGCTCGATCCCGTCCATCCCCGGCATGCGGATGTCGGTGATCACCACGTCGAAGTTCTCGCTGCGGACCTTCTCCAGGGCGTCGCGGCCGTTGTTGCTGACCGTGACCTGGTAGCCTTCCTTGCGCAGGACGATGCCCAGGAACTGGGTCATGCTCTGCTCGTCGTCCACGACCAGGATCTTCTCCGCCGGCATGCGATGCACCTCGTGTGTGGGGTGTCCGGGACTCTCAGGCGGCGTCCGCCAGGATTCCGTTCTCAGCGGGCAGGCACACCCGGGCCACCGTGCCCCGGCCCGGCGCGCTCTCGAAGGCGAGCGTGCCGCCGTGCCGTTCCACGATGCGCTGGGCGATGGCCACGCCCAGACCCGTGCCTCCCGGTTTCGTCGTGAAGAAGGGCTCGCCGACCCGCGGCAGGTGCTCCGGCGCCATCCCGGCCCCCTCGTCCGCGAACTCGACGATCGCGCGTCCCTCGGGCGACGTCCGCCAGCGCACCGTCAGGGTGCCGCCGCCGGCCATCGCGTCGAGGGCGTTGTTCACCAGGTTCAGCCACACCTGCCGGAGCTGCTCGCCGTCGCCGCGCAGGCGGACGGCCTCGGCCGGGTCCGCGCCGACCACCCGGACGCCGTTCTCGCAGCGCGGGTCGCGCTGCAGCGTCTCGCACAGCTCCTCGAGCTGCGCCCCCAGGTCGAGCGGCTCCACCACCAGGTCGCGCTCCCGCGCGTAGTTCAGCAGGTCGGTGACGAATCGGTTCAGCCGCGTGCACTCGCGCACGATCAGGCCCATGAGCACGGCGTTCTCGCCCTCCGGCTTCAGCTCGCGCTGCAGGTACTCGACCGAGCCGCTGATCGGGTTCAGGCCGTTGCGCAGCTCGTGGGCGATGCCGGCGGCCAGCGCCCCGACCTCGGCCAGGGTCTCGTTGCGCCGCGCGCGCCGCTCCATGTCGCGCACGTCGGTCAGGTCCTGGAAGACGGCCACCACGCCCGTCACCGCGCCCTCGTGGCGCAGCACGTTCGTCGTCACGCCGAGCACCAGCTCCTCGTCGCCCGCCGTGCGGGCGGTCAGCTCGAGCCGCGACAGCGGCGTGCCCCGCGACAGCGTCTCGCGCACCGTCTCCCGCAGCCGGCGCAGGCGCTCCGGGAACGCCTCGTCCACGAGGCGGCCGCGCAGGGCCGCGGTGCGCAACCCCAGCACCTGCTCCGCCGCCGGGTTCAGGTAGGCCACCGTGCCCTGCGCGTCCACGGTGAGCACGCCGGTGGCGAGGTGCCTCAGGATGACGTCGTTGTCCACGCGCACCCGGTCGAGCTCGCGCGTCGCGCGGTCGAGGTCGTCGCTGGCCGCGCGCACCCGCCGCCCCAGCGCCCCCGCCAGCACCGCAACGATGAGCACGAAGGCCACCAGCATCGAGGCCGGCAGCGCCGGCTCGGCCGCCGCCTCGGACGCCGCGCCCAGGGCGCGGGTGAGCGCCGGCAGCGACACGTAGCCGGCGCTGGCTCCCACCGCCGCGAAGAGGCCGCCGGGCAGCCG
>JAXDBZ010000054.1:0-14878 GCA_034678345.1 Candidatus Eiseniibacteriota bacterium
AACGCGCCCGACCGACGGCGGCATCGCATGTGAACCACCGCCGCGGCGGCTCGCGGCGATCCGACATCGGGGCCCGAGCGAACGGCAGCGGCGGGTGACCGTGGTGAAGCGCGAGAGAGGAGATCGAAATGGCGGGACGGAATCGGCCATCGTTCCTCAAGAAGCAGAAGGAAGACCAACGCCGCGCCCGGGCGACACGCAAGCGCGAAGAGCGACGCGCGCGCCGGCAGGCGGCAGCCCAGCCGGAGCAGGAACCGGAGGCGCTGGAAGGGGCTCTCGCGACCGGCGGAGCCGACGAGGCAGGGGAACCGTCCGAGGAGAACGTTGCGCCCCGTGACGGCGAGGAGGCGGGGGAGAGAGCACGCTGAGCGCGGGGCGTCCGCACCCGCGGCCGCCTCGCCGGTCGCTGAAACGTCGGCGCCGGTCGTGGGCGCGTTGCCGCTGAGCAGGCAGCCCCGACACTCTCATCGGCGTGAGCGGCGCGGTCGCGTTCCGTGACGACGCCGCCGGGCTCGCATGGCGGCCGCCCGCCGCTCGTTCCCGAGGCCCCCGATGAAGACGAACCTGCTGCCCGTGCTCGGAATCGTCCTGGTCGCTGCTCTCCTCCGCGCCCCCGGCGTTCGGGCAGCGCCGGAGGTTTCGCAGCGGTGCCCCGTCCGCCTCGTGGAGATCGCCTCTTCGAAGACCCTGTGGACCGGCATGGCCGTCTCGGACGACGGGCGAATCTTCGCGAACTACCCGCGCTGGTCTCCCGATCTGCCGTACTCCGTGGCCGAGCTGCACCCGTCCGGCGAAGCGCGGCCATATCCGAATCCAAGGACGAACCGGTGGTCGGCGGGTGTCCCCGGGGACAGTCACTTCGTCTGCGTGCAGAGCGTGACCTGCGACGACCGCGGCAGCCTCTGGATCCTGGACTCGGGCAGCCCGTACCTCTCCGGCGTTCTGCCGGGGGCCGCGAAGCTCGTCCAGGTGGACCTCGCCGCCGACACCATCGCCCGCATCTACCCCTTCGACTCGCTGGCGGCCCCGACCGGCAGCTACCTCAACGACGTGCGCCTCGACCGGCGGGCAGGATTCGCGTACCTCACCGACTCGAACCTCGGTGCCCTGCTCGTGCTCGACCTGGACAGCGGCGCGTGCCGGCGCATGCTGGACGACCATCCCTCGACCCACGCCGAGGACATCGTGCTCACGGTGGCGGGAGTGAGGCTCGTGGGCGGCGATGGGACGCCGATGCGCATCCACGCCGACGGCATCGCCCTCGACCCTGGGCGGACCTTCCTCTACTACCAGGCCTTGACCGGGCGGACGCTGTACCGGATCCCCACGGCCGCGCTGCGGGACACCAGCCTGACTCAGGAGCAGTTGGCGGGGGCGGTCGAGAAGGTCGCCGTGTCGGGGGCGAGCGACGGCCTCATCTTCGACCGCGAGGGGCGCCTCTACATCTCGGCGCTGGAGGAGAGTGCCATCAAGCGCCGGCTGCCCGACGGTCGGCTCGAGACGGTCGTCCAGGACCCGCGGATCAGCTGGCCCGACAGCTTCGCGCTGATGCCGGACGGCTCGGTGTGCTTCACCACCTCGCGACTGCACGAGGGCGGCCGCTTCCAGGACGACCCCAAGCTCTACCGCGTCGTCGGGAGGTGAGGCGGAGGAGCGCCGCGACGGGGGCGGAGCGCCCACCGCCGGCCCGATGACCACCGGAGGAGAGACATGGACACCCTGAGTCCGGGCAAGAGCCGCAGCACGGCGCGGTGGGGCTTCACCGCGACCGGCGCGATGGCCGCCGGAGCGTTGCTCGTCACCCTGCTGACCGGATGCGGTCCGCGCGCCACCCGGCCCCCAGCGGCGCCCCCCGTCACCTTCGCCATCCAGAAGCTGGGCGACGGGCTGTACGAGCTGAGCTACGACGCCGGCGGCTACCCCGACAAGATCGTCGCCTCGGTGGGGGAGGACGGCCTGCTGCTCGTGGACACCGGCGGGCGGCACGCGGGCCAGGCGCTGGCCGACACGCTCGCCGCCTTCGGCAAGGGCAGGCCGCGCATCGTCATCAACACCCACTCGCACATCGAGCACCTCGGCGGCAATCCCGTCGTCGGCGGCGGCGCGGTCATCGTGGGGCACCGGAACCTGCGGGAGCGCTACCTGAACGGCCTGTATGCCTTCGGCGACTTCCCGCCCGAGGCGCTCCCCGGCCTGACGTTCACCGACTCGCTCACCCTGCACTTCAACGGCGAGGACATCCGCCTGGTGGCCTTCCCCGGCGCCCACGACGACAGCGACATCCTCGTCTGGTTCCCCACGTCGCGGGTCGCGGTGGTGGGGGCGCTGTGCATGGGCGAGCACTTCCCCTCGATCGACCTGGACACTGGCGACATCCGCCGCTACCCCGACGTGACCCGCCGGATGCTGGCCTACCTGCCCGAGGACGCGACCCTGGTGCCGGCGCACGCCACGGACTGCACCATGGCGCAGGGGCGGCTCTTCCTCGATATGCTCGAGCAGACGGGAGCGATCGTCCGCCGCGAGCGGGCGCGCGGCAAGGACCTCGAGCAGCTGAAGCGGGAGGACGTCTTCGCCGCCTACCGACAGTTCCAGAGCAGCTACGTGAGCCGAAACACCTGGCTGACGTGGTGGTACGACGCATACCAGTCGCCGCGGCCGTCGCAGAGTCGGCCGTACCCGCCGGTGCTGCGGGCCCTGCGCGCCGACGGCGCCCGCGCCGCCGTGGACGAGTTCCGACGCCTGCGACGGGCGCGGCCCGCGGACTACTGGTTCGACGACCTGGGCCTCATGATCATGGGGCGGCGGCTCGCGCGCATCCGCCGTGACGCGGACGCGATCGTGTTCCTCGATGCCTGCATCGCCGACTACCCGGGCAGCGAAGGGGCGACCGAGGCCCACAACGTGCTGTCCACCGTCCACGCACGGATGGGGGACTCCACTCGGGCGGTGGCGCATGCGAGCGCCTACCTGGCCGAGCATCCGGACGACGCGGATGCCCGCCGGCTGGTGAGCGAGATGACGCCGCGGCGGTCGGACGGCGGCCAGCGCTAGCCCGGGCGGTTCGCGCACCGCACCCGAGCCGGCCCGGCTACGGATCGGAGGGAGCATGAACATTCGAAGTCTCGTCTCTGCCGGCGCAGCGGTCGTCGGCACCGTCTGCGTGCCGTGGACGGGTGCCGGGGCGGATCCCCTGCGAGGCGCCTGGAGTGTCCAATCCATGTACCTGGTCAACGCCGAGCGGGACACGATCGAGATGAAGGTCAACGAGAGCCTTGTCGTCTTCGGGGATGGCACCTACAGCATCGGCTACTGCTTCGGCAAGGACCGGCCGACGACCTACGCGGAACGATGGCGGCCCAGCGACGAAGAGAAGCTGGCGCGGTTCGGGAGGGTCATCATGCACTCGGGGACCTACCGGCTCAAAGGAGCCACGATCGATGTCACGCCTCTCTTCGCGCTCGCGCCGGAGTTCGTGGACGGCCGCGCCGTCTTCTCGTATCGGTTCGTCGAGGACGTGCTGGAGCTGACCTGGGAGAAGAGCATCGCCTTCGACGGATTGGAGTACCCGTCGGCCGGCACGGTGACGCTGCTGCGCTTGAGGCGAATCCGCTGAGGAGCCGGCGTTCTCGCCGAACCCGGGCCCCCACTCGTGCGGACGCGCTGGTGCTCGGCCCGCCCTTGGGGGTGTTGCTGGTCGTGCGATGCATCGCGCGTGGGTTCAGGCGAAGCTGAGACCGGGACATGACCGGGACAAACGGCCTCCGGTGGCTTCACGCGGCACGACAGGCGAGTTGCGCAAGTCTCAGCGTGCGGCGATAGTAGCTGGACGGCGGCCCCGTAGCTCAGACGGATAGAGCAGCGGTTTCCTAAGCAGCCCGGCCCACCGGCGTAACGTCTTGCGGCGCAACAGAAGCAATCGCCAGAAGGTCCGACTTCGTGGTCAGCAGGGGTCAGGAGTGGCCGGAGAGAAACTCTGAAGGGGCGACCAAGGGGCGACCAAGCACGACGATGCGAACGATCCTAAGAAGCAAGTTGCCACACACCCTGTCTCATCCGATTGGCTTGGCGGCGATCGCATCTGCGATGGCAGGTACACCGCAGTTCGAGGATCTCGGCGTGAGGTTCGACGACGGGCCCTGGCAGGCAACGAGGTTCCGTCGCTCACTTCGCGACCGAGAGCCATACCCGGTTCTCGCCGCCTCATACACACCCGCTGGCAAGCCAGGCTTCGTCGGTTCGAAAGCCATGGCCGAGAGTGGCCACTACGATGAAGCCTGGGAATTGTGCGTCCATCCAACTCTGCGTGAGCTCCGGGCGTTGGCGCGACGGCTCCTGATTTCGGATGGTCTGTCGATCGTGGCTGCATGGCTTCGAAGAGCGCATGTCCAAGCAGGGGACTCTCGTTATCGAGGGATCGAACTCGTGTTCGATCCGATGAACGAGTCGCTCAAGATTCGCGAGCGCATCGGCGCTTGAAGTTCAGCTGGCAACTGTTCCCCGCGTCGCGGGATGCGATATCCTGCTGTGTTGTGGCCCCGTAGCTCAGACGGATAGAGCAGCGGTTTCCTAAGCGCTCCGTGCCGTTTTCGGGCGAATCGAACACTTCACGCTAAGCCATTGTGGGCAGCGCTCATCCCGAAGCCCTCGCGCCAGATACCGACGCGGGGGCTTCGGTTTCGACCGGACAGGAGCGGACACGAGCGGACATAGATTGACACGGTTCTCGTAGCCAAAGTCGTAACCACTTTGAACAGCGGTCAAGATGACCGACGCTCCTTCAGGCGGAGATCTTGGTCTCCGCGGGAGGCGAGCCCGCCGCGCTAGGACGCACCCAGCCTCGGCTCGGTCCTGCTCGTTCGCCTGTGCTAGGCTGGACCCGCAGCAACGTCCCGCAACCGTCCGGCCTGCCTGAGAGCAGCAAGACCGCTGCGCAGGTGGGCACCGAGGCCACGGTCCGACACTGGAGGACCCCATGAGCGAGAAACTCAAGGGCTTGCTGGCCCGTCTTCGCGCGGAGCTCGAGCAGGCGTACGCCGCGCGCCTGCGTGGCGTGTATCTCTATGGTTCGTATGCCCGTGGGGAAGAGGACGCCGAATCCGACGTGGACGTCATCATCGTGCTCGATCGAATCGACGCGTACCTCACCGAGGTCACGCGAACGAGCGCCCTGATCTCCGCCCTCTCCCTGGAGTCCGGTCTGAGCATCAGCCGCGTGCTGATCCCGGAGCAGGACTGGATCGAACGTGACTCGCCCTTCCTGACCAACGCCCGGCTGGAGGCCATTGCCGCGTGAAGAGTGAGAGCCGCCGCTTGCTGGCCAAGGCAGAGAGGGCCATCCGCGCTGCCGAGGCCCTGGTTGGGGCGGACGAGCCCGACTTCGCCGCGGGCCGGGCGTACTACGCGATGTTCTATGCCGCCGAAGCGCTCCTGTTCGAGCGCGGCCTCCAGTTCCGAAAGCACAGCGCGGTCCATAGCGCGCTCGGCGAGCACTTGGTGCGCCCGGGATTACTGGATGCCCGCTTCCACCGCTGGCTGCTCGACGCATTCGATGTCCGGATCCAGGCCGACTACGGCGTGGACGCACTCATCACTGCCGACGAGGCCAGGTCGGTGATTGCCCAGGCGCGGGAGTTCGTCCTAGAAGCGGGGCGGATCGTCGGGCAGGCATCATAGGTCCGGGCAGCAGGGACACCAGGTTCTCTGGTGATTCCGACCAAAGCCCACACGTCGCCGCCGACACCTCGCCAGACGAGCATCGCCGCATGCCGCCCGGGGCGTTCTCTCTGCAATCGGAGCGCTGCGGCCTTACGGCGAGGAATCCGTCAGCTGGACTCGTGAACTGGCCTCATGGTTGGCAGCATCGTGCTTCGCCTTCTCGAGACGTGCGAGCAGAGCCGAGTCGCGAGCCGCTACGTACTGAGTGAACCGCGCGTCGTCAACAGCACGGATGGCCCATCTTCGCATCAGACGCGTGGAGAGGTCGTAGACATCGAGGAAGCCGTGTTGGGGTCCATCGGCCTGTGGGCCCAAAGCCGCAGTGCCCGTCAACGCAAACCGTCCGCTATCCACCCAGTAGGCACCATCGTAGTCGCAGGACGTGCCGCAGAAGGCAACCTGCCAGACCGTGTCGCTGCGGAAGTCAGCAAGAACTGGCGCCGAATCGGGTTCGCGGTCGATGACGCCCCGGTCAAGATCGAGGTACATGTCGAAGTCCAACGAATGCGCCGAGTCGGGGGAGAGGACGTCCACGAGTGCTCTACTTCGGACGTTGTCGTTGATGTGGCCCGCACCAGCCCACGAATAGCCGAACTTGAACGGGGAAGTGACCCCTCGCGCGAGGGAGTCGGGGCTGAAGCGAGGGATGGCGTAGCGCCACGTCTGCGTCCAGCCCGCAAGACGCAGCACCAGTGCTCGCGGGAGCCCGTTCGCGAGCGTGTCCCCGACCGTCTCGTGCGACGTGCGCTCGGCTGGGTGGCGGGAGCAACCCAACGTGATGCTCGCTGCGGCCGCGACGGCCAGTACAGCCTTGAGACGCGGCGTGTGAGGCGCAAGTGCTCGACGGGTGCTGGAGTCGCGGCGCATGGGTACAGCCTAGGCGTCGCACGGCAACATGGGAAGACCACCCAGGGCCAAGCGAATCGGGAAGCACCTGTCACTCATGTCGGCGCGACTGGGCGCGCGCCAGACCAACAACTCACGGTCGCGAGCAGCGGTCTCCTGGACCACCGCAAGGGGAGGGCACAGGCTGAGGTTTGCTCTCGCACGCGGACGCGCTATCTTCTTGCCGCGTGGCCCCGTAGCTCAGACGGGTAGAGCAGCGGTTTCCTAAGCAGCCCGGTCCACCGTCGTAACGTCTTGCGCGACAATGCCGGCAACAGATTGAGAGCTCACTGCTCTGGTCACAAGAGGTCAGGAGTGGTCGGAGAAGGACTCTGAAGGGGCGACCAAAGGGCGACCAATCGCGCGATCATGCTGAGAGTCTGGCAGCGTGGAGGAGGTTGAGATGATCTTCTCTGGACCCGCATGGGGGGTGGCTGTCTTCCTGGGCGTGGTCGCGGTAGCCATTGCGGTCCTGGTGTGGGTGCCGAGCCGGTTGTCGGGGCTCTTGCGCAACCCGGGAGGGGCGCCTCGGTTCATTCTGGCGATGGTGGCGTTGGCCGTTGCGGGCGCGAGCGGGGTGACGCTGTACTCGTGGGCAACGACAGGTCACAGCATTGATCGCGGAATGTGGCCCCTACCTGCGATCTACTTCTCTGCACTCTGGGCTATCGGGGTGTTCATCGCGAGTGCGGTCGCGTGGCGTGTTCATCGGCGGGTGGGCTAGCGGAAGCGCCGCCGAGAATTCCACTGACGCGCGATGCGGCACGCCTCCGAAAGAGTGGCAAGATTCGCTCAAGTTCTGCCGCAGGGAGTTGCGTACCTAGCGGCGTCCGGAGATAGTGCCGGGTCCGTGGCCCCGTAGCTCAGACGGATAGAGCAGCGGTTTCCTAAACCGCGTGCCGCAGGTTCGACTCCTGCCGGGGCCACCAACCGAGGCCGCATGAGTCCACGCCGTCACCCGATGGTCTACGCCGTCCGCGCGTTCCACCTCGTCATCGGCATCGGCATGACGGCGGCGACGACCTACCTCTGGTACGCGGCGCTGTTCCGCGTCCTGAACCGGTGGACGGCGCTGTCCGTGGTGGTCCTGGCCGTGCAGTGGATCATCGTCGCCTTCAACCACGGGCACTGTCCGATGGGGGTGATCCACGCGCGCTACGGCGACGAGAAGACCCTGTTCGAGCTGGTTGCGGGCAAGCAGTACGCCATCCACGGCTTCCGCAACTGGGGCATCATCTGCGCATTGGGCTTCGCGGTGCTCGTGGTCCGCGTGGCCCTGGGGCGCTGAGCGTCGGCCCGTCCATCCCTCGCCGGGGCACCGCCAGCGCCCTCCGTCAGCGGTACGACGCTTTGACGGCTCCCCAGCTGGTGGCCAGCGCAGGCGTGGTGACGCCGTATTCCTCGAGCCGGTACATCTCGATGTAGCCGTACTGCACGACGCCGACACCCGGCGAGTACCAGTCGCTCGGCACGCCCCCGGCGGCGACTTGCAGGCCCGTGACCCGTCGGCCATCGAGCGTCAGCCCGTCGCCCACGAAGCCCGCGACGGCGAGCGAAATGCCGGGCACGACCTGGCCGACGCCGATGCACGGGAACCTTCCCGCCGGGACGAGCAGCGACACGTCCTCGAGCGCGCCGTACGTGATGTCGAACGTCTGCGACAGGGTCGAATCGGCGAGGTCGTAGGACGTGACGTGCGTAGGCCACGTGTCGCCGACGACCGGCGCGCCGCCGCACAGGACGATGGGTGGATCGTACGCGACCCCGGAGCCGGGGCGCAGGAAGCCGGCAAGCAGCACCTCACCCTCGGGACCGGTGAGCCAGTAGTTCTCGAGGCCGACGTTGGGCTCTTCCGCGTACGACTTGACGAACACGGTGCGCCCGCGGAGCGTCCGCGTGCCGGTGATGGTCTCGACCTGATGGGTGCCGGAGGTCGTGACGTAGCCCCAGTGGTTGCCTACGTGGAGCGGCAGCATCGCCGACGGGTCGGCGGCGGAAAGGCCCTGAAGCACGACGAGCGCCAGCGCAACAGGACCGAGCACGGACAACGATCGCCTCATACGGCTCCTCCCACCCGCATCGCGCCAGGGCAGGGGCCCTGGGCGCATCCGGGGTGCAACGCCCGGTCAGGTGGATTATGCGCCCTCAGGGCCCGGCGGGGAACGGCCTTGCGGGCCGCCCTCGCAAGGCTCTGGACGCCGCCGCCTCCTGGTGCTGCAATGTCCCCGGCTCACAGGGGGCCGTCCGGGGCCCCCGCGAGGAGGTTGCCATGAAGCGACTGCTCAGGATGCCGGCGCTCGCGGCAGGATCCGCGCTGCTCATCGTGCTCCTGGCGCCGGGGTGCCTCGACGAGAACGCGCTCGAGCCCAGCCCGCTGCCCATCGAGCGGCTGACCCCCGTCGGCGGCGCCCAACACTCCGGTCTCACCGACGAGCTGCGCCTCGCCGTCCACGATCCCATCAGCTTCGCCGGCCTGTGGAAGAAGGCCTGGCCGGAAGCGCCAGTGCCCGACGTGGACTTCGCCACCCACACCGTGCTGGTCGTCGCCATGGGCGAGCAGAGTTCCGGCGGCTACGCGATCCAGGTGGCCGCGGCCGCGGCCGGGGCCGGCGGCCTCGACGTGGAGGTCCTCTCCGTGTCGCCCGGGCCGGGCTGCGCAGTGCCGACGGTGATGACGCAGCCAGTGGACATCGTCAGCGTCGCGGCGCACGGTCTGACCGCGCGGTTCGACGAGGAGCACGTGGTCACGCCCTGCAAGTGAGACGGTGCGGCGCCTGCGACGGCAGGCGCCGGCTCGTCTACCGCACGATCACCCAGCGCCGCGTCGCCGTCTGCTCGCCCGCCTGCACCTGCACGAAGTAGAGCCCGGGCTCCAGCGCGGTGCCGTCGTCGGCGCGTGGCGCCAGCTCCACGCGCACCAGGCCGGCCGCGCGCTCGCCGAGGTTCTGCAGGGCGAGGCGGCGGCCCTGCAGGTCCACGACCGCCACGCACACGCGTCGCGGCGCAGGCAGCACCAGGTCGAGTCGCGCCGCGCCGCGCGCCGGCGAGGGCACCGGCCCGCTCAGGGCCAACGCCGCCGGCGCGGCCGGGCCGGGCACGTCCACGGCGACGCCGGCCGTGTCGGCGAGCAGGGCCAGCGCAATCTCGAACGTCCCGTCGCCCGACAGCTCGACCTCCTCGGTGAGGGCGAGGTTGCGCCGGTCGTAGCCCGACCAGCTCGGCGCCGGGTTGAAGCTCGTGCCGGCGGACCACTCCACCAGCGCCGCGGCCCGCCCGCTGGCGTTGGTCAGCTTGTACTGCTGTGCCGCGGGGAACCAGCCTCCGAGGTGCGACTGCCCGTGCAGCATGAGGTCGAGCGGATCGGGGGAGAGGCCGAGACGAATGTAGAGCGGGCCGGCCACGCTCTCGACGTAGCCGGCGCGCAGCGTGCGGCTGTAGGGCGCCATGGTGACGGTCTTCTGCACCAGCCCGTCGGGGCTCGTGAACCGCCAGCCGTCGGCCACCGCGACGGCCGTGTAGACGGCGTCGGCGTAGGTGCCGCCGTTCATCTCCTTGAAGGCCGAACAGCGGTTGGCGCCGGCGCCTGTGTATTCTTCCTCGCCGGGGGCTGATGGATTGGTGACCGGCGCGCCGACGATGACCTCGGCCACGTCGCGCCCGGCATCGTAGGCGCAGGCCAGCACGCAGCGGGCGCCGTAGCGCTCGAACACCGCGAAGCCGGTCTGGTTGCGGATCACGTACTCGGCCTCGCCGTCCCAGTCGAGGTCCACGGCCCGCGTCAGCGTGGCGTCGCCGAGCAGGGTGTTGCGGGCGCTGTCGGCCCAGGCGGCCGCGGCGGCGTAGAGCCCGGCGCCGCGCACGTGGTTCTGCAGGCGCAACGCCCAGGTGTTGACGCCGTCCCAGGTGTCGTCGGGGTCGGTCCAGGCGCCGTAGCAGTCGGTGTCGGCGTAGTTGACCTCGTCCTCCTCGTGCCAGGCGGTCTCGTAGACCATCGCCAGGTAGGAGGCGATGCCAAGGTCGCGCAGCCGGTTGCGCGGCGCGCTCTCGAGCGCCTGCCACGCCTCGTACATGAGCGTTCCCGGCGTGTTGAGGTCGCCGTGGCGCATGCCGCTCGGCAGCGGCGGCCCGTCCTGCGCCGGCGTCTCGCCCCGCGTGTGGTAGTCGCCCTGCTCGCCGGTGATGACCGGCACGAGGTTGTAGAAGTCCTGCTCGTTGCCCGGGAAGCCGGCGTTCGCGTTGTAGTACCAGTAGTGGTACGAGTCCTCGGCCGCGTGCTTGAGCCACTCGTACGTCTGGATGGACAGGTCATGGCGCGCGCCGTGGTCCACCACGAACGCCGAGGGGTTCGCCAGCGCCAGCGCCAGCAGGTCCTTCAGGTTCGCGATGTGCACCCACGGGTGGTTGGCGAGCCAGCGGATCGTGTTGTGGTACTGGTTCGGGTTGTTGTTGGGCACGCTCACGCCCTGCACCGGGTCGAACGACTTGCCGGCCAGCGCCTCCCAGTCGTCGAACACCACGACGATCTCGCTCGAGTTCCCGTAGAGCGCCTTCTGCAGCAGGCTGTAGCGCGTGTCCATCACCGCGCCGCCGTCGTGGTTGCCGAACTTCGCCTGGTCCTCGCGGTCGTTGATCACGAAGCAGTACACGCCGTTGACGAGGTGCACCTTGTGCCGGTAGCCCTGGTCCGGCGTGCAGCTCTCGCCCGGGTAGCACCACCAGTGGAGGTGGGTGACCTCGTCGAGATAGGTGGCGAGGTACGGGCTGGCGGCGATGTCCTCGAAGGTGTGCCCGTCGAGCGGCGACAGACCGGTGCTCTGGGAGCGGATGACGCGCTCCGGGGTGTGCATGACCTTCGCGTCCGCCGCGCTCACGCCGTAGACCACCTGGTTCAGGCTGTCGGTCACCGACAGCGAGGCGGCGTTCACCGGCCCCTCGAAGTACGGCAGGATGTGCTCGGCCAGCACGCCGCCGACGAGCGAGCCGGGGCGCGAGGTCTGCTCGGCGTCCACGAAGTCGCGCACCCGCGCCAGGAACGAGGGGCCATCCTGCGGGTCGGCAGCGCCGCCCGCCCTGCGCGCCCACCGGCAGGCGATGGTGAGCGTGCCGCTGGGGTGGATGTTCAGCGGCACGCCGAAGATCTCGTGCGTGTCGAGCGTGCGCAGGAAGCCGGTGCCGCCGCCGATGCCGGTGTTCGACTGTGGATCGTAGATGTGGGCGCCGATGTCGCCGGCCTTGTTCACCGACTGGTTGCCGTGGGCGATCGAGGCGTAGTGGACGACGCCGGCCTGCGCGGTGGAGGAGGTGCCGCCGTTCAGCACGCCGTCGGAGCAGCCGCGGTCGTAGTCCTCGATGGCGTCGGTGAGCCTGCTGTGCCCGGGGCACGACGAGGCGCCCCCGTCCTTGGCGGTGAAGACCTGGAAGGTGAGCGGCGAGGTGCCGTTCCACCCGGCGTTCAGCAGCGACTGCCGGGTGATGCCGAACTCCACCGCGTCGAGCTGGCTGTTGAAGTACGAGCCGAGATAGGCGTTGGTGATGAGCGTCCAGTTCTGGTCGTAGATGCGGTAGTCGGTCCCCGAGACGGTGCCCGACCGGTAGACGTTGACGCACAGCTCCCAGGGCCGGTCGGTCTGGCAGTCCATGAAGTCCGGCAGCCAGCTCTGCCCGCCGGCGGCGGCGTCGATGGCCACGTAGAGGTCGAGGTAGCCGTTCTCGGCCCCGAGCGCGAGGTCGTAGAGGTCCACGCGGAAGTAGAGGTTGTCGCCCTCCTCGCGCGTGTAGAACGCGACGATGTCGCGGGAGTCGTCGTAGCCGTCGGCGTAGAGGTACTTCGTGTCCACCGTGCCGGCCTCGTCCAGCGTCCGGCAGTCGGCGGGCAGCCAGTCCTGGAACTCCTGGTACCAGGTCACGCCGGCGCGGTCGGTGCCGAGAGCGGGCCCGGGGCCGATGGTGATGGGTCCGGCGAGCAGGACGGCGGGCAGGGCGACCGCCGCGAGGGCGGCGGCGGCGAGCGGGAGGAGGACGGGGCGGTTCACGGTGGGGCTCCTGGTGGGCGGCGGCGGCTGCGCGGCGATCCCCACGATTGTACCCGGCGGAGCCCCGCCGGGCCACGGCCGGCGCCTACCGGTACAGGGTCTTGATGCGACCCCAGCTGGTGGAGCGCGCGGCGACCGGCACCGAGCCGAAGACCTGGATGCGGTGGTTGCGCGTGTCGGCGACGTACACGGCGTCGCTGGCGTCCAGCGCCAGGAACAGGGGCCGGTCGAACTCGCCGCTGCCCTCCCCGCTGGCGCCCCACTGGGTGAGGTAGGAGCCGTCGCCCCGGAAGACCTGGATGCGGTCGTTGTAGCCGTCGGCGACGTAGACGAGGCCGCTCCCGTCCACCGCCACGCCCGAGGGCCCGCTGAACTGCCCGGCGGCGGTGCCGAACGTGCCCCACTTCCTCAGGAAGCCGCCGCCCGCGGTGAAGACCTGCACCCGGTGGTTCAGGTTGTCGGTGACGCAGACGCCGCCGCTGAGCCCCACCGCGACCCCGACCGGGCAGTCGAACTGCCCGTCGCCGGTGCCGCGGGTGCCCCACGCGGTGACGAACGCCCCGCCCGCCGTGAAGGCCTGCACGCGGTGGTTCAGGTAGTCGGCGACGTAGACGTAGCCGTTGTGGCCCACCGCCACGCCCATGGGCTTGTTGAACTGCCCGATGGCGCCGCCGTAGCCGCCCCACTGCGTGAGGTAGGTGCCGTCGCTGCCGAAGACCTGCACGCGGTGGTTGTAGGTGTCGGCGACGTACACCCGCCCGTTCGGGTCCACCGCCACCCCGTAGGGACCGCTGAGCTGTCCGCTGCCGCTGCCGTAGGTGCCCCACTGGGCGAGGTAGGCGCCGCCGGCGCTGAAGACCTGGATGCGGTTGTTCAGGTTGTCGGCGACGAAGACGGCGCCCGAGCCATCCACCGCCACGCCCTCGGGGAAGTCGAACTGACCGTTGCCGCTGCCCTGCGTGCCCCACTGGGTGATGTAGGCGGGCACCTGCGAAGCGGCCGCGGCCGGGAACAGGAGCGCGAGGGTCAGGAGCAGGGCAGGGGAGCGCAGACGCATGCTGCGATTATGGACCCGCCGGCGCGGCGCGGGAAGGGGTCCGTTCGGCCACCATCCCTGCACGCGTGACCCCCGTCGGGCGCGGCGCTATCGTGCGGCCACCGCCTCGGGGCGCCGCGCTCCGGCGCCGGGATCGGAACCGGACCCATCCGGGAGGGACCATGAGCGATCACGCGAAGACGGACCGCCGGCAGTTCCTGAAGACCGTGGGCCTCGCCGGCATCACCACGGCCCTGGCGGCACCCGCGCTGACCCGGGCCCAGACCGGGGTACCCGCACCAGCGGGTCCGCCGGCACCCGCGCCCGCCGACACGACGAAGGCGGCCGACCCCGCGATCGGGGAGGACGCCCGTGCGCTCGCCGGGATCATCCGGCGCCGCTACGGCCGGCACCTTTCGGACGAGCAGTTGGCCTCCATCGCGCGCGACTTCGACAACGACCTCGGGGCCCTCGAACGGATGAAGCAGGTGAAGCTCGCCAACGGCGACGAGCCCGACTTCACGTTCTACGTGAAGGGGGCCCGGCGATGACGACCTCCTCCACAGCGTCGCCCGCGACTCCCGTCGCCCTCGACGAGGGCGTCTTCTTCCTGCCCGTCCGCGAGCTGTCCGCCCGCATCCGCGCGCGCCGGCTCCGGCCCACCGACCTCGCCGCCGGCTGCCTCGAGCGGCTCGAGCGGCTCGGGCCGCGCTACCACGCCGTGGCCACGCTGATGCGCGACTCGGCGATGGCCGAGGCGCGCGAGGCCGAGCGCGAGATCGCCGCCGGCCGCTGGCGCGGCCCGCTGCACGGCGTGCCCTTCGGGGTGAAGGACCTGCTCGCCACGCGCGGCGTGCCCACCGGCTGGGGGGCCGAGCCCTACCGCACGCAGGTCTTCGACTACGACGCCACCGTCGTGCGCCGCCTGCGCGAGGCGGGCGCCGTGCTGGTGGTCAAGCTGGCCATGGTCGAACTGGCGGGCGGCATGGGCTACAACCACGCCGACGCCTCGTACACCGGGCCCGGGCTCACGCCGTGGAACCCGGCGTTCTGGTGGGGCGGCTCCTCGAGCGGCCCCGGCGGGGCGGTGGCCGCGGGGCTCGTGCCGTTCGCCATCGGCTCCGAGACCTCGGGCTCGATCCTCACGCCCTCGGCCTTCTGCGGCGTGACCGGCCTGCGGCCCACCTACGGGCTCGTCAGCCGCCAC
>JAXDBZ010000055.1:0-3349 GCA_034678345.1 Candidatus Eiseniibacteriota bacterium
AGGTACTGCCGCGCGCGCGGCTCGTCGTCGGCGATCAGGGCGCGCAGGGGCTTCGCGGTCGCTTCGCCCCGGGTGGTGCGCGAACTCATGCGGTCTCTCCCTTCGTGACCGGCCAGCGCAGCCGGACGACGAAGCCCCGCCCGGGGCCTCCGTCCGCGGCCTGGCGTGCGCCGGCCTCCATCGTCGCGCCGGCGCCGGCAAAGCGGCGCAGACGCTGCTCCAGGTTCCTCAGGCCCACGCCCAGACCGGCGCTGCCGTTGGCGCTGGCCACACCGTCGTCCGAGAACGTCAGCTCGACGAACCCGTCCTCCTGTGCGGCGGTGAGCTCGAGGTGCATCCCCGCCGGGACCTCGGCGGCTCCGGACCGTGCGTCGGGGGCGCAGCCGTGCTTCAGGCTGTTCTCGACCAGCGGTTGCAGCAGCAGCGGCGGCACCGCCAGCGACAGCAGCTCCCGCGGGCCGCGGTAGGCGAACTCGAGGGTCGTCTCGTAGCGCTCGCGCGCCACGCCCAGGTAGTCCTCGACGAAGCCGATCTCCTCGGACAGCAGCGTCACCGGCCGGTTCCCGGCCTCGACCGTGTAGCGCAGCATGTCGGCCAGCCGCTCGGAGTAGCGCTGGGCGGCCGGCGGATCGGTCTCGATCAGGTAGGCCAGGGCGTTCAACGCGTTGAAGAGGAAGTGCGGCTGCACCTGGGCCTGCAGGGCCCGCAGCTCGGCGCGCGTCGCCGCCTCGCGCAGCTCGATCGCCTGCCGTTCGGCCGCCGCCCGGTGCTCCTGCAGCGCCAGGTTCTCGAGGCGGATACCCGCCTGCAGCAGCAGGTTCTCCACCGCGCGGCGCGCGTCCTCGGGCAACTCCTCGCCCTCGGCGACGCGCGGCGGCCCCGTCTCCGGCCACTCGAGCGCCACCTCGCGCTTCAGGCCCCGCGCCAGGCTGCCCTGCACCGTGCGGCGCACCTCGTCGGGGTCGAGCGCGCCCAGCAGCCCGCGGCCGGCCTGGTCCAGCGCCAGACGCAGCACCTGCGGGTCGCGGCCGAAGAGCCGGTCCAGGGCGTGCTGCGTCCGCGTCCACAGCGGCGCGAAGGCGAAGGCCACCACCAGCGCGGCGATGACGTTGAACACCATGGACTCCTCGCCGGTGGCGGCCGCGAAGAGCCGCTGCGAGAAGACGACGATGCCCAGGTAGACGCCGGCGAGCACGACGGAGAGCAGCGCGAACGGCACGCTGCGCGCGATGAGGCGGCGCGGGTCGAAGACCGGGTCGTTGGCGATCAGGTAGGCGATGAGCAGCGGCACGATCAGCAGCGCGACGTCCATGGCGGTGGTGGCGAAGCGCAGCGGCGGGAAGGAGTCCCACAGCGTCATGAACCGCGGGCTCGCCCAGACGACCGACACCACCGCCCCCAGCGCCAGCGTCACCGCCACGGCCAGGGCGAGGGCGCGCTCGCCGGGGCGGACGCGCGGCCCGGCCCGGCCCGGCCAGGCGTAGCGCTGGACCAGCGCCAGCGTGCCCAGGGCCATCGCCACGGCCTGGAACCACATGGACGCCGGTCCGGCCGGCTCGGTGGTCGGGTGGCCGAGGATCCAGAGCACGGGCGGCGTCGCATAGGCGAGCACCACCAGCCAGAACCACACGCTGCGCACCAGCCCGGCCGCGTTCCAGCGCGGGCGCGGGAAGACGGTCATGAAGTGCAGGAAGGCCGCCGGGTACAGCCAGCACAGCGCGCCGTAGACGTTCAGGTAGGCGCGGAACAGCGGCCCGGGCTCGCCGGCGGGGATGCGGAAGTAGACCCAGATGGCGCCGAGCCCCTGCAGCAGGGCGAACCAGAGGAACGCCCAGGCCGCGGCGAGGTCCGGCCGCCGCCAGACGAGCAGGAAGGCGATCAGCGGCGAGGCCACGACCGCGGCGAGCGAGAAGGCGCGCATGCGCACGCGCTGCCACAGGCTCAGGTGCAGCGGCGGCAGCGTGATCTCCTTCAACTCGCCGCGCCGCTCGATGGTCAGGGCGATGGGCCCGCGTGGCAGCCGGTCCGCGGGCCGCCGCTTGAACTCCTCCACCGTGCCCGGCCGGCCGTCCACCACCCGCAGCACGTCCCCCCGCTCGAGCAGCCCCAGCGCGGGCGGACCGATGACCTCCTCCACGCGCCCGGCCCCGTCGGGCTGGTCGAAGTCGATGCGGGCGCCGAAGCGGGGATACGGCGTGTGGGTGAGGAAGCGCGGCGCGGCGATGGCGGCCGTGAGCAGCAACGCGGCCACCGCGAGCAGACGGCGCGTGCCGAAGCTGAGCGTCATGGCGCGAACCTCCCGCGCCGGGGCGACCCCGGCGGGAGCGCGGTCGAAGGAACGGGGGGCCTCACCGGGCAAGGATACCCCGAGCGGCACCCCGGATGCGCCGGCCACGACGAGCGCGGCAGTTGCCGGCCCGAGAGCCCGCCGGCCGGGGCCCCGGCGCGCTCCGGGCCTCCCGGCGGGGCTCGGGGCGGGCGACCGGCGGAATCCCGCGACCCCCGGGGGCGTATGGGCTCCGGGCGGCGCAGCGGCTATACTGCCGCGTCGCTCCCAGGCATCCGTAGCCCCGGTTCCGGCGACGCGCACGGGCCCCGGGCGGGCCCCGGCGCTGCGGGACCGGACCCGGTCTGCCCGTGCGCCGCGGGTCCGCTCGCGCGGTCGCACCGCACCCATGGAGGTCACGTTGAAGTCCTCGCGCTGGGCGTTCGTCGCCCTCATCTGCTTCGCCGCGGCCCTGCCGGCCCTGGCGCAGACCCCCAACACCCGGGCCGCCCGGCCCGCCGCCGGCCAGCAGCTCGACGGCATCGCCGCCGTCGTGAACAACGACATCGTGCTGCAGAGCGACGTGGAGGAGCAGCTCTACCTGTTCGTCATGCGCAACCAGATCCGCCCCGACTCGGTGATGCTGGACACCCTGCGGCGGCAGATCCTCGACGAGATGATCAACGAGAAGATCATCTACGCCGAGGCGGTGCGCCAGGGCCTCACGGCGAGCGATGCCGAGGTGTCGCGCGAGGTCGAGAAGGCGCTGCGCGACGCCCGGCAGCGGCTGGGCGAGGACGGCTTCCGCGAGCAGCTGGCGAGGGAGAACCTGACCGAGGAGCAGCTGCGGGCGCGCTACCGCGACGAGGCTCGCCGCCAGCAGCTGGCGCAGCGGCTGGTGCAGAAGTCCCTGCCGAACAAGCCGGTGTCGCCGGCCGAGGCCGAGGCCTACTTCCGCGCCAACCCGGACAAGTTCCCGCTCGCCCCCGGCCAGGTCCGCGTCTCCGTGATCCAGATCCCGGTCAGCGCCGACTCCGCCGCCGACGCGGCCGGCCGCGCGCGCATCCTCGACAGCCGCCGCCG
>JAXDBZ010000056.1:0-9967 GCA_034678345.1 Candidatus Eiseniibacteriota bacterium
GTTCGGGGCGCGTACTCCCCCCCCCGGTGGGTGGCCGGGGGGGGGCGTGCGGGGCGGGGGGCGGGCCCCGCCCCCGCGCCCGGAGCGCTCAGTGCAGCGTGAACTTCACCGGCACCGCCACCCACACGGCGACCGGCTTGTTGTTCGACAGCGCCGGCTTGAACACCCACTGCCGCACCGCCGCGGTCGCGGCGGCGTCGAGCATCGGGATGGACTTGACCACGCGCGTGTCCTTGACCCGGCCGTCCTTGCCGACCAGCGCCTGGACCATCACGGTGCCGTCGACGCTCGCCTCGCGGGCGAGGTCGGGATACAGCGGCGCCTCCTTGTGGATGGCCTCCGGCAACTCCTCGACGTAGACGTACTCGCCGAACTTCGGCAGCTCCTCCTCCGTCGGCGGGGCGACGACGATCTGCTGGCTGCCGTCGCTGGTGATGTCCGTGGTGGGCATCGCGCGGGCCAGTTCGTCCTGCGAGGCGATCGTCTGCTCCATCGGCGCCTCGGCGTCGGGCACCGGCACCGGCACGCCGACCGTCGGGGCGGCCACCGTCGTGCTGATGGCCACCTGCGGCGGCGCGTCCGTCTTCTGCAGCGGCGGCGGCGCCGAGAGCTCGCGGAAGGGCACGACCACCACCGGGATCTCCTTCTCCTCGCGGGAGAGGATCACGTTCGTCACGAACGAGATCCCGAACGCGACGAAGAGGACCCCGACGGCGCCCATGATGCCCCGGACCATGTACCTCCGGGCCACCTCCATGAGCTCGGGTGCCCCGTAGGGCATGAACTCGAACAGCGTCACATGCTCGTGGGTCTTCACAGTGTCTCGACCTCCTTCTTCTCCTCGGGGGTCAGCGTACCCAGGGAGAAGCGGGTCAGCTGAGCCAGGTCGAGCTGGTCGATGAGTTCCACCATGAAGCTGAACTTCGCACCACGATCGATCTTGAGGATGACGATGAGCTCCCGGCTGCCCTGGAACGGCTTGAAGACCGCGTTCAGGCCGTCGATGCCAGTCCGCGCCCACGGATCACTGCCGCGCTTCCAGAAGATCCGCTCGTCGGGCAGCACCCGCACCGTCATCACCTTGGACTCGGCGACCTCGATCTTGGTCTCCTGGTCCGGCGGCAGGTTGATCTCCAGCGCCTGTGGCGTGCGGAAGACCGTGGTCACCATGAAGAAGATGAGGAGCAGGAACGCGATGTCCACCATCGGCGTCATGTCGATGCGGATGCCGACGCGACGCTTCTTGCGCGAGAACCCCAGCCCCTTCTTCTTGCCGCCTTCTCTTCTTTGCGGGGTGTCGACTGCACCCATGAACACTCACCTCCTGACGGGCTGGGGGTTACTTCTCCTTCACCTGCCGGAACGCGCCGGCCTCTGCCTTGAGGTTCGTCTGAACGTTGAACCGGGTGGCCTTCGATTCCTGCAGCCCCGCCATCATGTCCGCCATGAGGCCGTACGACGCCTCCTTGTCCATCTTGACCAGGACGCGGGCGGCGGGGTTCGCGGCGCGGGCGTTGCTGAGGACCATGCCGAGGTCCGTGGCCACCGCCTCTGGGGCCACCTCCCGCACTACTTCGTTGCCCCCCTGCCGGTACACGACCTTGATCGTCGGCGTCTTCGTCACCGAGACGACGATGATGTCCGTCTCGGGCGACTTCGCCTCGGAGCTGGAGTCCGGCAGGTCGATCTTGTCCTTCTCCGGCGGCGCGAACTGCGTCGTCGACATGAAGAAGATCAGGAGCAGGAACGCGATGTCCACCATCGGCGTCATGTCGATGCTGATGCCGATGCGACGCTTCTTCTTCAGCATGTTCGCGCTTCCCTACTTCTGCGCGCCGGCGGCGTGCGCCGACAGCAGCTGGATCGCCTCGTAGGAGGCCTCGTCCATCATGTAGCTGAAGTTGTCCACCCGCGTCACGAAGACGTTGTACATGACGATGCCGAGGATGGCCACGAACAGGCCGCCGGCCGTGTTCACGAGCGCCTCGGAGATGCCGATGGCGAGCTTGGTGGCGTCCACTGCGCCCGTGTGGCCGAGGGCGGCGAACGCGCGGATCATGCCGATGGTCGTACCGAGCAGGCCCACCATGGTGCCGATCGAGGCGATGGTCGAGAGGCCGATCAGGTTCCGCTCGAGGAGCGGCACCTCGAGGCCGTTGGCCTCCTGGATGGCCGCCTGCGTCTCCGCCACCACCTTCTCCTTCGGCGCCCCCTCCTTGAGCAGCAGCGTGTAGCGCTCCAGGCCGGCGCGGATGACGTTCGCCGCCGAGCCGCGCTGCTTCGAGCACTCCCCGATCGCGCCCTGCACGTCACCGTCGCGCAGCCGCTTGCGCACGTTGTTCAGGAACGTCGGGAGCGGGCCCTTGCCCTGCGCCTTGTGCAGGCTCAGCATGCGCTCGATGACGAAGGCGATCTGCAGGATGAGCAGCAGGATCAGCAGGGAGACCAGCGGGCCGGCCTTCTTCATCTCCTCGCCGTACGGGCCGATGAGCAGGGGCAGGTTGTACCAGATGCCGAACGACACCAACGCGGCGACGACGACAGCGACAGGGACGACGAGACGTCTCATGCTCAGTTCCTTCCTCCATGCCCGGCGCGCGTCCTCCGACGCCGGCCCGGGCCGGTTGCTGGGTTCGGGCAGGTCGCCCCGCCCCCCTGGACACGCGGCGGAGACCGCCCGCGCCCCTGTTGATCACGATCGCGCCCGCCCGGTCGGCGGGGGCGAGCCCTACTTCAATCCGCGAAGGCCGCCAGTGCCTCGTCCTCGGCCTCGTGGTGATCGAACACCATGATGAGCTTCGTCATGGTGAAGAGGTCCTTCAGCCGCTTGCCCAGCCCGCAGAGCTTGATCTCTCCGCCGCGCCCGCGGTAGTTGGCGTAGCCGCGCATCAGCACGCCGAGGGCCGTCGAGTTCAGCGCCTGGCACTCCGACAGATTCAAGACCAGGTGCTTGTTCCCCGCAGCGGCCTCGTCCATGATGGCCTTCTGCAGATCGTCCGTCTCGGTGTCCCCGAAGAAGCTCCCTTTCGGATAGAGGACCACGATGCTCTGGACCTGCCTACGGCGTACCGCCATGCCCGCCCCTCCGGTCGCCGGCCGGCGCCCCCGCCCGCGGCGGGGTTCGCCGACCCGTCAGACGGCCCCCTTGTCCGCGAAACCCGCGATCGCCTGCTCCTCGCTGGCATAGACGTCGAAGACGAGCGAGAGTTTCGTGATCACGAAGATGTTCTCGATGCGCTTGTCCACCGAGCACAGCTTCATCTGCCCGCCGCGACGGACGTAGCTCGTGTGCGCGGAGATCAGCACGCCCAGGGCCGTCGAGTTCACGTGCTGCACCTGGGCCAGGTTCACGATGAGGTGCCGGTTGCCGCCCTCGGCCAGCTTCTTGATCGTCCGGTCGAGATCCTCGGTCTCCTCGCCCCCGGTGAGGTAGCCGTGCGGCATGATGATGGCGATGCTGCCGACCTCGCGCTGCTTCATCTGGTTCCCCCTACCTCGCTCCGCCCTCGAGCAGCCTCAGCCCGTTGCGAGCGTCCGTGCTGCCCGGGTTCAGCGCCAGCACCCGCCGGTAGTTCTCCGCCGCCTTCGCCCGGTTGCCCGAGTTCTGGTACCCCTGCGCCAGCCACAGCAGCGTGTTCGGGTCCTGCGGGTTGATCGCCGCCGACTGCTCCAGATAATCGATCGCCTGGGCGTACTCGCGCCGCAGCAGCCGGTAGTAGCCGAGCTGCTGCAGGGCAATGCCCTTGTTCGCCGTGCTGCCGCTCTCCAGCGCCACGACCTGCTCGAACTCCTCCTCCGCCCGCCCCGTCGAATCCACCTGGGAGTAGAGCAGTCCCAGCCAGAAGCGCCGCTCCGGCTTCTCGGGGCCGAAGGCGACGGCCTGCCGCATCGCCTCGAGGGCCTCCGGCATGCGACCCAGCTCGCGGTCGGCCAAACCCACGTAGTAGTAGGCCTCGTCATTGCCCGGGTCAAGGGCCAGCCGGTGCGCGAAGACCTCGATGGCGGACTCGTACAGCGGCGCCGCGGCCGCACGGTCCGTCTTGGCCAGGTCGGTGGCCTGCGCGTAGCGGATCTTGCCGATCTCGTTCAGCGCCACCGCCGCCAGCTTCGTCGTGGAGTCGCGGTCCACGATGCTGGCGTAGAGCGACTCGGCGCGCGCCGCGTTCCGCTGGATGGTCATCATCCGCGCCAGCCGGTACACGTCCTCGGGCGCCAGGTCGCTGCCCGCCCGCTCGTAGTCCGCCGCCGCCAGGTCGTACTCGCGCCGATCGATCCGCAGGCGCGCCCGCACCGAGAACATCTCCTTCGTCTTGTCGCCGAGCTCCTCGGCCTTCACCAGCGCCTCGAGCGCCTCCTGCTTGAGGGTCGAGTCCCGCTCGGCGAGCTCGAGGAAGTAGTAGGTGCGCCCCAGCACGCTCCAGCCCTTGGGGTCCTCGGGCATCAGCTGCACGTACTTCTCGAGCGGGCCCCGCGCCTCGACATAGCGCCGCGGATCCGCCTTGCCCGAGCGGTAGAGCAGCTCGCCCAGGGCGTACTGCGCCGCCGGGTACTCGGGATCGCGCGCCACCACCCACTGGAACTCCTCGAGGGCCGAGACGTAGCGCTGGCCGTAGTACAGGGCCTTGCCGAGGGCGAAGTGCAGGTCCACGTCCCCGGAGTCAAGGGCCACCGCCGACTGGTACTCCGGGTAGGCCAGATCGAAGGTGCCGCGCCGCACGTAGAAGTCCCCGAGCGCCCGGTGCGTGGCCGGGTCATCCGGCGACTCCTGCACCGCGGTGGTGTACCAGATGCCGGCGTCCCGCAGCGAGTCCCGCGCCGCGGCGATGTCACCCAGGGCGATCAGGAAGCGCGGCCGCCACCTCGACCCCCAGTTGAGCCCGCGGTTCGCCGAGGCCACCGCCTCGGCATACCGCCCGAGCTCGGTCAGGGCGGCCGCCAGGCTCAGCTGCGCCTCCGGGTAGCGCCGATCCAGCTCGGCGGCGCGCTGCAGATGCGGCACCGCCTCCTCGTACTTCTCCTGCTGCCGCAGCACCTCGCCCTTGCCGTAGTGGGCCATGGCCAGCTGGTCGTCCATCCGCTCCGCCAGCTCGAACGCCTCCATCGCCCGGGCGAGCTGGTGCCGCCTCAGGTGCACGAGCCCGACGCCCGCGCGGCCCTCCGCCACGCCCTGCGACGCGGCCTGCTCGAAGAAGCGCACCGCCTCGTCCAGCTTGCCGGCCTGGAGCGCCGTGCGCCCGTCGCGCAGGGCATCCGCCCGCGCCGTCGCGGGCACCACCATGGCCAACAGCCCGGCCAGCAGCACCGGCGTCCAGCACCAGGTTCCGATTCGGTTCGGGGTTCTCATGGGGATCCGGTCCGTTCTCCTGTCAATGGCTCGGGATCATTGGGGAGCGGCGCACGAAGCGCACCGGCACCGACGTCGGCACCAGTCCCGCCTCCTGCACGATCCTCTGTCCGTCGAGGCTCGTCACGAACGTGTTCAAACCCTTCGCCAGCCGCGACCCCCCTACCCGGAAGTAGAGGCTGTACGACCGGCTGAGCGGATACGTCCCGGCGTGGACGGTCTGGGCGTCCGGGCGTACGTAGGGCAGCCCGCGCAACGGCGCGACCGCCAGCGTCGCCGTGCCCTCCCCGGCCGACGCGAGGCTCACGAAGCCCAGCGCTCCGCGCTCGCGGCGTACCCGCGCCACGACCGCCGCGTCCGAGCTGTCGATGGCGACCGCAACGCGGATCGCCTCTCCCGCCATCACCTGCTCGCCGAAGAATGCCGTCACGTCCGACTCCATGCCCTGGATCACCGGACGGACCGGAAGGGGGCCGCCCGCCAGCTGCGACCAGTTCCGGATGCCGCCCTCGTAGATCTCCCGCAGCTGCGGGACCGCGACGTTCTGCACGGGATTCGCGGCGTTCACGATGAACACCAGCGCATCCCGGGCGAAACGGAAACCCTCCAACTCCAGGCCGCCCTCGGTCGCGGCGGTCCGTTCCTCGGGGGTGAGCTCCCGGGTGATCACCGCCACGTCGCAGGTCGCCGCGAACAACGCGCTCAACGCCTCGCGGGACGTGCCCGTCCTGATCTCGATGCTCGCCTGGGGATAGTCCGCCTGGAAGACGTCCCGTTCCCGGACGAGCACCGTGTGCGCCTCGGGTGCGCACACGACGGTGATACGCCCGCTCGTCAGGGAGTCTTCCACCGCTTCGGAGCGGCCCCGGGGGCCGCAACCCCATGTCCCGGCGGCCAGCAGCACGAGGACGGCCCAAGGCCACGCCCCCCGCGGGGCACGACCAGCCCGGACGCCGAAGCGTGCACAGTCTAGGAACCCTCGTCCCGCCTTGTCAATCAACGCGCGCCTGCCCCCGCTGAGGAGTCGTGGATCCCTCCCCGCCCTGCACCGCCCGATGGTCCGAGTGCGGCAGGTTAGGGTCGCGTCACGGGGGTGTCAAGGGGCCAGGCTCGTCCATGGCCCTTGCCCCCCGGTCCCCGCCTTCGCTACACTGCGGGCTGGCCAAGCGCCACGGGCGCGTCGGCCCTCAGGTCGTGTGAAGTGGGGAGTCCCCTGGCTCGTCTGCGTCCCGCTTCCAAGCGAAGTTCGCATCGCGCACGACGCGGGCAGCTCAAGCCTCTCGCTGGGGCGTATGAGGGCTCCCCTTTCCCTTCCGGTCCGCGCCACCGCTCGTCATGAAGAAGCGCCGCCCCGCCATCTCTGCCGCCGTCGGCCCCCGCGTCGAAGACCACCTCGCGTCCGCGGAGCGTCCGGGGTGGCGCGGACTCCTCGATCCGCGCGCCCCGTATCTCCTGCCCTTGCTCCTGCTGGTCGTCACGCGCCTCGCGGCGTGGCGGCTGGTGCCCGTCGCCACCGAGGACGCGTACATCACCTTCCGCTACGCTCGGCACCTCGCGCACGGCTTCGGGCTCGTCTACAACCCGGACGAACGGGTCTTCGGCTTCTCGTCGCCGCCGTGGACGCTGTGGGTCGCGCTCGGCACGCGGCTGCTCCACGACCCGGTCCTGTGGACGCGGCTCACGAGCCTGCTCGCCGACGCGCTCACGCTGCTCCTCGCCGTGCGCATGATCGAGCGCGCGTCCGGCACGCTCGAGCGCCGCGGCGCCGCCGCCTGGTGCTTCGGGCTCTTCTTCGCCCTGTGGCCCTACTTCTCCTTCGTCGCCGCGTCCGGCATGGAGAGCAGCGCCTTCCTCACGCTCATCGCCCTGGCCGCCGTCCTCGCCCATCGCGGCAGCCCGGCCAGCGGCCCTCTGCTCGGGCTGCTGGCCCTGTGGCGCCCCGAGGGACTCGCCGCCGCGGCGGTGGTCGCCATCGGCGCCCGCTGGCGCGACCGTGCCGTGGCGGCCGCGGTCGCCCTCGCCGGCATCGCCGCGCTCACCGCGTACTACGGCTCCCCCGTGCCCCAGAGCGTCCTCGCCAAGGCGGGTATCTACGGCACGCCGGGACCGTGGGCGGGCCGCTTCTGGTGGGGTTGGGCCCTTCCTCTGCGCCTGCCGGGGATGCTCGCGCCGGGCGAGGCCCGCCACCTCGCCGGCCTCTCCGTGCTCCTCGGCCCCGCGGCCGTGGCGGGGGCGGCGGCCCTCTGGCGCCGGCGGGACGGCGCCCTCCCCCTCGCTGCCGCCGCCGCGCTCGCCGTCTGGGCCGGCTACGCCCTTCTGGGGGTCGCGTACTTCTACTGGTACCTCGCCGTCCCGCTCTTCGCGGCCGCGCTGCTCGGGGCCGTCGGGCTGCCCCGGATCGTGCGGGGCTGGCCGGTCTACGCCGGCGTCGCCCTCCTCCTCGCCGCCGTCTGGCTGGAAGCCACGCCGCTCTACGTGGGGCGCGCGCAGAACGAGTACTTCGGCTTCGCCGCCGCGGGCTCCTGGCTGCGCGACCACGCGCGTGCCGGCGACCGCGTCCTCCTGGAGCCCATCGGCATCGTCGGCTGGCTCGCGCCGGTGCGCATCGTGGACGAGGTGGGCCTGGTCTCCCCGCAGGTGGCCGAGCGGCGCCGCCGGGGACCGGGCTGGTACACGGACGTCGCCGCCGCCACGCGCCCGGACTGGATCGTCCTGCGCCGCGGCCAGCTGACGAGCACCGCCGCCTTCGCCGGAGCCGGCGCGCCCTTCGCCGCCGCGGCCGATCGCGACTCGCTCCTCGCGCGCTACGAACGGATGGCCGTGCTCGACGAGCAGGTCTCGGGCGACAACGCGCTCGTCGTCCTGCGCCGCCGTTAGAGGTGCCTCAGGGCCTCAGACGCTTGAGCATGCGGGGGAACGGGATGGCCTCCCGCAGGTGCTCCAACCCGGCGATCCAGGCGAGCGTGCGCTCCACGCCGATGCCGAAACCCGCATGGGGCACGGAGCCGTAGCGGCGCAGGTCCTTGTACCACTCGAAGGCCTCCTGCGGCAGCCCGTGCTCGTCGATCCGCCGGGTGAGCAGCTCGAGCGAAGCCATGCGCTGTCCCCCGCCGATGATCTCGCCGTAGCCCTCGGGCGCCAGACAGTCGCAGGACAGGCACAGCCGCGGATCCGCCGGGTCGGGCTCCATGTAGAAGGCCTTCACCGCCGCCGGGTAGTTCGTGACGAAGACCGGCGTCTCGAACTGCCCCGCCAGCAGCGTCTCGTCCGGCGCGCCGAAGTCGTTCCCCCACTCGAAGGCGTGCCCGGCGGCGCGCAGCCGCTCCACCGCCTCGTTGTAGTGGATGCGGGCGAAGGGCGCGCGCACGCGCTCGAGCGGCGCCGTGTCGCGCTCGAGCACCTCGAGCTCCTCGGCCCGCCGGTCGAGCACACGCCCCACCACCGCCACGAGCATGCGCTCCTCGAGGGCGATGACGTCCTCGAGCGTCGCGAAGGCCCATTCCGGCTCCATCATCCAGAACTCGATCAGGTGCCGGCGCGTCTTGCTCTTCTCCGCCCGGAAGGTCGGCCCGAAGCAGTAGGTCCGCCCGAAGGCCATGGCCGTGGCCTCCTGGTAGAGCTGGCCGCTCTGCGAGAGGTAGGCCGTGTCCTCGAAGTAGCGGGTCTCGAACAGGGTGCTCGTGCCCTCGCACGCGCTCGGCGTGAAGATCGGCGAGTCCATCAGCACGAACCCCTCCCCGTCCATGAAGTCGCGGAGCGCCGCCACCAGCTCGGCGCGGACCCGCAGCGCCGCGTGCTGCCGCGACGAACGCAGCCAGAGGTGCCGGTGGTCCATGAGGAACTCCGTGCCGTGCTCCTTGGGACGGATCGGGTAGGGCTCCGCCAGGGAGACGATCTCCACGCTCTGCAGCCCCAGCTCGACACCGCCATGGGCCCGGGCGTCCGAGCGCAGCGTGCCGCGCACGATCAGCGAGGTCTCCTGGGTGAGGCCGGAGAGCGCCTCCCACTGGTCCGGCGGGAGGTCCTGCCGGGCGGCCACGCACTGGATGGTCCCCGAGCCGTCCCGCACCACCAGGAACTGGACCCTGCCGCCGGAGCGGTGATGCTCCAGCCAGCCCCGGACCTCCACGACCGACCCCACGTGCCGACCCGCCTCCTCGACGCGGATCCAGGGCGTGCCGCTCATCCTCTCCCCCTTCCACAGGTGCCGCGCGGCCGACCCGGGCCACGCGGGGGGCCCCGGCACCGGCCGGCCCGCACATACCCCTCAATAGGGCCCCCGGCGGGGCCGAAAACCGGTACGAGGCAATGCACGTTAGGGTCGACCCCCAGCACTGTCAAGGGATTGCGCCATCATGCACCACGACACCGGCCGCTCGCCCCGCGCCGCAGGACGCCGCGCTCCGCGGCCCTCCCCGGCCGCGCTCCTGATCGCGTTCGTCCTGGTGGCCGGCGCCCCCGCCGGCGCCGACGAGACCGCGGCGCCCGGCCCGCACGGCCCGGTGCTCGCCACCACCGCCGCGCGCCCCGCCGTCGCGCCCCCCGCGCCCGCGGGCCCGCCGGCCGATATGAAGGACCTGCCCGCCTGGCTCGACTACCGGGTGCGCAACCACGTGGCCGCCC
>JAXDBZ010000057.1:0-9567 GCA_034678345.1 Candidatus Eiseniibacteriota bacterium
GCAGCCGGGCCAGCAGCCCGCCGGTCAGCACGACCAGCACGTAGAAGAGGATGAACTGGCTCGCGCACCCGCCGGTCTGCGTGGCCAGCAGGGTCACCAGCACGAGGTCCACCGACACCTGCACGAACACCTGCAGCGTCAGCGCGCGCCGCGACCGCGCCGCCAGTTCGTAGACCACCGAGAGCGCCGCCACGGCCAGCCCCACCCCCAGGAACACCCGCGACGCGTCGGGCGGCGCCTCCGCCCGCAGCAGCAGCCCGAGCGGCAGCGCCAGCGCCGCCACCACCAGGCGGCTGCGGACGAGCGTCCGCAGCCCGCGCACGGGGTCGGTGGTCCGGCCCGCGCAGGACGCGGCCGGCGGCCGGGGTGCGGGGACGGAGCGCATCAGTTGCCGCTGCCCGCGACCACGGAGATGAGCTTGAACATCGGCAGGTACATCGCCACGACCATTCCGCCCACCATGCCGCCCATCAGCACGATCATGACCGGCTCGATGACCGAGGTCATCGCGTCCACGGCGCTGTCCACCTCGGACTCGTAGAAGACCGCGATCTTGGTGAGCATCTCGTCCAGGGCACCGGTCTGCTCGCCCACCGAGATCATCTGCACGACCATGGGCGGGAACACGCCCGAGGTCTTGAGCGGCGCCGACACCGTCTCGCCCTCGCGGATCGAGGCGCGCGCGGTCATGATGGCCTCGGCGATGATCTTGTTACCGGCGGTGCGGGCGGTGATCTCCAGCCCCGACAGGATGGGCACACCCGAGGCGATCAGCGTGCCCAGGGTGCGGGTGAAGCGCGCCACGGCGCTCTTGAGCAGCACGTCGCCGAGCACCGGCATGCGCAGCATGGCCGCGTCCACCGTGCGGTGGCCGTTCTCCGTGGCGTAGTAGCGCTTGAAGACGACGACCACGCCGACGAAGCCGGCGACGATCGCCCACCAGAAGTTCTGCAGGCCCGTGGACAGCATCATCACGATCTTGGTGGGCAGCGGCAGCTCCCCGCCGAAATCGGTGAACATCTTGGCGAAGGTCGGGATGATGAAGATGAGCATGAAGGCCGCGGCGCCGACGCACACCGTCATGACCACCGCCGGGTAGACCATCGCGCCCTTCACCTTGCGCTGCAGGGCGTCGTTCTTCTCGATGTAGGTGGCCAGACGCATGAGGATCTCGTCCAGCACGCCGCCCGCCTCGCCGGCCGCGACCATGTTGCGGAACAGGTCGTCGAAGACGCTCTTGTGCTTGCCGAGGGCGTCGGCCAGCGTCGAGCCGGCCTCGACCTCGCGGGTGACCTCGCCGATGACCCGGCCGAACGCCGGCTTGCTGGCCTGCTTGGCCAGCACGTCGAGGCACTGCACCAGCGGCAGACCCGCCGAGATCATGGTGGCGAACTGGCGGGTGAAGATGGCCAGGTCCTTGGTCGTGACCCGGACGCCGCCGCCCAGCCGGGGCAGGCGCAGCCCGCCGGCCTTGGGCCGCATCGAGGTGACCAGGATGCGCTTCTTGCGCAGCAGCTCGACCGCCTCCTCCTGGCGCGCGACCTCGACCTCACCGCTTTGCGCCTCGCCGGCGAGCGTACGTCCCTTCCACACGAAGACTGGCATGGCGTCCTCCTACGCGGCGTTCCGCCAGACCTTGCCGAGCATGCCCTCCAGCTCGGTGCGGTCGGTGGTGTGGTCGAGCGCGTCCTCGGGGGTCAGCTGGCGGTCGAGCACCGCCTGGAGGAGCGCCTGGTTCATGGTCTGCATGCCGAACTTCTGCCCGGCCTGCATGAGGCTGTAGATCTGGTGGGTCTTGGCCTCGCGAATCACGGCCTTGATCGCTGGGGTGCAGACCAGCACCTCCGCGCACAGGATGCGGCCGCCACCGCGGCTGCGCGGGATGAGCTGCTGGGTGATGACCCCTTCCAGGGTGAAGGCGAGCTGGGTCAGGATCTGCTTCTGCTGGTCCGCCGGGAACACGTCCACGATGCGGTTGACCGCCTCGTAGGTCGAGTTCGTGTGCAGGGTGGCGAACACCAGGTGGCCGGTCTCGGCGATGGTCAGCGCCGCCTCGATGGTCTCGAGGTCGCGCATCTCGCCGATGAGGATGATGTCGGGGTCCTGGCGCAGCACGTACTTGAGCGCGGTCGGGAACGAACCCGTGTCCGAACCCACCTCGCGCTGGTTGACGATGCACTTCTTGTGGTGGTGGATGTACTCGACCGGGTCCTCGATGGTGATGATGTGGCACTGGCGCGTCTGGTTGATCTTGTCCAGCATCGCCGCCAGGGTCGTGGACTTGCCGCTGCCGGTCGGGCCGGTCAGCAGGATGAGCCCCTTCAGGCGGTTCGTGAACTCGCGCGCCACCGGCGGCAGGCCGAGCTTCTCCATCGGCATGATGTCGAAGGGGATCTGCCGGATGACCATCGAGACCACGCCGCGCTGCAGGAACACGTTGGCGCGGTAGCGGGCCAGGCCCTTGATGCCGAAGGAGAAGTCCAGCTCCTTCGTCGTCTCGAAGCGCTTGCGCTGCTCGTCCGACATCACGCTGTAGGCGAGCTGCACGGTCAGCTCGGGCGTCAGCACGTCGTACTCGCTCGGCGTGATCGCGCCGTCCACCCGGAACTCGGGCGGCACCCCGGCCGTGATGTGCAGGTCCGAGGCGTTGCGCGACACCATGTCCTCCAGCAACTGGCGAAGGGTCACCACGTCGTTCGCTCTCCTCTCTGCCCCGCCTGCGCGGGTCCCAGGCGCCGCGGCGGACCGCGGCGCCGGCGCGCGGTCAGTCCCGGTCCGCCGCCGTCTCCTTGAGCACTTCCTCGACCGAGGTCAGGCCGCGCTTCAGCTTCTCCAGCGCGTCGCGCCGCAGGGTCAGCATCCCCTGCTCGATGGCGAGGCGCTTGATCTCGTTGGCCGATGCCCGCTCCAGCACGAGGTCGCGGATGCCCGTCGTCATGGGCATCACCTCGTAGACGCCCTGCCGGCCGCGATAGCCGGTGTTGTTGCACTCCACGCAACCGGCGCCTTCGAAGAAGGTCGCGCGGGCGGCCTCCTCCGGGTCCAGCTGCAGCTCGTTGAGCACCTCCTGGCTCAGCGTGATCGGCCGCTTGCAGGCCGCGCACACCTTGCGCACCAGACGCTGCGCCAGGATCAGGTTCACCGAGGACGCCACCAGGAACGGCTCGACCCCCATGTCGATCATGCGGCCGATGGCGCTGGGGGCGTCGTTCGTGTGCAGGGTGGAGAGCACCAGGTGGCCGGTGAGCGCGGCCTTCACCGCGATCGAGCCGGTGTCCAGGTCGCGGATCTCGCCCACCATGATGATGTTGGGGTCCTGCCGCAGGAACGCCTTGAGAGCGGCGGCGAAGGTCAGCCCGATGTCGTCGTTCACCAGCACCTGGTTGATGCCGTCCAGGTTGTACTCGACCGGGTCCTCCGCGGTCATGACGTTGACCTCGGGCGTGTTCACCCGCGACAGGGCGGAGTAGAGCGTCGTCGTCTTGCCCGAGCCGGTCGGCCCCGTCACCAGCACCATCCCGTAGGGGTTGGCGATGGCCGAGACGAACTCCTTCATCGAGGCGGGCTCGAAGCCCAGCTTCTCGAGGTCGATGTTCAGGTTGCTCTTGTCGAGGATGCGCATCACGATCTTCTCGCCGAAGATCGTGGGCAGCGACGAGACGCGCAGGTCGATCGTCCGGTTGAGCACCTTGATCTTGATGCGCCCGTCCTGGGGCACGCGGCGCTCGGCGATGTCCAGTTCGGCCATGATCTTCAGGCGCGAGAGGATCGCCGCCTTGAACTTCATCGGCGGCGCCATCATCTCCTGCAGTACGCCGTCGATGCGGAAGCGCACCCGCATGGCCTTCTCGTAGGGCTCGATGTGGATGTCCGAGGCGCCCTTGCGCACGGCGTCGGCGATGAGCGAGTTCACCAGCTTGACGATCGGCGCCTCGTCGGCGGCGCTCAGGCCGGCCTCGGCCTCGGCGCTGTCGTCGTCCTCGACGACGGAGAGCTCCTCCTCCATGCCCTTCATCACGTCGGCCATCGTCCCGGCGGAGTCGTAGGCGCGGTCGAGGGCCTTCTTGAGGGCGGCCTCGGTCGCCACGTGCGGCTCGACCTCGTAGCCGGTGATGAACTTGATGTCGTCGATGGCGAAGATGTTCGACGGGTTCGCCATGGCGACGACCAGCCGGCGCCCGCTGCGCGCCACCGGCAGCGCCATGAAGCGCGTGGCCACGTCGCCGGGGATGAGGCGGGTGAGCGCCGGGTCGGGCTCGTAGCTCTTCAGGTCGTACGACGGCGCGCCGTAGTGCCGCGACAGGAACCCGAGCAGCGCGTCCTCGGTCAGGGCGCCCGTCTTGACCAGGTTGCCGGTCAGGCTGCCGCCGAGGTTCTTCTGCTGAAGGACGGCGCGCTGGAGCGCGTTCTCGTCGATGAGCCGGGCTTCGATCAGCAGCTGTCCGATGTCTTCCTGCACGGATCCGGTCCCCAGCGATGGTCCTGCCGCCCGTGCCGGGTCCCCGCGTGGACGGGGAGCCGCCGGTCGTGCGGCCTGCGATGATCCGCGAACGGGTGCACCCTCCCGACGCGCCGTCGCCGTCCGGGAGCGAACGGCCGCGGCATGACGGGGTTGAGCGCCATGATCCGCGGGGGTTATCGGCCGTGGCCGGGGTCCTTCTGAACCGGAATCTGCACGCGCTCCCGCGCCGCGGGATTGCCGATTGCAACCCCGTGCGGGGCGCCGTCCGCCGCCACGGAGGCGACGACGTGGGGCCGCAGGCGCTCGAGCAGCCGCGGCCCGATCCCGGGCACGGCCAGCAGGTCGTCGGGCTCGCGGAACGGGCCGTGCTCCTGCCGGTGGCGGAGGATGCGCCCGGCCAGCACCGGGCCGATGCCGGGCAGGGCGTCGAGCTCGGCCAGGCCCGCGCGGTTGATGTCCACGAGCGGGGCGGCGGTTCGCCCCGGCACCGCGGGAGGCGGGCCGTCGCCGCCGGCCGCCGGACCGCTCGTCGCCGGCCCGCCGGTGACGCCCTGCGGCTCCGCCGGCGGCGGGGTCGGGTCGGGATGGGTCGCGCGCCACAGGTCCCGCGCCGCCCCGAGCGACAGGAGCACGACCAGGAGCAGCGCACCGCGCCGCTCCGCCGGCGTCCAGACCGCCATGGACCTTCCGCGGGGGCGGGTGCCGCCGGCGGCGCGGGAGCCGCTCAGCTCAGTTGAACAACCTCCAGACGAGGTGCATCTGCAGGTCGCGCCTGCCCTCGACCGCCGGCCGGCCGGTCGAGCGGTCGGTCCACGCCGCGTCCCGGAGCCGGTCCTCGAGGTTGGCCAGCCGCCAGACCGCGACCACGTCGCCGATCGAGAGCTCACCGAGCAGCGTGAAGGTGACGTAGGCGGGCAGGTCCCGGGCCACGGTGGTGCCGCCCTGGCGCGCTCCGACACCCGCCGCCTCGCCGCGCAGCGCCAGACCGAGGTCGCCGCGGAACAGGCGCGCGCGCGCACCCAGCCAGGCGCGGACGCCCCTGTCGGGGTCACCGTTCAGCGCGCTTCCCGCGGCCGCCGGGCTGGCCGCCGCCCGCCGCCGGTGCGCCAGGCCGAAGCCCTCGAGGCCCGCGTCGAAGCGCCGCCCCGCGTGCTCGATCCCTCCTTCGCCGAGGACGAAGTCGTAGGTGCCGTACTCGGCGCGCAGGCCGCTGCGCAGCCACAGATCCTCGAGCGGCAGGCGGTCCACCACGGCTCGCGAGTAGACGCGCCCCCCGCGCACCCCCGCCCGCGCCCGCCAGCTCCCCGCGACGTCTCCCGACAACCGCGCGCCGCCGACCCAGGCATGCTGCAGGAACGGCTCGAACCCCGGCGCCAGGTCGGCCCACACCGGCGTGAGCAGCCGCTCGACGTGCAGCGAGACCGCCAGGCGGCCCCACGGGCGGGCGAAGTCCGCGCTCGGCGCCACGTCGAAGCGGTCCACGCCGCCGTGGCGGCCGGCGCCGAGGGCCAGCGCCAGCCTTCCGCCCGCCAGCGGCGCGCTGCCGCGCGTGACCGCCCAGAACGACCGCGCCTGCCGCGAGAAACTCCCGTATCCGCTGCGCCGCACCTCGGCGTCCGACCAGGTGACGCGCGACTCGATCTCGCGCGGGCCGCGCTCCAGGGCGACGGCCGCGCTCAGCCTGGTCTCCTGGGCATCCCGTTCCGAGTCGATGAGCCCGCCGCCGAAGCTCTCGTGCCGGCCGAGCCCGCGCGCGAGGGCGGCACTCCAGCGCAGGCCGTCGCGCTGCCACGCCCACTCGGCCGAACCGCTCTGCCCGCGCGCGGCCTGCTCCTCCCCTCCCGACAGCTTCGCCGCGGTGCCCCGCTGCGAGACGTTGCCCCTGATCCGATGCGCACCGCGCGACAGCCGCAGGCGGGCCCCCCAGAGGTGCCGGCCCATGCGCTCGACGCCGCCCGCGGCACCGCGCGTCCCGCCCAGCGCCTCGAGCCCGATGCCGTACAGCGAATCACCGCGCGCCAGGGCCACCGCCGACTCGTCCAGCCCCGACGAGCCGCTGCTCATCGAGAAGACCGAGCGGGCCTGCTGCCCGCCGGCGGTGGGCCAGCCGGTCACCGGCGCAAGTGCGGCGTCCCAGCCGTCCGCGGCGCTGCCGACGCCGCAGGCCAGCGAGTCGTACCAGGCCAGAGGAGCGCGCGCCTGGACCAGGCCGGGCCAGGGCAGGCCGGCCGGGGCCCGGTCCGGCTCGTCGAGGCGCCAGCCGCCGCGCACCAGCCCCGCGTACGTGACCGGGAAGGCCAGTCCCGACGGCGCCTCCGGCCACCACGCGGCGTTCCCGGGACGTGCCCACCACGAGCCGGCGTCGGGCAGGCCGGCGTGGTCGAGCCTCCCGGCGCCCACATCCCCGAGTTGCGCGGCTACGGCCTGCGCCCAGAGGGTCAGGACGAGAGCCGCGCCCGATAGCGTCCGAAGACCGCCACGAGCGGCGTGCCGAGCAGCACGAAGAGCAGGAGGTTGGTGCCGCAATGCCATAGCGCGAACGGGATCCCCTGCAGAAGGACGACCCGCATCTGGCCCACGACCAGGCCGGTCGCCACGTTGGTCACCAGATCGAACCACAAGGTCAGCACGAGGGCGAGGCCGCCCAGCGCCGCGGTGCGCACCGCCAGCCGCCACGCGGGCAACCCGGCCGCCGCGAACAGGCCTCCCGCGACCCCGGCCGGCACCTGGCCCAGCACCTGGGCCAGGGTCACGAGCGGATGGGCGGGACCATACGGGTTCATGAGCGAGTACACCAGCATCGTCAGCGCCCCGACCAGCGCGCCGTCGCGGGCGCCGAGGAGCACCCCGGCCGCGAAGATCCCCAGCGTCTGGACCTCGAAGTCGGGCGGCCGCGGCGCGTAGGCGCCGACGAGGCAGGCGGCCGTCATCAACGCCAGGTAGGCGAGGCGGCGGGACGTGAGCGGCGGTCGAGCGATCGCAGGCTCCCACGGGAAGGCGGCCATCGGCGGAGCGGGGTGCGGGCAGGATACGCGCGCCGCAGCGCGATGGTCAAAGCCGCAGCGCCTCGGCTAGCCGGGCACTCCCGCTGCCTGCTTCAGGGGTCCCAGCACGCTCGCCGGCACGGGCAGGTCGCCGAGCTGCGCGCCGTGCGGTCCACCGTGGTAGTCGGATCCGCCCGTCTCGAGCAGGTCGAGGCGGCGCGCCAGCGCGTGGAAGCGGCGCACGGCGACCGCGCCGTGCTGCGGGTGCCACACCTCGAGGCCGCGCAGGCCGGCGGCGGCCAGCCGCTCGATGACCGGATCGCTCACCGCGGAGCCGGGGTGCGCCAGCACGCTCACGCCGCCCGCCGCGTGGATCAGCTCGATGGCCCGCTCGGGGCCGAACGAGGGCCGCTGCACGAACGCCTCGCCGTTCGCCCCGATGAAGCGCCGGAACGCCTCGTCCATCGTCTCGACGTGTCCGGCCTGCAGCAGGGCCTCGGCCACGTGCGGGCGCCCCACCACCCCGGGCCCGGCCAGCTCGAGCACCTCGTCGAAGTCCACCGGCGCGCCGAGCGCAGCGAGCCGCTCCACCATGGTGAGCGCGCGCCGCAGCCGCTCCTCGCGGAAGCGGGCCAGCGCCTCGAGCAGCCCCGCGTCGGTGGGATCCACGTAGTAGCCGAGGATGTGCAGGTCGGCGCCGTCGAGCGACGAGGAGACCTCGATGCCGGGCACCAGCTCGAGCGCGCTGCCCGCCGCCACGCGCGCCCGCTCGACCCCCTCCACCGAATCGTGGTCGGTGATGGCCAGCGCGGCCAGGGAGTGCTCGAGGGCGTGGGCGACGACGGCCTCGGGCGTCAGCAGGCCGTCGCTGAAGAGGGTGTGCGTGTGGAGATCGACCCGGCGACCGCCCCGGACGACGGGCGGCTGGTGCATCAGACCGACTCCAGCGTCCGGCGCAGGGCGCGGATCTTTTGGGCCACGTCCGGGTAGTTCGGCTGGATGGCGTAGACGCGCTCGAACTCGGCCAGCGCCTCGGCCGTCCGCCCGGCCACCTCGTGCGCCAGACCGAGATGGAAGCGCAGGCCCACCCCGTTCTCGGGGGCGTCGGGCAGGACCTCGAGCGCCTGGCGGAACTCCTCGGCCGCCTCGTCGAAGCGACCCTGGTCGAGCAGCACGCGCCCGATCATCTCCGCCGCCCGCTCGGTGAACGCCGCGTCCCGACCGGCGGCGCGGAAGCACTCGAGCGCCTGGTCGGCAAGCCCCATCTCCCGGTAGGTCATGCCCAGATCGTAGTGGCTCTGGGGGTCGCCGGAAAGCTGGGACTCCAGGCCGCGCTGGAACTCCGCCAGGAGCGAGCCGAGGTCGAGCGTCACCGCCTGCGCGCGCCCCACGGCGATCTCGACGCGGCCGTCGGCCTCGGTGGTCGCCGCCGCGCCGCGGGGCGCCGGCCCCGGGGTGCCGGGCGCACCGCCCACGGTGCCCAGCCGCTCCATCCGCCGCAGGGCCAGCTTACAGTCGGGGACGTGGTGCAGCGCCCGGGCGAACCACTCCCGCGCGCCATCCTGGTCCCCGTCGTTCAGCGCCCGATCGCCCAGCGCGCACGCCGCCTCCGCCGCCTCCGCCCCGTCCTCGCGCGTCTCGCAGTTCCTCAACCACAGGCCCAGGATCTCCGGCGTGGCCTGCGTGCTCCGGCCGAGGTTGCGGTAGATGGAGGCCGCGTTCTCCAGCCGCCCGATGCTCTCGTAGGCGCGCGCCGCGCCCGCGAGCGCCTCGCCCGCCGCCTCGCGGTCGCCCCGGCGCAGGTGCGCCGCGGCCGCCTGCAGCATCTCCTCGATCGTCTCGAGCTCCCCGTGGTGCTCCCCGGCGCCGGCTTCCCCGCCGAAGCGCAGGCCCGCGGGCGCGGGCGGCGTCACGTCGTCCGCCGGGGCGGAGGCCGCGGCTGCGGGGGCCTCCGACCCGGCCGGCGCGACGTCGGCGGGGATCTCGGCCTCCGGGGCCCGCGGCGCGCTGAACACCCGCCGCTCCTCGAGGCCCTCGACGCGTTCCGACGGCGCCGACTCCTCCCCGGCGGCAGGCGGCTCCGCCGCCGCGGGCTCGGCGTCGGGCGCCTCCACGTCCGCT
>JAXDBZ010000058.1:0-11363 GCA_034678345.1 Candidatus Eiseniibacteriota bacterium
GCCCGGCGTGCGCGTGCTGACGCACTGCAACGCCGGCAGGCTGGCGGTGCAGGACTGGGGCACGGCGCTGGCCCCGGTCTACCGCGCGGCCCAGGCGGGCTACGACCCGTTCGTCTACGTGAGCGAGACGCGGCCGCGCCTGCAGGGCGCCCGCCTCACCGCCTGGGAGCTGGCCCAGGCCGGCGTGCGCCACGCCATCGTCGCCGACGGCGCCGCCGCCCACTTCCTCCAGCGCGGCGCGGTGGACCTGGTGCTCACCGGCGCCGACCGCATCGCCGCCAACGGGGACGCCGCGAACAAGATCGGCACCTACGCCAAGGCGCTCGCCGCCCGCGCCGCCGGGGTGCCGCTCCACGTCTGCGCCCCTCGCAGCACCCTCGACCCGGCCACGCCCACCGGGGCGGCCATCCCCATCGAGGAGCGCGACCCGGACGAGGTGCTCACGGTCGAGG
This sequence comes from Candidatus Eiseniibacteriota bacterium, assembly GCA_034678345.1. Taxonomy (GTDB): domain Bacteria; phylum Eisenbacteria; class RBG-16-71-46; order RBG-16-71-46; family RBG-16-71-46; genus JANXPZ01. The sequence goes on from JAXDBZ010000058.1 coordinate 453, forward strand.
GGACCGACGAGGCCGGACGGCTCCAGCGCGTGCGCATCGCCCCATCGGGTAGCCCGGCGCTGAACCCGGCCTTCGACGTGACCCCGCACGAGCTGATCACCGGCCTCGTCACCGAGGCCGGCCGCTTCCCGGCGACCGCGACCGGGGTGGCCGCCGCCCTCGCCGGGACCACCCGCGCCTGAACCCGTGACGGCCGCGCCCGGCCGGAATCCGGGTGCGGAACGGGCGGGCGGTTGCTAGAATGCCGCGCCGCGGCCCGTAGCGCCGTGCGGCACCCGCGACCGCGGGTCCGGAGATTGGCCCCCTTCACCCCCGCTCTCGCCGCCCGCTGCCGGGCGGCCGAGCCGGAGGCCGCATGTTCGACATCGAAGGCAGCTTCGACCAGCAGCTCCTCGCGTTCCCCGGTGTGCGCCCCACCGTCGTGTTCCCCGAGGCGCTCGATCCGCGGGTGCTCGAGGCCGTCTGCCACCTCGTGCGCTTCGTGCGCCCCGTGCTGCTGGCGCCGCGGAGCGCGGTGCTGGAGGTCGTCGCCCGCCAGCTCGGCCACGTGGACCGCGACCGCGCCGAGTACGCGCTGTCCGAGGCCGTGTTCGTGGACATCGCGCAGCAGGGCGCCCTGCTCGACGAGTTCGCGCGCGCCCAGGTCGAGCTCTGCCGCGGCCAAGGCACGGACCTGACGGCGGACGAGGCGCGGGCGCTGGTGAGCGAGCCGGCCCGCTTCGGCATCTGGGCGGTGCGCCTCGAGCACGCCGACACGGTGGTGGCGGGGCTGACCCACGCGCCCCGGGACTACTTCCGGCCGATGCTGCGGCTGCTGGGCGACGAGGGATTCTGCTGCGAGACCGGCCTGTTCGTGCTGCCCGACGAACACACCGACGAGGTGTTTCCGCACAACATCGTCGTCTTCGGCGACGTGGGCGTGAACGCGACGATGACGCCCGAGGTGCTGGCGCAGGTCGCGGTGGGCACCTGCGCGGTGGCGCGCGACCTCGTGCCCGAGGCGGTGCTGCCCGAGATCCACGGTGTGATCGTCTCCTACTCGAACCGCGGCTCCGACGAGGGGCCCTCGCCCGAACTGGTGCGTCAGGCGACCGCGCTCATCCCCGAGGCGCTGGCCGACCGGGTGCGACGCAACCCCCGGTACGCCACCATCCGCATCGAGGGCGAGGTCAAGGTGTCGGTGGCGCTCTCGCAGCGTTCCGCCGCCTGCTACCAGCAGGGCGCGGGCACCCGGTGGGAAGGCGGACCCAACGTCATCGTCTGCCCCAACCTGGAGACGGGGAACCTGCTCTATCACCTCTACGCCGCGCGCTTCCCCGACGCGAAGAAGCTGCCGGCCCTCTTCGGCGTGCGCTTCCGCGGGGTAGACCTGGCGATGGACAGCACGCCCGAGGACATCCGGCTCGCCGTCAAGGCCTCGCTGCTGCGCATGCACCGCTACGGCGAGTGGAGGCGCACGCCGCGCGACACCTTCTTCCGGCGCCGCCGCGTGCTGGCGGTGAACCCCGGCTCGACCTCGACCAAGATCGGCGTGTACGAGGGCGAGGAGGAGCGCTTCGCCGTCGAGCTGCAGCACTCGGCGGAGGAGCTGAAGCCGTTCGAGGGGCAGAGCATCACGGCGCAGTACGCCTTCCGCAAGGCCATCATCACGCAGACGCTCGCCGACCACGGTCACGCCGTCTCCGACCTCGACGCGGTGGCGGCGCGCGGCGGGCTGCTGCACCCGGTGCCGCACGGCACGCTGGCGATCAGCGACGACATGCTCGCGGACCTGCGCTCGGGCCGCTACGGCGAGCACGCCTCGAACCTGGGCGCGCTCATCGCCCGCGAGCTGACCGCCGAGCTCGGGCGCCCAGCCTTCATCGTGGACCCGGTGGTCGTGGACGAGGCCCCCGAGCGGGTCAAGGTCACCGGCATGAAGATGGTGCGCCGCCGCGTCATCAGCCACGCCCTGAACCAGATCGCCACCGCCCGGCGCTATGCCGAGGAGCACGAGACCTTCTACGAGAAGGTGAACGTCATCGTCTGCCACCTCGGCGGCGGCATCAGCGTCGGCGCCCACAAGCGCGGCCGTTACATCGACGTGAACAACGCGCTCGACGGCGAGGGCCCGTTCACGCCGCAGCGCTCGGGCTCGATGCCGGTCGGGCAGATGATCGAGCTGTGCTTCTCCGGCAAGTTCACCAAGCCGGAGCTCAAGCAGCTCAACAAGGGCCGCGGCGGCCTCATCGACCTGCTCGGCACCGCCGACCTGCGCGAGGTCGAGCGACGCATGGACGCCGGCGACACCGAGTCGGCGAACGTCTTCGAGGCCATGTGCTACCAGATCGCCAGGGAGGCCGCCTCGCTCCTGCCCGCCTTCGACGGCGAGCCGGTGGACCGCGTGCTGCTGACCGGCGGCATGGCCCGCTCGAAGCGGCTGGTGGCCGAGATCACGCGGCTGCTGGCGGCGCTGGGCTGCGGGGTGAGCGTCTATCCCGGCGAGAACGAGATGGCGGCGCTGGTGAAGGGCGCCCTGCGCGTGCTCGAGGGCCGCGAGGAGGCGAAGGTCTACGTCGCCGAGCCGAAGGCGTAGCCGGACACGCGAACGGCGCCGCGGGCGGATGCCCGGGGCGCCGTCGCACTCCGTCCGGCCTACCTCGCCATCAGCGCGGCCAGCCCGATCGAGTACATCTTCGACTTCGCCGTGTCGCCGCGCGAGGTGAGCACGCACGGCACCCGCGCGCCGACGACCAGGGCCGCCAGCTCGGCCCGCGCCAGCTTGGTGCAGGTCTTGTAGAAGACGTTGCCCGCCTCGATGCTCGGGAAGACCAGCACGTCGGCGTCGCCGGCGACCGGGCTCTTCAGCCCCTTGATCTCGACCGCCTCCCGGTCCACCGCCACGTCGAGGGCAAGCGGCCCGTCCACCAGGGCGCCCTTGATGCCGCCGCGGTCGGCCATCTTGGCGATGATGGCCGCGTCCACGCAGGCCGGCATCTTGTAGCTCATCTGCTCGGTGGCGGCGATGATCGCCACCTTGGGCTTCTCGATGCCCAGGGCGTGGGCGGTGGCGATGTAGTAGTTCGTCATCGCGATCTTCTCCTTGAGCTCCGGGGCGGGCAGCACCGCGACGTCGCCGCAGACGATGAGCTTGGGATAGTTCGCGACCTCGATCACGGTCACGTGGCTGAGGATGGCGCCCGGGTCCATCAGCCCCTTCTCCTTGTCGAGGATGGCGCGCATGTACTTGTCGCTCGAGACCAGCCCCTTCATCAGGATCTGGGCCTCGCCGGCGTTCACCATGGCCACGGCGCGGGCGGCGGCCTTCGTGTCGGTGGGCTCCGGGACGATCTTGAACGCGGCCGGGTCCAGCCTCTCGGCCTGGCAGGCGGCGCGGATCGCCGGTTCGTCGCCGACCAGCGTGGCCTCGATCAGGCCCAGGCCCACGGCCTCGCCCACGGCGGCGACGGTGTGCGAGTCGTTGGCCCATGCGGCGACCAGCCGCTTGCGGGGACGGGACTTCACGGTCTCTACGATCTGCTCGAGCTTGGTGATCGGCATGGCGGCTCCCGTGGGAATCGGGTGGGACGTGACACAGGCGCGGGGAAGATAGCACGGCCGCGCGGGTGGCGCGGCCCGTCCGGCCGTACCGGCGCCGTCTCGTCGATGAACTCGCTTATACTACCAAAGGACCAGAATTCACTCCGTCTGGACATCCCCGCCGCGGGCCCGGTCGACAGTCTCGCCGACGCGGCCGCGGATCCGGCGACGCCGGGTGCGGGCCGCGGAGTGATTCCGTCGGCCGCGCACCTCCGCCCCGGGTGGAGGCACCCCATCGCCGGGAGGCGTGCCCGCATGCCGGATTCCTCTGGACGCGAGGGCGGCAACCGCAGGGCGCACGGTCGCACGGCCACGCGCCTGGCGATCGCGCCACGCGGGCGCTCCCGCGCGCTGCGCCCCGTGCTCGACAGCATCTCGGAGGGCGTGGCGGTCGCCGACGCGAACGGCGTGCTCCTGCTGTTCAACCACGCCGCCGAGCGCATCCTCGGCATCGGGGCCGTCGCGGCGCCGCCGGAGCGCTGGTCCGAGGTGTACGGGCTCTACCTGCCCGACCGCGTCACTCCCTGCCCGGTGGAAGACCTGCCGCTGGCCCGCGCCGTGCGCGGGGAGACCGCGCACGACGTCGAGCTCTTCGTGCGCAACGCGGCCCGACCCGAGGGGGCATGGATCACCGTCGACGCCTCCCCCTGGTGCGACGGCCCGGGCACGCTCCTGGGCGGCGTGGCCGTCTTCCGCGACGTCACCGCGCAGCGCCGCGCGGACGCGATGCTGCTCCGGCTCCGCAGCGCCGTCGAGCACACCACGGACGCCGTGTACATCACGGACCAGAGCGGGGTGATCCAGTACGTCAACGGTGGCTTCGAGCGCATGACCGGCTACGCGGGGGACGAGGCGCTGGGCCGCACCCCGCGCCTCCTGCGCTCCGGACGGCACGGCCAGGACGTCTACCGGGAGCTGTGGGAGACCCTGCTGGCCGACCGGGTCTTCCGCGGCACGATGATCAACCGCCGGCGGGACGGCACCCTCTACCATGCCGAGATGACCATCACCCCGGTCGCCGACTCCGGCGACGGGGGCACGCACTTCGTGGCGGTCGCTCGCGACATGACCGACCGGCGGCGGCGCGAGGAGCAGGAGATGGAGCTGGCCCTGGCCCGCGCGGTGCAGCAGGGGCTGTTCCCGGCCCGGGCGCCGCGGGTCCGCGGCCTCGACATCGCGGGCACGGCGCGCCCCACGACGGCGATGTGCGGCGACTACTACGACTTCGTCGTGCTCGACGACCGCCGGCTCTGCCTCGCCGTCGGCGACGCCTGCGGACACGGTCTCGGGCCCGCGCTCGTCATGGCCTCGACGCGGGCCTACCTGCGCGCCTACCTGGGCACGCTCACGGACGCGGCCGCCGTGCTGCGCGCCCTCAACCGCACGCTGGCGGCCGAGCTCGACGCCGGGCGCTTCGTCACCATGCTGCTCGTCGGCCTCGACGTGCGCACGCGCACGCTCACCCACGCCAACGCCGGGCACCCGCCCGGGCTGGTCCTCGCCCGCGACGGCCGCCTGCGCGCGCGACTCGAGAGCACGGCGACGCCGCTCGGGGTCCTCCCCGACTTCGGCGTCGCGGACGCACCGCCGCTGACCCTCGAGCCGGGCGACGTCGTGGTGATGATGACGGACGGCGTCACCGAGAGCCGCGGCCCCGGCGGCGAACTGCTGGGAGTGGAGGGCGCGCTGCGCATCGTCCGCGCGCACCTGGCCTCGGATGCCCGCGGCATCGTGGACGGGCTGGTCGCGGGCGTGCGCGACTTCACGCGCGGTTGTGGCCCCACGGACGACCTGGCGGCGGTGGTCTGCCGGGTGGAACCCGGGCGGTCCTGAGCGGGCGGGGCCGCAGGGAGGTGTGCCGGGGCCGGGAGTCGAACCCGGACGGGCGTGAGCCCTGAGGAGGTAGTGCGGCAATCGTCCGACGGTCGCGCCGGCAAGGGCGCATGGGACGCGTGGACGAGGCCACAGCACACGGGAACACCGGGTCGCCGGTGCCAGCAGCATCGCCCCTCATGATGCCGGAGGCACTAGCCTAGTCGGACCGGGAGTACCCGTACCAGTGTTGGCCCAGGTCGTCGTACACGTAGAATCCGATCGGCCCCGCGAACGCCTTCACTACGCCAGCGAGCACCTCACGATCTCCCGTGTACTCGAACAGGAAGCTGCGGGCGTAGTACGCCCCGTTCGGCAGTGGCTCGATCGTCCCTGCCGCATCGATGCGGAAGTACTCGTAGTCACCGGGGGCCAGCCGCTTCGGCCGGGCGCCGATGCTCAACAACGAATCAAGGGCTGCCCCCGCACGCGCGCTCTGGTCCGTGGGACCCCACTCAATCTGCCCCCAAATCGTCCCCGGTGGCACGCGGTGGAGCACCGGCTGGGGAAAGAGAATCCACCGACCTTCGCCATGGGCCACCGCAAACGAATCCGCATTGATGCGCAACCGGACCGGCACGACTTCGCCGTTCACCTTGAATTGAAGGCCGAACGTCTGCGCGAGGATTGGATCGAGAGGGACCTTGGTGCTAGCTGGACGCGGAGAGGTACAGCCCCCCCTTGGCACACTTATCTCGGTAAACTCGATCCTGGCCAGGTTCCTCTGATACCGAACGTCCGTCAAGAGCTCAAAGCCGCAGATGGGGTAGATGTGTTTCGTCGCGCACCGCAGTTCTAGAGCGCGCCCGTTCGGCGTGAGGGTCTCGTGCAATCGAATCTCGATGGGCGAGTCAATCGGAAGCACGTCGCCCGAGTCCACCCGCTGCGCTTCCGCGTCACGAGCCTCCAGGGCCACGGGCCGCGTCGGACTGAGCGACCGGCATCCCGCGGCACAGACACCCGCAAGAAGAGCACAACACGCAAGTCCACGCGTCCAGTTCGCCATCCGCGCATCTCCGCTCCCGGTCAGGGGCAGGTGCCGGTCACGGGGCAGATTGGCCCCGTACTCGCCCGAGCTTGCGCCAGCGTCGTCGGGCACACAAGCGCTTTCATGTCCCGCCGACCTGGCCACTGATCCCCGCGACGCCATCGTCTCCGAGGCCGACCCAACCAAGGGTGTCAGCCTGCGGTGGGCCTTCGGATCAAGGACCGCACAGTTCCCGCACGGGCGGGGGATGACCCGGGCAATGCGGGCGGTGGAGGCGCGAGGTAAGTCGGCGCCCTGCCTGGTGCCGGGGCCGGGAGTCGAACCCGGACGGGCGTGAGCCCAGCGGATTTTAAGTCCGCCGCGTCTGGCCAGTTCCGCCACCCCGGCCGTCGTCTCGAGCGCCCGGGCCCATCCTGGGCCCGGGCGTCGCGGGTGCGCACGGAAGAGTCGTCCCGCGCGCCCCTGGAATCCGCCGCCGCTGCGCCGGCCGGGACGGCAACCTATCCGGCGGGCCCCGCGGGTGTCAACGGCGGAATCAGTGCCTCCCCGCCACGATCCACTTGAGCAGCGTGCCGGCGCGCACGGTCTCGTCCAGCTCGAGGCCGTTGATCAGCGCGTCCGTCGCGTACTGCGGCTGGGTCGCGCCCAGCTTCTGCAGCGTCGCCTGCAGCGTGCCGGTCGCCGCGACCTTCCCCACCTTCACGCGGTCCGAGGTGACGTTCAGTCGCGCCGCGTCGCTGAGCGTGCGGATCGAGCGCAGGCTGGCCAGGATCTTCGCGTCGTCGGCGTCGCCGGGCTGCTGGCTGCGGCCGAGCACCTGGAACATGAGCGTGTCGGCGCGACGGATCCAGCCGGCGGTCATCACCGCGGCGGTGCCTCCCTCCTGCGGGATCGAGAGGCGCCCCACCCAGGCGGGCTTGCCGTCGATGGTCTCCGCGCGACCCTGGGCGCCCGCCACCTTGCCGGCGCTCACCAGCCGCTGCGCGAAGGCCTCCGGCGAGAGCGTCCCGGCGTTGGCGAGCGAGAGCTGCATCACGGCCTTCTGCCCCGGCTCCTGCGAAGCCACCGCCGCCCGCGAGTTCTGGTGCTTCCAGCCCGTGGGCAGCGTCATCTGGAAGCGGAGCGACGGGTGGTAGAGCAGGTCGCCGGCGAAGTAACCCTGCCGCGGGTCCTCGCCGAAGGCGATCCCGTCGAGGTGCTGCACGTAGGTGCGTCCGTTCACCGCCAGGTTCGACTTCCCCTGGATCGCCTGCTGCGCCAGTGCGGTGGTCGTGTTCAGCCGGTCGCCGGGATCGGGGTGGGTCGAGAGGAAGCTCGGCAGGCGCGAGCCGGAACCCTCGCCGAGGCGTTGCAGCATGACGTAGGTGGCCGGGATCTCGCGCGGGTCGTAGCCGGCGGCCGCCGCATACCTCACCGCCAGGTCGTCGGCCTCGCGCTCGTCGTCGCGGATGTACTTGAGGAAGAGCAGCGACAGCCCCTGCTGCGCCAGGTCGCCGTACTTCGCCACGGTCTTCGAGAAGATCGAGGCCACGCCCAGCCCCAGGCCGTAGAGCTGCTGCTGGGTGAGCTGCTGCGCGCTGTGCCGCGAGGTGACGTGGCCGATCTCGTGCCCCAGCAGGCCGGCCAGCTGCGCTTCCGAGTTCATGTGGGCGAGGATGCCGCGCGTCACGTAGATGTAGCCGCCCGGCATGGCGAAGGCGTTGACCACCGGATCGTCGAGCACGGTGAAGTGCCACGCCAGCGTCGGCATGTGCGAGACCTTCGCCACCTTCTGCCCGACCTCGTCCACATAGGCCTGCAGCGCCGGGTCGGCGTAGAGCCCGTACTCGGCGGCCACCGCCTTGTAGCCCTCGCTGCCGATGGCCAGCTCCTGCTGCGGGCTCACCAGGGACAGCTCGCGCTTGCCGGTGACCGGGTTGATCGCGCAACCCGAGACCGTCACCGCCAGCAGCACCAGGACCAGCACCACACGCGTCGTTCGGCTCATGTGTCGCCTCCGAAGGAGAACACCCACGACAGGCGGCCGCTCGAATACTCGCCACGCCTCCCGGGCCGCGTCAATGCCCTTCCGCGACGGCTTCTACCCCGCCGCGCGCAGCCGCGCCTCGAGCGCATCCATCTCCTCGGCCAGCCCCCCCGGCAGACGGTCGCCGAAGCGGGCGTGGTGCTCGCGCAGCAGCGGCAGGTCGGCCAGCCAGCGCGCCGCGTCCACCCGCAGCAGCTCCCGCGTCGCCTCGCCGGTCAGCGACAGGCCTGACAGGTCGAGCGCCCCGGGCGCCGGCAGCCGGCCGATGGGCGTGTCCACCGCGCGCCCCGTGCCGGTGACGCGTTCGAAGATCCACTTGAGCACGCGGCTGTTCTCGCCGTAGCCGGGCCACAGGAAGTCGCCCGCCGTGCCCTTGCGGAACCAGTTCACGTAGTAGATGCGCGGCAGCTTCTCCGGCGCGGTCTGCCCGCCCACGCGCAGCCAGTGGGCGAAGTAGTCGCCCATGTGGTAGCCGCAGAAGGGCAGCATGGCGAACGGGTCGAAGCGCAGTTGGCCGACCGCACCGGCGGCGGCAGCGGTGGTCTCGCTGCTCATGATCGAGCCGAGGAAGGTGCCGTGCCGCCAGTCGAAGGCCTCGTTCACCAGCGGCACCGTTCCGGCGCGCCGGCCGCCGAAGAGGAACGCCGAGATCGGCACGCCGGCCGGGTCCTCCCACTCGGGGGCGATGACCGGGCACTGCCGGGCCGGTACGGTGAAGCGCGCGTTGGGGTGCGCCGCCTTGCGGCCGCTCTGCGGCGTCCACGGGCGCCGCAGCCAGTCGGTGAGGGAGGCGGGCGGCTCGCTCATCCCCTCCCACCACACGTCGCCATCGGGCGTCATGGCGCAGTTCGTGAAGATCGAGTTGCGCGTCATGGTCCGCATGGCGTTCGGGTTGCTCTGCATGCTGGTGCCGGGCGCCACGCCGAAGAAGCCGGCCTCCGGGTTGATGGCGTGCAGCCGCCCGTCCGTCCCGAACTTGAGCCAGGCGATGTCGTCGCCGATGGTCTCGACCCGCCAGCCGGGCAGGGTCGGCTCCATCATCGCCAGGTTGGTCTTGCCGCAGGCCGAGGGGAACGCCGCGCCGACGTAGATGCTGCGGCCGGACGGATTGGTGAGCTTGAGGATGAGCATGTGCTCGGCCAGCCAGCCCTCGTCGCGCGCCTGCGCCGAGGCGATGCGCAGCGCGTGGCACTTCTTGCCGAGCAGGGCGTTGCCGCCATAGCCCGAGCCGAACGACCAGATCTCGCGCGTCTCGGGGAAGTGGCAGATGTACTTGTTCTGCGCGTTGCACGGCCAGGGCACGTCGGCGCCGGGGCCGGCGAGCGGCGCGCCCACCGAGTGCAGGCCGCGCACGAACTCCCCGTCGGCGCCCAGCGCCTCGAGCACCCGCGTGCCGACGCGCGTCATGATCTCCATGTTGGCCACGACGTAGGGCGAGTCGGTGAGCTCGACGCCGATCTTCGCGATGGGCGAGCCGATGGGCCCCATGCTGTAGGGGATGACGTACATCGCCCGCCCGGCCATCGCGCCGCGGAACAGGCCACCGAGGGTGGCGCGGATCTCGTCCGGGTCGCGCCAGTGATTCGTGGGGCCGGCGTCCTCCTTCTTCCTCGAGCAGATGAAGGTGAACTCCTCGACACGCGCCACGTCGGCGGGGTCCGAGCGCACGAAGACGCTGTTCGGCCGCCGCTCGGCGTCGAGCCACTGGGCCGTGCCCGCGTGCACCATGAGGCGCAGCATCTCCTGGTACTCCTCCGCGGAGCCGTCGCACCAGACCACCCGCTCGGGTTGGCACATGGCGGCCATCTCGTCCACCCACGCCTGGAGCCTGCGATTCGAGACCATCTTGTCCGTCCTGTGGTGATGGGAAGCGGCCCCCGCTCGGACTCCGCCACCGGGCGCCGACACGTTTGCGCGCATGGTAGCCCCGCGCCGGGACGGCAACAAATCGCGCGTCCGAAAGAAAGGTGTTGACGGGATTTCGGGGGTCCGAAGCGCTTCGACCGGTGGTCCGCTCTGGCGCTGCACCAGATTGCGCAGGGCGAGCGAGGACAGCGAAACAGGGTTGTTCAGGCGAACTCGTTCGGACCTCGCTCCGTTCTGCCGCGTACGCGCATCTCTGAGAGCCGAAACTGCGCGTGATATCGTGCAGTTCCATGCCCCCGTGACTCGCACGCTTCGCCCCCGCGGAGTCACGCTCATGAGCCGCTACACGCTCCAGCACCTGCCCGACGCGGCGCTCCTGCATGGCTGTGAATCACTCGACCGCCGGGCACGCGACAACCTTGCCCGGCTCGTCTCGTGCCTGGCCGAGATGGACGCCCGACGCCTCCACGCAGCCATGGGCTACCCATCGATGTTCGAGTTCTGCGTCCGCGGGCTGCGCCTCGACGAGGACACCGCCCGCGAGAGCATCGAGGCGGGGCGCGCCCCCCCACGCGTACCC
>JAXDBZ010000059.1:0-7324 GCA_034678345.1 Candidatus Eiseniibacteriota bacterium
GGAGATGGTGGCGGTGGTGGGATCGGGCCCGGCCGGCCGGGCCTGCGCCTACCATCTCGCCGGGCTCGGATACGGCGTCGTGGTCTTCGAGGCCGAGGCCGAGCCGGGCGGGGCGCTGCGCCACGGCATCCCCGAGTACCACCTGCCGCGCGAGGTCCTGGCGCGCGAGATCGAGCGCGTGCGGGCCCAGGGCGTGGCCATCCGCTGCGGCGTGCGCGTGGGCGGGAACCTCTCCTGGAAGCGGCTCGAGTCGTACGCGGCCGTCTTCCTCGCGACCGGCGCCCGGGTGAGCCGCCCGCTCGAGCTGGCCGGGGCCGAGGACGCGGACATCCGGCCGGGGCTGGAGTTCCTGCGCACCGTCACGCCGGCCGACCACGGCTCGCTCGGCAGCCGCGTGGTCGTCGTCGGCGGGACCGACACGGCGGTGGACTGCGCCCGCACGGCGCTGCGCCTGGGCGCCGAGCCGGTCGTGCTCTGCCAGGGCACGCGCGCCGACCTCTCGGCCAGCGCCGAGGCCGTCGAGGAGGCGATCCGCGAGGGCGTGCGCTTCGAGTTCCAGACGTGGCCGGTGGGCGTGCGGACCGCGGGGCATCCCGAGAACGAGGGGGCCCTCGACGCCATCCGCACGCTGTACGAGGAGGGCTCCACGGCGCGGCCGAAGCAGCGCCTCACGGCGGTGGAGTGCGTGCGCATGCAGCCCGGCGCCGGGCTCGACGCGGCCGGCGAACACCCCCCCGTGCCCGTCCCGGGCAGCGCCTTCCTCCTGCCCGCCGACCTCCTGCTCACCGCGCTGGGCGAGGAGCCGGACCTCGACTTCCTGCCCGCCGGGATCGGCCATCGCGACGTCGTCGTCCGGGTGGACGAGTTCGGCCGGACGAACCGGCCCGGCTTCTTCGCCGGCGGCGACGTCACCGGCGAGCCCCGCACGGTGGCCCACTCCCTCGGCTCGGGCAAGCGCGCGGCCATCGGCATCGACCACGACCTGCGCCGGCGGGCCGGCGAGGACGTGGGCACCCTCGAGCCGGAGGCACTCCGCTACGGTGGCACCGGCAACCTTGGCATCACGCGCTGGCGCGGCGACGACCCGGTGCGCCGCAGCGCCGAGGTGAACGAGGTGGTGCCGTTCGATCGCCTCAACATGGCGCACTTCGCCGGCGTACCCGCCAAGCCCGACCGCCACCGCTCCTTCGCCGAGCGGCGGGCCGGCTTCGCCGAGGCCAACCTCGGCCTCACCGCGAACGAGGCCCTCGCCGAGGCGCGCCGCTGCTTCGCCTGCGGCGTCTGCAATCGCTGCGACCTCTGCCTGCTCTTCTGCCCGGACGCCGCCATCGCCCACGCCCCCGACGGCGATGCCTACGTCGTCTCGGCCGAGCACTGCAAGGGCTGCGGCATCTGCGTCGAGGAATGCCCGCGGGGGGCCATGACCATGGTCGAGGCTCCGGCGACGGAGGCGCGGCCATGAGCCAGACCTTCCTGCGCGACCGCATCCCGCCCGGCGAGCTCGTGGCTCCGGGACAGGCGCCCTGCGCGGGCTGCGGCGGCACGCTCGCCCTGCGGCTCGTCCTGAAGGCCCTGGGCCCGCAGACCGTGGTCGCGATGCCGGCCCGTTGTGACGTGGCGGGAGCCGGTGGCACGACGCGGCCGGCGCTGCGCGTTCCCGTGCGCGAGACCGGACCGGCCGACACCGCGGCCGTGGCGGCGGCGTGGCGCGCCGAGTTGGACGCCGCCGGGGACCGCGAGACGGTCGTGCTGGCCTGGGCGGATGACGCCGCGACGTTCGGCGCGGGGCTCGGCGCGCTCTCGGCCGCGGCCGAGCGGGACGACGACATCCTCTTCGTCTGCGCCGACCACGAGGCCCGGCTGAACGAGGCCATCCGCGCCGGGGCGGCCACGCCGTGGGGCTTCTGGAGCGCGGAGCCGGGACACGGGACGCGGCTGCACCCGGCCAGGGACCTGATCGGCATCCTCGCCGCGCACCACGTCCCCTACGCGGCCACGGCCACCGTCGCGCACCCCGTGGACCTGGTCGAGAAGGTGCAGAAGGCCCGCGCGGCGCGCGGCCTGCGGCTGCTGCACGTGCTCGCGCCCTGCCCGCCGCTCTGGGGCTGTCCCGCCTCGGCGACGGTGGACCTGGCGCGGAGCGCGGTGCGCAACCGCCTCTTCCCGCTCTACGAGGTGGAGGACGGGCGCCGCTGGCGCCTCACCGCCGACCACCCGGGTGAGCCGGTCGAGGGTTACCTGATGCGCCAGGAGCGGCTGCGCCAACTGAGCGCCGCGCAGATCCGGCTCATCCAGGCCGGGGTGGACGCCCGCTGGGAGGTCCTCCAGCGCCGCGTGCAGCACGGCGTCTGACGTGTATCATCGGGACCGGCCGGTCCGCCCGGACCGACACCCGTCAACCGGAGGCCGCTCGTGACGACACATCTGAAGCTCCCGTTCATCATTCTGTGCGCGCTCCTCGTCGCCGGGGCCGCCGTCGCGGGCCCGAAGCAGGAAGCCTGCGCCGGCGCGAAGCACTTCGGCGCCCCCGTCACGGTGAAGAAGGCCGTGAACATCGCAAAGCTGGCGAAGAGCCCCAGCCGCTTCGCCGGCCGGACCGTGCGACTGGAGGGCATCGTGAAGGCGGTGTGCCAGGGCAAGGGCTGCTGGGTGGAGGTGGAGTCCAAAGGGGCCAGTTTCCTCGCCCGCAGCATGGACGAGTCCGTCCTGCTGCCCACGGACTGCGAGGGGCGCAAGGTCGTGGTCCAGGGCGTGGTCAAGGCCCTGCCCCGCGCGGCGAAGGAGGAGCCGGTCGAGGTCGGGCACGCCTGTCCCAGGCCCGAGTGGATCGTCGCCACCGAAGGCGTCGTCCTGAAGTAGCCCCCTCCGTCCGTCCGCACGCGGGTCCGGCGGCGCCGGGCCCGCCTCCGCGTTCCCCGGCGGCCGTGCGAATCCCCCATTGACAGGCGCGGCGGCCGCGCTAGCCTGAACCGGTCCGCAGGCTCGCCGGGCGCGCGGGGGCGGTCGAGGCCGCGCCGCCGCCCCGACCGCATCGGGAGGTCCGCATGGATCGCGGCTCTTCGTCCTCGCTGCTGGCATGGATGCTGGTCCCGGTCACCGTCGCTCTGATCCTGTCGGCCCTCAGCCTGCCCCATCAGCCTTACACCGGTCTCGTCCTGCAGGGCGACCGCGTGGCCGGCGTGGTGCCGGGCAGCCCCGCCCAGCGGGCGAACCTCGCGCCGGGCGACCGGCTGGTACCGCGCGAGGGGCAGCCGCGCTTCACGCGCTCGCCGCTGGCCTACGTCGGCGTGGGCGAGCCGCTCGACGTCCTGCGCGAGCGCGGCCGGACCCTCACCGCGGTGCGCATCGTGCCGGAGGCACTGCCGGACGGCGAGCGGCGCATGATGGCGGCCCTGCTCGCGGTGGCGTCCGGCTTCGTGCTCATCGGCAGCTGGGTCTGGAGCGAGCGGCGCGACCGGCTCACCCGCACCTTCTTCCTGCTCTGTCTCGCCTTCGCCTGGTTGCTGGCGCCGCTGCCGCGGCTCACGAACGCCGCCTCGGGCGCCCTCTACGACGCGCTCTACACCGCCGTGGGGCTGTTCCTGCCCGCGCTGTTCGTCCACTTCTTCGCGCTCTTCCCCGAGTCGGGCCGCCCCGCCGGGCGCCTGCGCTCGACCACCGCCGTCGCCTACGGCATCGCCGTCGCCCTCTTCGGCGCCTCGTTCCTCGTCATGCTCGCCGAGCCGGTGCTCGGCCGCCTCGCCGCCGCGGCACAGCTGCTCATCCAGGGGATCGCCGGCCTGTGGTTCGCGCTCGGGCTGCTGGGCGCCCTCCTGCTCTTCGCCGGCTCGTACCGCCGGGCCCGGTCGGCCGACGCGCGCCGCCGCCTGCGCGTGGCGCTCACCGGCACGGTGCTGGGGGCGCTGCCCTTCGCCGCGCTCGTGGCCCTGCGCAACCTCTCCCCGGCCAGCGCGGTGCCGGGTGAGCGGGCGGCCGTGCTGCTCACCCTGCTCGTGCCGGCGTCGTTCGCCTGGGCCACGGCGGTGCACCGCGTCTTCGAGTTCCGAGTCGCGCTGCGCGCCGGGGTACTGCTCGTCGCGCTGGCCGTGCTGGGCCTGGTCGTCTATGCCGCCGGCGAGTGGCTCGGCGGGGCGTGGCGCCAGGACCTCGGCACGGGCCTCACGGGGGCGGCGCTCGCCTTCGTCGCCCTGGTCGCCGCCGTCGCCGGCCCGGCCAGCCGCTGGCTGCGCTCGCTCGGGCGCCGCTTCGTGCCCGACGAGGCCACGGCCACCGAGCGGCTGGACGCCAGCCCCGCGGTGCGCGAGGGCACGCCGGCGCGGGTGCTCGAGGCTGCCTGCGAGGCCCTCGCCGCCGCGTTCCATCTCGACGGGTGTCTGGCGCTGGAGCTGGCGCGCGGCGGCCCGCGCCCTGTGGTCGGCGCCGGCGCGGCCTCGTGCCCGCCGCCGGAGACCGACTTCACCGCCGCGCTGCCCGAAGGCGGGGGGCTCGCATCGGTCGAGGAGCTTCACCTGCGCGCGCCCGAACGCCGCGCCCTCGAGCGCTGCGGCGTGGCCTGGCTGCTGCCGGTGGGCGGCACCGTGCGCCACTGCCTGCTGCTGGGCCGCCGCCTCGGCGGCTCGTGGTTCGGCACCGACGACCGCCGCGAGCTGCGGCGCTTCGCCGGGCATCTCGAGCTGCTGCTCGACAACGCGCGGCTGCGCGAGGAGGCCGGGTCGCGCGGGGCGCTCGGCCGCGAGCTGAGCCGGGCCGGCGCCATCCAGGCCCACCTGCTGCCGCGCCACGTGCCGGCGTTCCGCTCGCTCGACTGCGCGGCGGCGGCCCTGTCCTGCGAGCCGGTCGGCGGCGACTACTACGACTTCGTGCGCAGCCCGGGCCGCGTGGTCACGCTGGCGGTGGGCGACGCGGCGGGCCACGGCATCCCCGCCGCGCTCATGGGCACCTGGGTGCACGCCGGCTTCCGCGACCGGGCCCGGCGCGGTTCCATGCCGGGC
This sequence comes from Candidatus Eiseniibacteriota bacterium, assembly GCA_034678345.1. Lineage (GTDB taxonomy): Bacteria > Eisenbacteria > RBG-16-71-46 > RBG-16-71-46 > RBG-16-71-46 > JANXPZ01. The sequence continues at coordinate 4,992 of JAXDBZ010000059.1, forward strand.
CATCTGCTCACCGCGCTCAACCTCGACCTCGTGGCGCTGAACCAGCCCGACGCGTTCGTCGCCGTGCTCTGCGCCCGCGTGGACGTGCGTGGGGCCACGTTCACCTACGCCAACGCCGGGCTCACGCCCCCGCTGCTGCGGCGGCGCGACGGCCGCTTCGAGGTGCTCGCCCACAGCGGCGTGCTGCTGGGGGTCACGCCGGGCGCCCGCTACACCGACAGCAGCGTCGAGCTGGACGCCGGCGACACCGTGGTCCTGTACTCGGACGGCCTCACCGAGGCCCGCCGGGGCGAGACCGAGTTCGGCCTCGAGGGGGTGCAGCGCGTGCTGGAGGCCCATGCGCGGCAGGGCGCCGCCGACATCCTGCGGGCCCTGCTGGCCGAGGTGCAGGCCTTCGCCGACCGCCCCCTGGACGACGTCACCGTGGTGGTGCTCAAGCAGTTGACCCGCCCGGTGCGGGCCGCGGGAACCGGGGACCAGGAGGAGCTCAAGCTCGAGGCGGACACGGCCGATACCACGATGTGAGGCGACAGGACGCCGCCTCCCCCGTCCGCGCGCCAACCCGCGGGCGGCCGATCCAAGCGGTTGACCGCGCGTGATGCGCGAGCCTCGCAGCTCGGAGGTGGACCGTGGACGTCGGCCTGATCGTTCTGTTCATCGATCTGTTGTGGTGGATCCGCCGCTAGCGGCGGACGCAGCACGGCGGGCAGGACCCGCCTGAAGGGACGCGCCCGGGCCGAGGATGGGTCCCGGGCGCGTTCGCGTCCGGGGCGCCCGCCCCGGCCCCCGCAGCGCGCCGTGCCCTCATGCGCTAGACTGCCCGCGTCACGTCCCGCCTGTTCTTCTCTCGTACCGGCCGCGCCGGGTGGCACGGTCTACCCGGCCTGAGGAGCACGCATGAGCGAGCGCTTCGACGAGCACGTCGCCAACGCCGTCCTCGGCATTGACACCCTGTGGGGCGGCGATGTCATGAATCCCTCCGGCCTCGGCCGCTTCATCGCCGACTCGTGGTTCTCGGACGCACCCCTGCCCGTGGCCTACACGCACGCCACCGCCGCGAAGGTGCGGGAGACCGGCGGCGTCTCGGCGAAGCAGCCCGACCGCGCCGCCATCGTGGCCTACCTCGCCGCCGTGGACGTGCGGGGCGCCATCGCCGCCCTCGACGCCGAAGCGAAGGCGATGAGCGGCCTGCGCGGCCGCTACGTCGCCGGCCTCGCCCTGAGCTTCGAGGTCATGTGGGACCTGGCCATGGAGATCCTGGGCAAGGGCCCGGCCGTGCCCTACGAGCGCTGCGTGATGGCCTCGACCGGGCTCGCGCCCACGCCCTCGGACCCGGCGGCCAAGCGGGCGCAGGTGCGGGAGCTGCTGGCGCGGGCCGGCCACGCCTCGCGGGGCGACGCCGACCTGCTGGCGGCGGTGGACGCCTGGCGGGCCGCCCGCTACGTGCCCATGGCCTCAGTGCGCTCGGTGGGCGACGCCTACATCGCCCGCTACCGTGCTCTGGCCGAGCGCAACCTGCGGCCGTTCCTGCCGCGCGAGCTGGACGACGTGCCCATGGACAACATCGAGTTCCTGCCCATCAAGGACGCGTGGTTCTCGGGCTCGATGAACTACCTCGGCCGCAGGCGTCGCCCCGGCGGGCGGCCCGAGTACGAGGCGACCTACGAGATCAACGCCTCGCTGCAGATCACCGTGCCCGAGTTCGAGCAGCTGGTCACGCACGAGGTCGTGCCCGGCCACGTCACCACCTTCGCCTTCCTGCAGGACCTTTTCTGGCGCGGCCAGGTCGGCTTCGAGGGCTCGGTGCTGACCATGAACACGCGGGCGGCCACGCTGTTCGAGGGCATCGCCAACAACGCCATCCTCATCGCCCTCGGCGTGACCGAGCTGGACGGCATCCCCGACGAGGACCTGCGGCTCGGGCTGCTGCTCGCCCTGCTGCAGGACGACGCCAAGAACCAGGCCTCCTACCTCACCTGGAAGGAGAAGGCGGCCGAGGCGGACGTGGCGGCGACGCTGCGGCGGGACTTCCTCGTCTCGGAGGAGCGGGCGAAGAAGTTCGCGGGCCCGTGGGGCAGGCACCCGCTCATGGGGCGCATGTACCTGCCCTGCTACCGGGCCGGCACGGACCTGGTGGCCGAGCTCAGGCGCCGCCACGCCCCGGAGAAGCTCCTGCCGGTGCTCTACGGCTGCGCCGGGCTGGTGGACTGCACGACCATCGAGTCGGTGCTGAAGTAGGGCCGTTCGCGGGAAGCGGCGGGGAGGGCCGACCCGGCCGCCCCCCCGCCCGGTACGCCCGGGCCCCGGGCGGCGGGAGCGATTGATGATGGCCC
>JAXDBZ010000060.1:0-15178 GCA_034678345.1 Candidatus Eiseniibacteriota bacterium
CTGGCGCTGCTCGGCCTCGCCGCGCTGGCGCTCGGCCAGGTGGAGGCCACGCTCTACCTCGTGGTGGCCACGCTGTACCTGTCGGCGCAGGCCGCCGACGTCCACCCCGTCCTCGGCCGGCTTCACGCGTTCCTCGGCTGGATCCCGGCGGTCACCGGCGCGGTCCTCCTCGGCGCCATCGCCTTCCTGACCGTCGGCGACGCCTCGCTCGTCACCTTCGCGCCGCGCCTCGCCGTCGCGGCCTTCGCGGCACTGGGCGCCGTCCTCTGCCTGACCCTGCTCGTCCCCGCCGTCGCCGGCGCCGTCGCGCGGCGGCTCTTCCGCGCGGAGCACCCCGGCCACACGCTGCGGCTGTCGGCCACCGTCGTGTTCGCCACCCTGTGGGTGGGTCCGTCGCTGTGGTTCCTCGCCCGCGACTTCCTCGCCGACTTCCTGTCCGATCCCCGCGAGCTCGTCACCCCGGCCTCGTTGGCGGGCTCGCTGGTCGGCTACGTCGTCCTGGCCTTCGCCGCGGTGGGGCTGTTCGTGCGCCGCCGCTGGCCCGAGGCCCTGGCGCGTCTCGGGCTGACCCGGCCGCGCGCCACGGACGCGCTCTTCGTCCTCGGCGGCGTGGTGGCCCTGTGGCTGTTCAACACCGGCAGCGAGTGGCTCGAGCGGAGCGCGCTGCCGCAGCTGTGGCAGCGCGACAGCGCGTTCACCTTCGCGCTGGCCGGCGCGATGGGACCGGGCCAGACGCTGCTGCTCGGGCTCAGCGCCGGCGTCGGCGAGGAGATCACCCTGCGCGGGGCGCTCCAGCCCAAGCTGGGGATCGTGCTGACCTCGCTGCTCTTCGCCCTCCTCCACGTGCAGTACTCATGGTACGGGATGCTCTCGCTGCTGGTCTTCGGGCTGCTGCTCGGCCTGCTCCGCCGGCACAGCAGCACCACGGTGGCCATCGTCGTGCACGCGCTCTACGACGTGCTGGCGGTGGCGACGGCCCGCCCCTAGCCGCGAGCCCGCGCCGGTCTCTCGCCCGACGCGGAGACGGCGCCCGGATCGCCCCGGGCGCCGTCCCGCACGTGAAGCCGATCAGCCGTTCTGCTTCGCGAACTCGTCCATGAGCTGCGCCAGCGCCTTCGCCCCCTCGACCGGCATGGCGTTGTAGATCGAGGCGCGGCAGCCGCCCACCGAGCGGTGGCCCTTCAGCCCCTCCAGCTTGCGCTGCTTGGCCGCCTCGAGGAACTTCGCCTCGAGCTCCTCGGTCTTCAGGCGGAAGACCACGTTCATCTTCGACCGCGCCGGCTTCGGCACCGGGCAGCTGTAGAAGCCGTTGCTGCGCTCGATGGCGCCGTAGATGATCCCGGAGCGCTCCGCGGCCAGCTTCTCCGCGGCCGGCAGGCCGCCCTGGGCCTTGAGCCACTCCATCGTCAGCTTGATCATCCAGATGGCGAACACCGGCGGCGTGTTGTAGAGCGAGTTCTCCTTGGCGTGCAGCCGGTAGTCCAGGTAGGCGACGATGTTCGGCGGGCAGCGCTCGAGCAGCTCCTCGCGCAGGATGACCACCGCGCAGCCGGCCGGCCCGACGTTCTTCTGCGCCCCGGCGTAGATCAGCGAGAACTTCTCCACCGGGATGCGCCGGCTCATGAAGTCGGAGGACATGTCGCAGAACAGCGGCACGTCGCCGGTGTCGGGCCAGTCCTGCCACTGCACCCCGCCGATGGTCTCGTTCGAGGTCATGTGCAGGTAGGCGGCGCCCGGCGTGACCTTGAGGCTCTTCGGATCGGGCAGGTTCATGTAGTTGTCGGCCTTGCCGTCGAACAGCACGTTGACGTTGCCGACCTGCTTCGCGTCCGCGTACGCCTTCTTGGCCCAGGTCCCGGTCACGGTGAAGTCGCAGGTCTTGCCGCCCCACAGGAAGTTCATCGGCACCATGCCGAACTGCAGCGTGGCGCCGCCGCCCAGGAACATCACCTTGTAGTTGGCCGGCAGGCCGAGCAGCTCCTGGAAGAGCGCGACCGCCTGGTTGTGCACCTCCTCGTATACCTTGCCACGGTGGCTCATCTCCACCAGCGACATGCCCTTGCCCTGGTAGTCAACGAACTCGTCACGGACCTTCTCCAGGACGGGCAACGGCAGGTTGGAGGGTCCGGCACTGAAGTTGAAGATGCGGGCCACGTCACTTCCCTCCCTGGCGCGAGGCGAGGATCTCCTCGACCTCGACGCCGATGCGCAGCAGGTTCTCCTTCGTGCTGGCGCCCAGATGCGGGACCATGAGCACCTTGGGGTGCTTGAGCAGCGGGTAGTCGGGCGGCGGCGGGTCCGACGGCCACACGTCGGTGGCGTAGGCGGCGAGCTGGCCGCTGTCGAGCGCGGCCTTGACGTCCTCGGGGACGACGGTCGCCCCGCGGCCGGCGTTCACCAGGACCGCGCCCTTCTTCATCTTGGCGATCACCGCGGCGTTGATCATGCCGCGGGTCTGGTCGGTGAGCGGCGTGTGCAGGCACACGTAGTCCGCCTGCGCCACCAGCTCGTCGAGCGACTTCACCATTTGCGCCACCGGCGAGCTGAGCACGAACGGGTCGTAGGCCAGCACCTTCATGCCGAACGCGGCGGCGCGCTTCGCCACCTCCTGCGCGATGCGGCCGATGCCCACCAGGCCGAGCGTCTTCTGGAACAGCTCGGTGCGCTTGAGCTCCTTCTTGAGGAACTTGCCCTCGAGCATGCCGTTGTGCGCCTCGATCAGGCGGTTGGGGACCGCCAGCATCATGGCGAAGGTCAGCTCGGCCACCGCGATCGACGAGGCCTTGGGCGTGTTGAGCACCTCGCACCCCTTCTCCTTCGCCGCGGCCTTGTCGATGTTGTCGGTGCCCACGCCGCCGCGGACGATGAGCTTGATCTTCGTGGCCTTCTCGAAGAAGGCCTTGTCCGCCTTGGTCGCGGCGCGGACCAGCACCACGTCGGCCTCGGGCAGACGCGCGATGTCGGACGTCACCTCGCCGAACCGCTTGAGCTTCTCCGGCAGCACGTCGTCGAACTTGTCAGCGATCAGGATCAGCACGACGGTCCCCCTTTCACGCGGCGGCACGCGCCGCTCATTCGTCCAGGCTCCGCACCACCATGCCCGAGCGCAGCTTGGGCTCGAACCACGTGGACTTCGGCGGCATGACCTCGTTGGCGTCGGCGATGGCCATGAGCTGCTCGATGCTGGTCGGGTACAGGGCGAAGGCCACGCCGCCCCTCTCCCGCGCCCGCCGCTCGAGCTCGGCCGTGCCGCGGATGCCGCCGACGAACTGGATGCGCTTGTCGGTGCGCGGGTCGGCGATGCCCAGCACCGGCCCGAGCAGGTTGTCCTGCAGGATGGCGACGTCGAGGCTGTGCACCGGGTCCCGCTCCGGGAAGGTGCCGGGCTTCGCCGCCAGCCGGTGCCAGCGCCCGCCCAGGTACATGCCGAACGAGCGCGCCCGCTCCGGGCTCGCCTGGGCCGCGCCCGCCACGTCGAACTTCTCCGCCACCTTCGTCAGGAACGCCTCCTCGCTCAGCCCGTGCAGGTCGTTCACCACCCGGTTGTACTCCATGATCTTCATCTGGTCGTGCGGGAAGATCACGGTGAGGAAGAAGTCGTAGCCGGCCTCCCCCGCGGGCTTCGGGTCGCGCGCCTTCCGCAGCTGCTGCACGCGCGAGGCGGCGGCGGAGCGGTGGTGCCCGTCGGCCACGTACAGGTGCGGGATCGCGGCGAACAGCCCGCGCAACTCCGCCACCTCGGCGGGCGCCGCGACCACCCACAGCGTGTGCCCGATGCCGTCCTCGGCGGTGAAGTCCACGTCGGGCGGACGGGCGCAGACCCGGCGCACGAAGGCGTCCAGCTCGGACCGGGCACGGTAGGTCAGGAAGACGGGGCCGGTGTTGGCCGACAGCACGTCCACGTGGGTCGTGCGCTCGTCCTCCTTGTCCTTGCGGGTGTGCTCGTGCTTCTTGATGAGGTCGCGCTGGTACTCGGCGACCGAGGCGCCCGCCACCACGCCGGTCTGCACGTGGTCGCCCATCTTCTGCCGGTACAGGTAGAAGCACGGCGTCGCGTCCCGCACGAGCAGCCCCTCCGCCAGCCAGGCCCGCAGGGTCTCGCGGCCCTTCTCGAAGATTCGCGGGTCGAGGGTCTCGAGCCCCTTCTCCAGCTGGATCTCGGACTTCTCGATGCGCAGGAAGCTGTGGGGCTTGTCGGCGACGTAGGCCCGGGCCTCGTCGAAGTCCACCACGTCGTAGGGTGGCGCCGCGATCGCCGCCGCCAGGTCGGGCCGGGGGCGGATGCCGCGGAAGGGTCGGATGTCGGACACGCTGCTCCTCCGTCTGAGGACGATGGTGTGGGTGCCGGGAAACGTCTGCTTATACCGCCGCGACGCCGTGAGGCAAGCGAAAAGCGACCGGGCGCGGGGGAACGCCCTTAACCTACGACGGACCGGGGCACCCGCGCCAGCCGGCGCGGCGCCGGTGCGGTAAGGGCGGCCGGCGCATTGGCATCTACGGGGAGAGCCAGCTTGGCGTGGTCGGCGCCACGGGCGCGCGGCCCGGCCCGTCCTACTCCAGCGTCTCGCCCGGGCGCAGCGCCACGACCTGCGCATCGAGGCCCAGCTTCTTCAGCTCCTCGCGCAGCATCTCGGGCGTGCCGGTGAGGGCGGGGAACGTGCCGTAGTGGGCCGGCACGATCCAGCGCGGCTTCAGCATGCGCGCGGCCACCGCGGCTTCCCGCGGCGACATGGTGAAGAGGTCGCCGATCGGCAGCAGCGCGATGTCGGGCGGGTACAGCTCGCCGATGAGCGCCATCTCGGCGTGCACGGCGGTGTCGCCGGCATGGTAGATGCGCGTCCCGTCCTCGAGGGTGACGACGAAGCCCGCCGCCTCGCCGCCGTAGAGGACGTTGCCCCCGTCGGGGATGCCGCTCGAGTGGATGGCGTGGACCATGGTGAACCGGAGCCCGGCCGCCTCCACCGTGCCGCCCTTGTTCATGCCGACGAGGCCCGTCAGGCCCTTGCGCTCGAGATAGAGCTGGATCTCGAAGTTGCTGATCACCGTCGGCTTGTGCTTCTTCGCCAGCGTGACCGCGTCTGCCATGTGGTCGCCGTGGCCGTGGCTGATGGTCATCACGTCGAGGCGGTCGAAGGAGCGCAGCTCCTTCGGACAGGCCGGGTTGCCCTCGACCCACGGGTCCATGAGCACCACGCGCGCGCCGCGCGTGACGAGCTTGAAGGTGTGGTGGCCCAGCCAGGTCAGGGCGAAACCGCGGTTGACGACGCTCATGGCCGATCACGCTCCTCGCGGCGCCGGGGGCGCGCCGCCGTTGCCGGACCTCAGCGCGCGGCGGGGGCGGCCGCGCCCACTTCCTCCAGCCGCGCGGTGAAGTGCCGCAGCGTGGGGGCCTCCCACGTCAGGCGCAGGCCGCGCAGCCGGTCGCGGTCGCGGTGCAGCGCGATGACCGCCTCCGCGACGTAACGCAGGTGCTCGTTCGTGTACACGCGGCGCGGCACGGCCAGCCGCACCAGGTCGAGCTTCGGGTACACCGCCGCGCCCGTCTTCGGGTCGCGGTGGCCGAACATCAGGCTGCCGATCTCCACCGCGCGGATGCCGAACTCGCGGTACAGCGCCACCACCAGCGCCTGTCCGGGGAACTGCGATTGCGGGAGGTGCGGCAGGAAGGCGCGCGCGTCCACGTAGATCGCGTGGCCGCCGGGCGGTCGCACGATCGGCACGCCGGCCTGCACGAGCAGGTCGCCCAGGTAGGCCACCTGGCCGACGCGGTAGGCCAGGTACTCCTCGTCCAGCACCTCGTGCAGCCCGATGGCCATCGCCTCGAGGTCGCGGCCGGCCAGCCCGCCGTAGGTGGAGAAGCCCTCGAACAGGATGAGCAGCTCGCGGATCTTCGTCGCCCAGGCCTCGTCCTTGAGCGCGATGAAGCCGCCGATGTTCACCAGCGCGTCCTTCTTGGCGCTCATCGTGCAGCCGTCGCCGTAGGAGAACAGCTCGCGGGCGATGTCCTTGACGTCGCGCTGCGCCCAGCCCGGCTCGCGCTCGCGGATGAACCAGCAGTTCTCGGCGAAGCGGCAGGCGTCGAAGATGAGCGGCAGCCCGTGGCGGTCGCAGACGGCGCGCACCGCGCGCACGTTCTCGATCGAGACCGGCTGTCCGCCGCCCGAGTTGTTCGTGACCGTCATCATCACCAGCGGCACGCGCTCGCGCCCCAGCTCGGTGATGGCCCGGTCGAGCTTGGCCGGGTCGAGGTTGCCTTTGAAGGGGTGCAGGTTCTGCGGATCGAGCCCCTCGTCGATGACCAGGTCGCGCGCCTCGGCACCCTGGTACTCGACGTTGGCCCGGGTCGTGTCGAAGTGCGTGTTGCTCGGCACCACGTCGCCCGGCTTGAGCCGGCTGGCGAGCAGCAGGTGCTCGGCGGCGCGTCCCTGGTGCGTGGGGATGACGATCGGGTAGCCGAAGATCTCCTGCACCGCGTCGCGGAAGTGATAGAAGTTGCGGCAGCAGGCGTACGACTCGTCGCCGGTCATCATGCCGGCCCACTGGCGGTCGCTCATCGCCGAGGTGCCGCTGTCGGTGAGCAGGTCCACGAAGACGCTCTCGGCGGGGACGGCGAAGAGGTTGAGGCCCGCCTCCTGCAGCAGGCGCTCGCGTTCCGCGCGGCCGACGCGCCGCAGCGGCTCCACCACCTTGATGCGGAAGGGCTCGATGGGCGGTCTCATGTCGGCCGCAGTCTAGCCGCCGCGTCCGGGAGTGACAAGGAGCCCGGGCCGCGCGCGTGCCCCGGCACGCGACGCCGGTCCCGCCGGTCTTGCGCCGCCGCGGGCCGGGGTCTAGCGTCCGCGCCCATGACCGACCACGACCGCAGACCCGCCGCGCGCGAGCGCACGCTTCGCCTCCTCCTGGCCGCCCTGTTCCTCGCCACCGTCGCCGCCGCCACGGCGCGTGCCGGCGACCTGCCCCCGAACCGGATCGAGACCGGCTTCGAGGAGCGCGTCCGCACCGAGAACTGGGACAACAGCACCGACTTCGACGCCGACGCGCTCGACGCGCGGCACCAGTGGCGCTTCCGCACGCGCGCCTGGGTGAAGCTGACCTTGGGCGGGAACACCGACCTGGCGGTGGGGCTGTGCAACGAGAGCAAGAAGTGGACGATGCCGAAGCTGGCCCTGACGCTCGACGAAACGGTCTTCGAGACGCTCTACCTCGAGCACCGCTTCGCCGACGGCGCCTCGCTGCGGGTGGGCCGGCAGAACATCTCGCGCGGCGACGGCTTCATCCTCACGGACGGTGGCCCGCTCGACGGTTCGCGCACCGCCTACTTCAACGCGATCGTGGGATCGAAGGTCACGGGGGATTCGCGTCTCGACGTGATGTTCATCTCCAACCCGTACCGCGACCGCTACCTGCCGCCCATCCACGACCAGCACCGCTCTCTCATCGAGTGGGACGAGACGGCGATGGGCCTCTACTGGAGCGGCCCCACGCCCTGCAGGGTCGGCACCGCGGACCTGTACGGCTTCGTCAAGAGCGAGGAGCACGAGGAGCGGCTCATCCCCACGTTGGGCGGCCGTGTCGCGCGCCCCCTGGCGCGCGGTTGGACGATGAAGGCCGAGTTGGCGGCACAGTTCCCCGGGGCTCCCGAGCCCGACGCCATCGCCTGGGGCGGCCAGGCTTCCGCGACGAAGGCGTTCGCCGGTGCGTGGAAACCCTCGCTGACTCTGGGCTACACGGGACTCTCGGGCGACAACCCCCGCACGAGTCTGGAGAACGAGGGCTGGAATCCGCTCTTCTCGCGCTACCCGCGCTGGAGCGACCTGTACATCTACACGCTGGCCTCCGAGCGCGGCGCCGCCTACTGGACGAACCTGTCCATGTTCCAGGTGGAGATCCGGGCCACCCCGGTGAAGGCGCTCGACCTGCGCGCCGCCTACCACCGCATGGACGCCTTCCATCGCTTCCCCGGCAAGCCGGCGATCTACGGGAGCGGCACGCACCGCGGCGACATGTTCCAGGGCCGCGCGGACTACAGGCTGAACGACGCGTGGCGCGGGCACGTCGTGGGCGAGTGGATGGCGCCGGGCGACTTCTACACACACGACGACGGCGGCTGGTTCTTCCGCGCCGAGGTGAGCTGCGGCTTCAAGCGCCTGTTCGGGCTGACGGCGCTGTAGAGCCCCCCCTACATCCGCGCGAGGAACACGAACGTCATCAGCGCCGCGGCCAGCACCATCAGGATGGCGATGACCACCGTGGCGCGGATGACCTGGCTCTCCATGCCGATCTTGTCGATCACCGCCGCCGCGTTCTGCAGCTTGGCCGGCGAGATCACCGAGGCGAGCCCCCCGCCGATGCCGCTCACCGCCGCCACCAGCAGGCTGACGCGCAGCAGGCGCTCCGGGTCGGTGCCGGTGAAGATCTGCGCCATCGTCTCGAAGTGCAGCTTCGAGAGCATCGCGATCGCGCTCGCCTCGCTGCCGCTGATGAAGCCGCCCAGCAGGCCGAGGAACGCCGCCACGCCCGCGTAGGCCTGTCCGAACAGACCGGCCGAGGCGTCGGCCACCACCTTGACCATGTTGAGCCCCGCCGCATCCATCGCCCAGCCCGGCTTGCCGTCGAGCACCGCCGGCGTCTTGCCGCTGTGGTTCAGCACGAAGGCGATGGCGAAGTAGATCGCCGCCGCGAACGCCGGGCGCGGCGCGCGGCGCAGCGTCTTGCGGCCGGCGGCGGCCAGCTTCGCCGCGCCCATGCGGTAGAACGGGATGGCGATGAGCGTGGCGACGAGCACCCAGGTGTAGGCCTGCCACAGCATCCGCATCCGCTCGGGCCGGCCCGGCACGATCTCGACCGGCATCGCCAGCTTCTTGAACAGCACGTCGTAGAGCCCGAACCCCGCGTAGTTCGTGATCGCGCTGAACACCACCAGCAGGATCCACGGCAGCACCGCCAGCGTCAGGCCCATGCCCGCCTCGACGCGGTGGTCCTCCTCCCCCAGCACCGAGCGGTCCACGAGCCGGTGCCCGCGCAGGCGCACATAGAGCAGCATGACCGCTACGACGCAGGCCCCGGCGACCACGCCGGTGAGCGACGGCAGGCCGGCGACGTTCATGCCGATGGCGACGAACCCGGCGGTCAGCCCGGTGAGCAGCGCCGCCGCCCAGCCGCGGCCGACCTCCTTCCAGCCGCCCACCAGCCAGAGCATGGAGAGAGCGATGAGCGAGGTGATCACCGGCATGTACTGCGCGAAGTAGAGCCCCACCTGCGCCGGCGTAAAGTCGATGCCGGTGATGCCCTTGGCCACGTCGGCGAAGACCACCACCGGCACGCCCAGCAGCGCGTAGGTGCAGAGCGCGTCGTAGCCGATGGCCGGCAGGGCGATGGCGACGAAGGCGCCGTAGCCGAGCGAGAGCATGATGGGCGGCAGGATCGAGACCGGCGTGGCGCCGAGCGCGGCCAGCAGCGTGCCGGCGCCGACGTTGATGAGCATGACCTGCGCGGCGCGGCTGTCGCGTACCAGCGTCTTCATGAACACGACCAGCCGCCGGATGGCGCCGGCCTCCTCCATGACGTTGATCTGGAAGATGGAGGTCACCACCATGAGGCTCACGGGGAAGCTCGCCACCACGCCCGCCAGCGAGCCGACCAGGATGACCTGCCACGAGGTGTGGAAGTAGAGGGCGGCGAGGACCGCCGTGTAGATCCAGCCCACCAGCCCGGCGACGTCGGCGGTGCGACGCCAGACGGTCATGAGCAGGAAGATGAGGATCAACGGCGAGATGGCGAGGAAGACGCTCATGGGGTTCTCCCGGGGCGGTGGTTCCCAGCGGCCGGCGTCGGCAAGGACGCGCGCAGTCTAGGGGGCCACGCGCACCGCGGCAACGCGCCGCCCGCGCGGCCGCGCCTATGCCACTAGCCTGTGCGTGGGCGCGAGCGGCGGGCCGGCCCGTGCCCGGCGGCGCCGGCTCAGCCGGTGCGGCGGGCCAGATGCCTCCCGGAGCACGCAAGCGCGTGGCGGAGCCGGTCCTCGAGCGAAGCCTGCGGCATGTCCGCGCAGGCTGCGGCCCAGTCCCTCGCCTCGTCCATCCGGCAGCCCAGCCGGCGCAGACAGGGGATGACCTCGAGCACGTGCTCGGGCAGGGGCGGCTTGCCCCGCGTCTCACGCTTCGTGTTCATGAAGTCGCGCCCGAACCCGCGCTCGGCCTCGAACTGGTTGTGCGCCCGGCAGCGCAGCCGCAGGCCCTTCACCGTGGGGTGGCCGCCGTTTGCCACCGGCTCGACATGGTCGTACTCCAGCCGGGTGCGCGACTCACAGCGATGCCCGCCCTCGCCCATGAACGTGCACTGCCCGCCGTCGCGCTCCCAGACCGCCCGCTTCACCTCGGCCGGGATGTGCCGGGCGTCGTCGCTGTAGCGGCTGGTGCGCGGGCGATCGGTCTTCGCGAACTTCTGCTGCTCGAGCCTGGCGATCAGGGCCTTGAGCGCCCGGGCGAACACCTGGGCCACGTCGCCGTTAGGGATGACGTGGCCGAGCAGGGCCTGCGCGTAGGCCAGGTCGTCGCGGGTCGCCTGGTCCATGGTGAACTGGACGGCGTAACGCTGCGGGGCCAAGGGCGCGACCTTGGCGGGCGGGGCGGAAGCCGCCGTCGCGGGGACGCCGTGTTCAGGACGGGTGAAAATCACTCGCTCCGGAGCGAGTTGGCCGCCGCAACTCGTTGCCGCCAGTGGGGCGATTATCGTCGGCAAGTCCGGCTGCGGGAAACGCTCGGCGATGAGCTGCTCGATCTGGGCCTTGCTCCTGTGCACCGCTGCCGCCAGCAGCTCGTCCGCGTTCTCCCCCCTCAGGTACGGCGCCAGCAGGGTCAGGGCGGTCAGGTGCAGCTTCCCCTCGGCCAGCAGGTCGTAGATGGCGGGGAACTGGCGGGCCAGGCGGGCCGCCCGGATGCGCCGGTAGGCCTCGTCCTCGGAGTGGTGCATGCGGCGGAGGCAGAACTCGAACATCGAGGGGTAGCCCATGGGGGCGTAGAGCCGGCGCACGTCCACCTCGGCGATGTGGGCGACGAGCAGGGCAAGGTTGCCGCAGACCTGGCCGTCGAGGGCATCGAAGCTGCGCAGGAGGGCCGAGTCGGGCAGGTGCTTGAGCGAGTAGCGGCTCATGAACGTGACCTCGCGGGGGCGGGCGAATTGCGGGTCACGGGGGCGGCGTGCGCACGGACTGTAGCACGCCCATTTTCGGCTCTCAGGGATGCGCGCAGAGCGCACAACGGCGCACAGCCCGAGGCGATTTCAAAACGCATCCCGGAATCGTGCGTCCGCGCGACTGCGGCGATTTGGGGGCCCGCCAGCTCGGGGCGACGGTCGAAACACCCCGGAGGCCCAAAGGCCTGTCAAGGGGCTGCTAGTTGTGCTCGCCGGGCTCCGTCGTGCTGCCGTCGCGCAGGTGGCGCGCCGCCAGCTCGCGCACGCGGTGGCCGCGCTCGACCACGCTGTCGAGCGCCAGCAGCTCGAAGCGCTCCTCCGCCTCCAGCGGCGCCGTCATGCACACGCCGTTCACCAGCGAGGCGAACGGCATGGACACGTCCGCCTCCGGCCGCTCGACCAGCCGCCGGTAGAGCGCCGCCAGGCCGCGGCGCTCGCTCAGGACCAGCGGGTCGTCCTCGCTGTAGGGCGCCTCGGGCAGCACCGTCGCCCGCACCGCGCGGTAGGGGAACTCGCGCGTCGCCGCGCCCAGCCGCACCCGCGCCACGCCGAGGAGCTTGAGGTCGTAGCAGTCGTCCGGCAGCCACTCGACCGACTCGATGCGTGCCAGGCAGGCGAGGTCGTGGAACGCCGGGCTGCCGTGGTACTCGCGCTCCCAGCCCGGCCGCAGCAGGGCGATGGCCAGCAGGCGCTCGCCGGCCAGCGCGTCGCGGATCATCGTGCGGTAGCGCAGCTCGAAGATGTGCAGCGGGACCACGGCGTGCGGGAAGAGCACGACGTTCGGCAGCGGGAACACCGGCACCGGCTGCCTCGGCTCGATCTCCACGGTTCGGCCTCCGGCGGAGCACCTCCGCCGGCTCAGTCCCCGGCCACGAAGTCCAGGACGTCCTGGATGTGGCCGTCCACCTTCACCTTGGGCCAGATCTGCGCGACGCGGCCGGTCCGGTCGATCACGAAGGTCGTGCGCTCGATGCCCAGGTGCTTCTTGCCGTAGAGGTTCTTCTGCTTGTAGACGCCGTAGAGCTTCGAGACCGCGGCGTCCTCGTCCGAGAGCAGGGGGAACGGCAGCTTCTGCTTGGCCTGGAAGCGCAGGTGGGACTCCATCGGGTCGGTCGAGACACCGAGCACGACCACCCGGGCCTGCTCGAACTCCTCGGCGTGGTCGCGGAAGTCGCAGGCCTCGCGCGTGCACCCGGGCGTCTCGTCCTTCGGGTAGAAGTAGAGCACGACCGTCTTCTTCCCCTTGAACTGCTTCAGCGAGATGGGCTCGCCCGTGGTCGAGGGGAGCGTGAAGTCCGGCGCGGGCCGGCCGATGACGGGTAGCACGTTGCTCGCCATGCGTCCTCCGGAAAGCGGCGCCGGGCCTCGCGTCCGCCGTCCCGCGTCAGGCGCGGCGGCGGCGGAGCGACGGGCCCGGCCCGTGGGACGGTCGCCCGTCCCGGGCTATTTCAGTGCGGACTGCATGGCGAGGGCGCGCTCCAGGTTCCGCGCGACGACGCCCCAGTCCAGGTTATCGAAGAACGCCTCGATGTACTTGGCGCGCGCCCGACCGTAGTCGATCATGTACGCGTGCTCGTACAGGTCCATGGCCAGGATCGGCGTGGCGTTCCACGAGGGGAACGTGTTCTGCGCGTCGCCCACGACCGTGGTCAGCATCCGAAAGTCGTGGTCGTACGCCAGCCACACCCAGCCGCGTCCCGCCATCCCGCTCGCCTTGAAGTCGGCCAGCCAGGCCTCGTACGAAGGGAAGTCCCGCTCGATCTGCTCGAGCAGCCGGCCCGCGGGCTTCCCGCCGTCGCCACCGAGGTGTCCGAAATAGATCTCGTGGTTCTTCACCCCGCCCACCGCGAACGACAGGTCCACGCGCAGCGAGCGCAGGTCGCTGTAGATCTGGTTGGCGGTGCCGCGCTCCACGGTGTCGAGCTTCTTCTGGATCTCGTTCACCTTGGGGACGTAGCCCTTGTAGATCTCGTAGTGCTCCTCCATCGTGCGCGCCGAGATACCCTTGAGCTCACGGATGCACGAGAACTTCTTCGGCTCGATGTCCTTCCACGCCATGACGGTTCTCCTCCGGTTCGGACGAGGAGCGGTGGCCTGCGGTACGAGGCGACCACGGTCGGGGAACCTGCGGCGGGGATCCGGGCGCAGGTCCGACGAGGACACTCCGAGGGGATCGCGTGCGAAGCAGCGGGGGCAAGGTAGTCCCCGCTCCCGAGCAGTGTCAACCGCTCCAGACCAGCATTTCGATGCGGCGGACGACCGCGCGGTGCGGGCCGATCGCGGCCCGCCGCCACGCGCCGCCCCGGCCCCGCGACGCGGCCCGGACCTCGATGCCGGCGCCGCCGGGGTGTAGCATCCGCCGCCGGAGGAACCAGAGGGGACGACCATGAGCTGGACCCGAAGCATCCCGCCCGCCGAGGCCGACGGGGATCTCGCCCGCATCTACGAACGCATCCGCGCGCTCCATCCGGAGGGCCGGGTGGGCCACCTGTGGCAGGCGTGCGCGCCGGCGCCGAAGGTGCTCGACACGTTCTTCGGCCTGGTCCGCGCCGTGATGGACGATCCGGCGCCGCTCAGCCGCGCCCAGGCGGAGTCCATCGTCGTCGCGGTCGCCGCCGTGAACGGCTGCGGGTACTGCCTCGCCCACCACGGCCCGCGGCTGGCCCGCGCGCTCGGCGACGAGCCGCTGGCCCGCGCCGTGGCCCGCGACTACCGCGAGGCCGACCTGCCGGCGCGCGACCGCGTGCTGCTCGACCACGCCGTGGCGCTCACCTGCGAGCCCGCCGAACGCACGGAGGACGACGTCGCGCGCCTGCGCGAGTACGGCTTCGACGACGTCGCCATCCTCAAGGCCACGGCGATCGCCGCGCTGTTCAACCTGGTGACCCGCCTGACCGCCGGCCTCGGCGTCGAGCTGGAGAACGACGTCGCGCCCTGGGAGTCACGACTGCGGGGCTAGGCGCCCGCCATCGCCTCGCGGTACACCGCGGTGAGCGCCTCGATGTGCCGCGCCGGGTCGCCGGCGGCGAGCACGCGCGCGCGGCCCGCCTCGCCCCAGCCCGCCGCCGCCGGGTCGGCCAGCGCGCGGGAGACCGCCGCGGCCAGCGCCGCCGCGTCGCCCGGCGGCACGAGCAGGCCGGTCACCTCGTGCTCGACCAGCTCGGGGACGGCGCCGATGCCCGAGGCCACCACCGGCCGGCCGTCCAGCAGCGCCTCGGCCGCCGCGTAGCAGTAGGTCTCGTAGAAGAGCGAGGGCACGACCACCACCGCCGCACCCCGCACCAGCGCGCGCACCTCGCCGGCGTCGCGGTGCCCGAGCGGCCGCAGGTTCGGGGCGAGGACCACCGCGCCCGCCAGCCAGGCCTCCAGCGGCCCGCCGCCCGCCACCACCAGCGGCACCGGCGCGATACGCGCGGCCAGCGCCGGCAGCAGACGCACGCCCTTCTCGAGCGACAGCCGCCCGGCGAACAGCACGTAGCGCCCGTCCACCGGCGCGTGCGCCGCGGCCGCCCCGGGCTCGACCCCGTGCGGCACGAGCCGCAGCCGCGCGCGGTCCGCGCCCAGCTCGACCGCCTTCTCGAGCACGAAGCGCGAGGGCGCGATCCAGCGCCGCACGGCGCGGTAGGCGCCCAGCGCGTCGTGCGCGTAGGCCTCGACCATCCCCACCGCGCTCTTCGCGCGCGAGCCCTGCACGCAGCCGGTGGCGAGCGCGCGCCAGTGCCGCCCGCCGCGGCAGCGCTCGCAGGGCTCGCCGTGCGCGAACAGCACGCGGTTCGTGCACCAGGGCTTGAAGTCGTGCAGCGTCATCACCACCGGCACGCCGGCGCGCTCGAGCGGGCGCAGCACCGACGGCGTGAGATAACGGCTGGGCGCGTGCACGTGGGCCACGTCCGGCCGGGACCCGCGCAGCAGCGCCGCCGCGCCGCGCGCCGCCGGGGCCGACCACACGGCGCGCGGCAGCTGCGCCAGCTGGCGCCCGAGCGGC
>JAXDBZ010000061.1:0-3588 GCA_034678345.1 Candidatus Eiseniibacteriota bacterium
GCACGAGTGCGCGGTCGGCCACGTAGCCCGGACCGGTCACCGGCTCGCGCCCCGGGCCCACGACGGGCCGGTCGAGCGCGGCGGCCGCGGCCGACGGCAGGAGCAGGATGGCGAGCACGACCGCTGCCGGCAGGGATCGCACGGGGCCCCCGGGAAAGTGGTTCGCGGCCGCCGTCATACGGGAGCGACGGCCCGGCCGCGACGTCGAGCAAGTCTAGGGACGGGGCGAAAGCCCGGTCAAGACCTCAGCGCGGCCCGCGCGCCGCGCCCATCCCGCCACGGCACGCGCCCGAGGCCGCCGGAGCCCGGCTCCTTGACCCCGGCCGCGGGGGCAGGCAGACTCCCGCGCTGCTGCCGTACCACCTCGGACCAGGGAGCCGCCTTGGAGAGCACGGATCGCGACCAGTTGCGCCGCATGCTGCTCGAGCGCTCGATGCGCTTCGGTGAGTTCGTCCTCAGCTCGGGCGCCACGTCCAACTATTACATCGATGTGCGCAAGACCAGCCTCCATCCGCGGGGACTGGAGTGGATCTCGAAGCTGTTCTGGGAGCTCATCGAGCCGGAGGACGTCACGGCGGTGGGTGGTCTCACCCTCGGCGCCGACCCCCTGGTGGCCGGTCTGATGCTGCACAGCGCCCGTCACGGCCGACCGCTCGACGGCTTCTTCGTGCGCCGCACCAGCAAGACCCACGGCACCCGCGGCCAGGTCGAGGGCAACCTCGCCGGGCACAAGCGGGTCGTCATCCTCGACGACGTCATCACCAGCGGCGAGAGCGCCCTGGTCGCCGCCGAGGCCGCCGAGTCCTACAAGGCACAGGTCGTCCGGGTGCTCGCGGTGGTGGACCGCGACCAGGGCGCCGCCCAGATCTTCCAGCAGCGCGGCTACCCGTTCACGGCCCTCTTCACCGTGACCGAGCTGCTGCCGGCCGAGCGGGAGTGAGCCCGCCGCGGCGGCAGGGCCGGCGCGCCATCTGCCGATGACCATGACCACGGTCCAGGGACGCTGACCATGTTCGAGAGCCACTTCGGACTCCGCGAGAACCCCTTCGTCTCGGGGCACCAGCCGCGCTTCGTCTATCCCAGCCCCGAGCACCAGGAGGCGCTCGCCCACCTGCGCTACGGGATCGAGAACCTCGAGCCGTTCGTGCTCATCACCGGCGAGGTCGGGACGGGCAAGACCACGGCCATCTTCGAGGCCCTCGGCGAGCTGCAGGCGCGCGTCTCGGTGGCGCTCATCACGAACTCGGCCCTCACGCGCGGCGAGCTGCTCGAGGAGATCTGCCTGCGCTTCGGCATCACCCTGCCGCAGCCCATCACCAAGCCGCAGGCCATGGCCCAGTTCGAGCGGCACCTGCTCGCGCTGCGCGGGCGTGGCGAGCGCGCCATCCTGCTCATCGACGAGGCGCAGAACTTCGACCGCGAGCTGCTCGAGGAGGTCCGGCTGCTGTCGAACCTTGAGGCCAGCGGCGAGAAGCTGCTGCAGATCTTCCTCGTCGGCCAGCCCGAGCTGGAGATGCGGCTGTCGGCGCCCGAGCTGCGGCAGTTGCGCCAGCGCGTCGCCGTGCACTACCGCCTGCGCCCGCTCGGCCGCGAGGAGACCGCGCACTACATCCACCACCGCGTCGGCGCCGCCGGCGGCGATCCGCTGCGGCTCTTCCCCGTGGACACCTGCGCCGAGGTGCACACTGTCACCAACGGCATCCCGCGCGAGATCAACCAGATCTGCGCGCAGGCCATGATCGACGCGTTCGTGGACGGCTCCCCGAGCGTCACCCTGGCGCACATCCGCGCCGCCGCGGTGGAGACGTCGTTCCAGAGCGTGCTGCCCGCGGCCGAGACCGATCCGCGCCTGCCGCCGCCGCTGCCCGCGTGGCCCGCGGCCGTGGCGCCACGCGCGCCCGAGCCGCCTGCGGCTGCGACGGCGCCCATGCCTGCGCCTCCGCCGCTTCCGGTCGCCGAGCCCGAGCCTGTCGTGCCGGAGCCGGTCGCGCCACCACCGCCACCGCCCGCGCCGCCCGAGCCCGAACTGGTTCCGGAACCAGTTGCGCAGGTCGAGCCCCAGCCGGCTCCCGAGCCCGTCGCCGAGGCGGCGCCCCTGGCGATGCCTGAGCCCGCCGCGCCAATCGCCACGCCGGAGCCCGAGACCATCATCCCGGCGGCTGCTCCGCTGGGCGCGGGCCCGGTGCCCGACGCGCAGGCCACCCGCTGGGAGGCCTGGGTCGCCTCGCTCGTGAAGCAGTCCGAGGCCGAACTGGCCGCGGCACGCCAGGCCGGCGCCGAGGTGCCGCCTCCGGCCCCGGAGACGCCCGAGTCCGTCGCGGAGAGCGCGCCACAGCCCGAGGCGGAGCCACAGGCCGCGCCCGAGCCCCCCGCGCCCATCCGCACGCGCTACGCGGCGGAGAGCGCGGTCGAGCCGCTCCCGGCCGAGTCGCCGAGCACGCGCGCGGACTGGCGTCCGCCGCGCTGGTCGCCCACCGGCGACGACGAGGCAGGCGCCGAGGAAGGCGAGGGCAAGACGGGCGGACTGATGCTGCGGGTGTTGGTCGGCGTGGCCGTCGTCGCCGTGGTCGGCATCACCGCCGTGTTGCTCTACCGCTTCGGTCCCTGGCAGCAGCAGTCGACAACCGTGCCCGCCGCTGTGGCACCCGCCGAGCAGGTGGTGCCGTCACCGACCGCCGACAGCACGCAGACCACGATGCCCGACACGGCGCGCACCGACTCGGTGTCGGCCACCGTGCCCGCCGCGCCGGCAGCCGCCCCCCCGCCGCAGGCCGCGGTGCTGCCCCCGGTCGGCGCAGCGCCCGCGACCGCTCCCCCGTCTACGGGCACCGCGCCCGCGACCCGGCTGGAGTTCGGCATCGCCGTCGGCACCTATCTCGACCGCGCGCGGGCCCAGACCGAGGTCGCGCGGCTCAATGCCGCGGGCATCCCGGCCGTGCGCATCGCCGCCGTGCCGAGCGAGGGCGTGACGATGCACGCCGTCGTCGTGGGCGCCTACGCCAGCCGCGCCGCGGCGGAGCGCGAGGCCAACGCCCTGATCGAACGCGGGCTGGTGGACGAAGCGCGCATCATCAGCCGCACGCTCGCCGCCAGGCCCTGAGCCGCGCCGGCGCCGCCCGCGTTCTGAGGAGGAGGACGGCGGCCGCGCGTCCCGCTTGCGTCCGGCGCGCGAACGCCACTAAGGTGTGCCGCTCCCGCAGCCGCGTCCCCATCGTCTAGAGGCCCAGGACACCGCCCTTTCACGGCGGCGACACGGGTTCGAATCCCGTTGGGGACGCCAAACTTGAATCTCCGGCCTGTGAGAGCTGCAACTGCGTAAACGCCAAACAGGTTACGGGGGTTCCAAATCCCGCACCGTCGAAATCCAGCCCCATTGGGAAGAGCGCCTGCTGCAGCCTCTGCTTCTGATCCAACGGGACCTCAGTCCATAGGCGCCCTGCGTTTGTCAGGACGTGCTCCGCGAACCCCAGCACACCCTCGATGTCCAACTCGGCAAGCCTGGCGTCGCTGAGAGCCATCTCCGCGAGGGTGAGCTCCTCCCGGAGTTTGTCCCGCTGGCGTTCGTAGGTGGGCTGGTCAATTCGGCCC
>JAXDBZ010000062.1:0-9606 GCA_034678345.1 Candidatus Eiseniibacteriota bacterium
CGCGCTGGAGCGCGCGCTGGTCCTGCCGCCGGCACCGCGGCGCTGATCCGCGCCGGGCCGGGACACGCATCTCCCCGGACCCGGGCCCGCCGCGTCGTCGCCCGCCCGCCCCCGGCCGCTCACTGCCAGCGGCGCAGCTTTGGGTGCTGTTTCACGGCGCGCGCGATCGCCTTCCAGCGACCCTCCTCCTCGGCGCGTGCGCGCGCGTCGCGGCGGCTGGTCAGCCAGCGCAGCTCGCGCTGGAGCCGGTGCCAGCCCTCCAGCCGCGCCGCGTCGAGCCCGCCCCGCTCGACCGCCTCGCGCACCGCGCAGCCCGGCTCCTGCTCGTGCCGGCAGTCGCGGAAGCGACAGCCCGCGGCCAGCGCGGCCACGTCGGGGAAGGCGCCCGACATCTCGAGACCGTCGCTCCACGGCCCCAGCTCGCGCATGCCCGGGGTGTCGAGCAGCAGCGCGCCGCCCGGCAGCGGGATCAGCTCGCGCGCCGAGGTCGTGTGGCGTCCGCGCGAATCGTCGGCGCGCACCTCCTGCGTGGCCTGACGCTCGGCGCCGAGCAGGGCGTTGACCAGCGTGGACTTGCCCACGCCCGACGAGCCGAGCAGCGCCACCGTGCCGCCGGGCACGAGCCAGGTGGCCAGCGCCTCGAGCCCCCGCCGCTCGCGCGCGCTCACCGCCACCACCGGCGCGCCGCCGGCGACCGCCTCGACCGCCACGCGCACGGCGTCGAGGTCGCTGACGAGGTCGGCCTTGTTGAGGACCAGCACCGGGGCGGCGCCGCTCTCCCGGCCGGCGACGAGGTAGCGCTCGAGGCGGCGCAGGTTGAGGTCGCCGTCGAGTCCGGTGACCACGAACACGGTGTCCACGTTGGCGGCCACCACCTGCGCGGCGGTGACCTCGCCGGGGCTGCGGCGCAGGAAGGCCGTGGCGCGGGGCAGCACCGCCACGACGGTGGCGGCGCCGTCGGCCGCGGCGCGCACCGCGACCCAGTCGCCGGTCACCGGCAGGTCGGCCGCCTCGCGCGCCTCGTGGCGCAAGCGGCCGGCGGGCACGCCGTCGCGCTCGCCGTCGGCGGTGAGCAGCAGGTAGTGGTCGCGGTCCTGGCGCGCGACGCGCGCCGGGACGAGATCGGGGGAATGCAGGGCAGCGAGCGCCTCGGCGAGGCGCGGGGTCCAACCGAGAGCCGGAAGCGACATGATGACGACGCCTTTCGTCAGGATCGAGCGGACGCGGGCGAGACGGACTCGCCCGGGAACGGGACCGGCGGCGCGTCACGCGGCGGGCAGCAGAAAGGCCGCCCCGTCCGGGGCGGCCCGGCGCACGAAGAAGGCGCTAGGCGCGGCGGCGGAAGGTGCGTGACGCATGGGCGTCGCGAACAAGGGCTGCCATGTCGTCCTCCTTCCGGGCTCGACCGCCCGCCCCATGCGGGTGGCGTCGGCAATCAGGATAGCGCCACCTGCCCGGCGGCGTCCAGCCAACCTCCGGGAGCCAACCTCCGGGAGCAGCGCGCCGGGGCGGCGGGTCATGACGTGACCGCATGAAAGACCTTCCCGGGGCATCGCGCTGGCCTATGCCGCCCCAGCCGGGTTGCCCGCCGCCGCCTCAACTTTCATCTCGCGTTTCGCGTGCATGAAGTCGCGCCCGAAGGCGCGCTCGGCGACGTCGGCTTTGTGGCCGGGGCGGCATGGCCCCTACGCGGGGCACCGGCGCGAAGCGCTGGTCCGGCTCGCGGCGACGTCCTGTCGCCGCTTGTCGCCTAGGTACCTGTCGGCCGGTCGGCCTCCTGCCGCCCGACCGACCCGCACAAGTCCGCTGCGGGGCCACGCTGCCCCGGCCATCGCGCTCCCACACCCCCCGCTTCACGCTGGCCGGGATGTGGCGCGGATCGTCGCTGCGCTTGCACGGGCGCGGCTGGTCGGTCCTGGCGAACTTCCGGCGCTCGAGCTGGGCGATGAGCAAATCCAGGGCCCTGTCGAGCACCTGGGCCAGGTCGCCGTTCGGGACCGAGTGGCCGAGACGCTCCTGCGCGCGCTCGAGCTTCTCGTAGGTCTCCTGCGACACGGTGCACTGGACTGCGAAACGCTGCGGGGCGAGGGGCGCGACCTTGGCCAGAGGGGGCGGCGGAGCCATGGGAGCCGGCGGCGCCGGGGTATCGTGTTCAGCAGGACTGAACTTCACTCTCCCCGGGGAGAGTTGGCACGCGTAAGTCGTTGGCGTCAGCGCGGCGATCATCGCCGGCAGGTCCGGCTGAGGGAACCGCTCCGCCAGCATTTGCTCCAGTTGCGCCTTGGTCCTGTGAACGGAGGCGGCCAACAAGTCCCCGGCATTCTCGGGCGTCAGGTGGGCCGACAAGGTCACGAGCGCGCTCAGGTGCAGCTTCCCCTCGGCCAGCAGGTCGTAGATGGCGGGGAACTGCCGGGCCAGGCGGGCCACCCGGATGCGCTTGAAGGCCGACTGCTCGGAGTAGTGCACCTTGTGGACGCAGAACTCGAACAGGTCCGGACCGGGGACACTGGTAGCAGCGCAGACCGGGGACATAGGTTACAGCACGGGAGCATCCTCTGCGGTCGAAGGAGGACCGCGCAATCCCCGCCGCCGGCCCGACTACCGCACGCGGTCCCGCTGCGCGCGCAGGTACTCGAGCCCGGCCCGCTCCATCTCGGGACTTCGCAGGCCGATCCGGTGCGCCAGGGCGACGGCCTCTCCCTCGGCCAGGCCCTCGTCGAGGACCAGCCAGGGCAGCAGGATGCCACCCACGCGGTTCGCCACGACACAGTGGACGAAGGCGGGACGGAGCGCCGGATCGCTCAGCACGCGCCGGAGTTCGTCGAAATGGGCGGGACCCAGAGTCACGCGGGTGAAGGGGATGTTCACGTACACGAGCCCGGCGGCTGCGGCCGCCTGCCGCTCGTCGAAGCCGCGCGGCTCGTCGGGCATGCAGAGGTCCACGACGCTGCGATAGCCGGCACGGGCGAAGGCCTCGAAGTCCCCGGCTCGGGGCATCCCGCCGGTGGCCAGCCGCGGCCGTGGGACCATCCCCTGCGGCAGCTCCGGCGCGATGGCGGCGAGGCCGCCAGAAGCCGCGCCGGGGTCCGCGTCTGCCGGGGCCGCGGGTCGCACCGAGCTGGTGGCCGCGTCGAGCGACGAGCCGACGGGCCGCAACCGGACCCGCCTCTGCGCGGGATCGAGGGTGACCTCGAACTCGCTGAGCAGCCGGCCGCCGATCGCGCCGGTCGTCGCCGCCGGGTTCAGCTCCAGCGACGGCTCGCGCAGTTCCCGTCCGGCGAGGACGGCGGTTCCCGCCAGCTTCGCCTCCAGCAGCTTCACCTCGCGATCCACGGTCCGGGCGGTGCGGCCCGGCGTCGGCGGCCCGGCGAGCGGAAGGCTGTCGCGCAGCGCGGCCGGAAGGATCAGCCCCCCGGCGGCGCCGGTGTCCACGTGCATGCGCAGGCGTCGGCCCGCCACCTCCACCGGCACGGTGGGCAGCGGGTCCCCCTCGTAGGAGAACACCGAACGGCCGTCGGGTTCCGGGAGCGAGCCGCGTCGGAAGACGACGCGACGACCGGCGAAGTCCCAGGTGACGAGCAGGCCCGGGAACGCGTTGGGGGAGAGCACGCCCCAGAGGCGCTGCGGGCCCGGCATGGGCATCTCGGCGGCGACACAGGAGAGCGAAGCCTCCAGCCCGTCGGCCAGCGTGAGCCCCTCGACCCGCACGAGGCGAGCCGGGACCGGTTCGCCGCCGAGCGGGCTGCCCAGCAGCACCTCGCCGACGACCGGGAACCGCAGGGAGTCGGCAAGGGCCTTTGCCAGGACCGTGCCCTGGGCGCCGGTGTCGAGCACGAACGGGAAGGGGCCGCGCCCGCCGATGCTGACCTGCACGACGCTGCGTTCCTGCCAGCTCTCCATCGGAACCGCGAGGCTGTCGCCGTGCAGCCGGAACGCCGGCGCGGGCAGCGCCATGCGCACGGGGACCGGACCGGGTGCGCCGTCGGCGGGTGGGGCTGCGGTCAGGGCGGACAGCGCGAGGGCAAGCACCAGGGGCGGCGTCATGGTCGGACTCCCCCAGGTCGGGGTCGGGCGTCAGTGGTACGATTCGTACTATAGGACCCCCGTGCTAGGTTGTCGGTCATGGTCGCGTCAATTCGGCGCGGGTCGGCGCGGGAGGGCGGGATGTCGGTGTCGGTGGGTCGAGGAGCCGGGCGGCCCCGCTCCGCGGGACCGCGGTCGGCCCCGACGGAGTTGGAGGGCTGCGTGCTCGGCATCCTCTGGGAGCGCGGGCCCTGCACGGCCTACGCCGTGCGCAGGGTCTTCCTGGACTCGCCCAGCCCGTACTGGAGCGGCAGCGCGGGCGCGGTCTACCCGCTGCTCGCGCGGCTGGAGGAGCGCGGGCTCGCCCGGGCGCTCGAGAGCGCGTCGGGCCGGCGCGCGCGCCGGCTGTTCGCGCTCACGACGCGCGGGCGGGCCGGTCTGGCGCGGTGGCTGGGTCCGCCCCTGCCGGACTGGATCTGGGGCGTGCCCATGGACCCGTTGCGCACGCGTGTGGGTTTCCTCGGAGCGATCCCCGCGGCGCGACGGCGCCGCTTCCTCGCCGAGTCGGTGCGGCAGGTCCGCCGCCACCTCGAATCGTCCCGCGCGCAGTTGACCGGGGCGTGTGCCGCCGACCCCTTCGCCGAACTCGTCGTCCGGGGAGCCCTGGCCAGCCTCGAGGCCCGCCTGGCCTGGCTGGGCGACGCGCAGCGCCGACTGGGCCGGAGGCGTTAGGTACGTGCCGCCGGTTTGACCGCGGCGGGCCCATCGGAGACTCTTGCGCCATGGACTCCCCAACGCCGCCCTCGCGCGGCCGCAACGCGGTGCGCCGCCTGCGCACCTACCTCCTGACCGGCCTGCTGGCGCTCGCGCCCACGGTGATCACGCTGTGGCTGCTCTACCTGTTGCTGAACTGGATGGACAGCCTGCTGGGCCGCTACCTGCGATTCGCGGTGCTCGACTACCACCGCATCCCGGGGCTGGGGCTGATCGCCACCTTTGTGCTGCTGCTCGTCGTGGGCTGGATCGTGACCATCCTCGGCCGCTGGCTGGGCGGCCGCCCGCTGCTCGACTTCTGGGACCGGATGCTGAGCCGCATCCCCGGTGTGGGGGTGCTCTACGGCTCGACCAAGTCGTTCGGCGAGGCGCTGTTCACCGGCCGCGAGACTGCGTTCAAGCAGGTCGTGCTCGTGCCCTGGCCCTCGCCGGGCATCTACCGCATCGGCTTCGTCCCGGCCCGGCCCGACCCCGAAGTGAGCCGGCGGTTGGGCGCGGAGGTCGAGGTCGTGTTCGTGCCGCACACGCCCAACCCGGCCTCGGGCTTCGTCCACTACGTGCCGCGCACGCAGGTAATCCACCTCGACTGGACGGTGGAGGAGGCGCTCAAGGTCATCGTCTCGGGCGGCGTGCTGCAGCCGGCCGACGAGGCGGGGGACGGCTCCGCCGGCGCGGGTGCCGCGGCGGCCGGGGAGACCCGCGCCGGCGGGTCGGCGGAGGCGTCCGGTGGCCCTCGTCCGCAGTGAGGGGGTCGTCCTCAAGACGCACGCGCTCGGCGACACGAGCCGCATCGTCGTCGTCTACACGCGCGAGCACGGCATGGTGCGCCTGATCGCCAAGGGCGCCCGCAAGACGCCGAGCCGGTTCGGCTTCGCGCTCGAGCCGCTGTCGCGCGCGCGCTACGTCTACTACCACAAGCCCGACCGCGACCTGCAGCTCCTGTCGCAGGCCGACACGCTCGCCGCCACCGGCAGCCGCCTCACCGACCTGGCGCGGCTGGCCCACGCCGAGGCGGCGCTCGAGCTGATCGACCGGCTGGTGTGGGGCGAGGAGCCGCACGAGGCGCTCTACGACCTGCTGGTGCAGGCGCTCGAGGCCGTGACCGAGGCCCCGCCGGCGGCCCTGCCGGCCATCACCATCGCCTTCGAGCTGCAGGTCGCGAGCCTGCTCGGCTACCGGCCGCGGCTCGACGCCTGCGCGCAGTGCGCCAGCCCGGTCTCGGCCGAGCGCCTGTTCTCGCCGGCGCGTGGCGGCATGCTGTGCGACCGCTGCGCCGCCGAGGGCGGGGTGGTGAAGCTGTCGGCCGACGCGCTGGCCGGGCTCTCGCTGCTGCTGTCGCGGCCGGTGCGCGAGGCCGGCGACTACGTCGAGGTGAAGCGCGCGGGCGAGATCCTGCGCGTCATCGAGGCCTTCCTGCGTCACCACTTCCACCGCTTCCAGGGACTGCGCTCGCTCGAGCTGCTGCGCGCGCTGCAGGGCCCCGGCTCGTCGGAGGCTGCCTGATGGCACCCGTGCCCGCCCGTTCGCTGCAGGAGATGATGCTCGCGCTCGAGACGTACTGGGCCGAGCGCGGCTGCGTCATCCAGCAACCCTACCCGTCCGAGGTCGGTGCCGGGACCTTCAACCCGGCGACCTTCCTGCGCTCGCTCGGTCCCGAGCCATGGCGCGTCGCCCACGTCGAGCCCTCGCGCCGTCCCAAGGACGGTCGCTACGGCGAGAACCCCAACCGCTTCCAGCAGTTCTTCCAGTACCAGGTCCTGCTCAAGCCGGCGCCCATTGACGTGGTCGAGCAGTACTTCGACTCGCTGCGCGCGCTCGGCATCGAGCCGCTCGAGCACGACCTGCGCCTGGTCGAGGACGACTGGGAGAGCCCGACGCTGGGCGCGGCGGGGGTGGGCTGGCAGGTGTGGATGGACGGACAGGAGATCTCGCAGTTCACCTACTTCCAGCAGTGCGGCGGGCTCGAGCTGCCGGTGGTCTCGGCCGAGCTGACCTACGGCCTCGACCGCATCGGCATGATGCTGCAGGGCAGGGACCGCGTGCAGGACCTGGTGTGGTCGCCCGGCGCGCGCGGCGACGGCGGGGCGACCGCCGCGGGCGCGGCCGTCACCTGGGGCGACCTGTGGGTGCGCAACGAGGTCGAGTGGTCGCGCTACAACTTCGAGGAGGCGCCGGTGGCGGCGCTGTTCGACATGTTCAAGGTCTGGGAGGGCGAGGCCCTGCGCCTGCTCGGGCTCAAGCTGGTCGGTCCCGGCTACGACGCCGTCATCAAGTGCTCGCACCTGTTCAACCTGCTCGACGCCCGGGGCGCCATCTCGGTGAGCGAGCGCGTCGGCTACATCGCCCGCGTGCGCAAGCTGGCCCGCGCCGCGGCGCTCGCCTACGCGAACCTGCGCGGCGAGCTGGGCTACCCGCTCATCCCGGATCCCGACGAGCGCGCGCGCTGGGTGGCGCGCTTCCAGGACGAGAGCGCGCGGGCCGCGGCGAAGCCGCGGCGCGGGGAGAAGCGGTCATGAGCCGCGACCTCCTGTTCGAGATCGGCGTCGAGGAGCTGCCGGCCGGCTACATCCTGCCGGCGCTGGAGCAGCTCGAGGCCGGCGCCGCCGCCGGGCTCGACGAGCTGCGGCTGGCACACGGCCCGGTGCGCACCAGCGCGACGCCGCGGCGGTTGGCGCTGCGCGTCGAGGCGGTGGTGGAGCGCCAGCCCGACCGCGACGAGGTCGTGCAGGGCCCGGCGGCGCGGGTGGCCTGGGACGCCGACGGCAAGCCGACCAAGGCGCTGCTCGGCTTCTGCTCGGGGCGCGGCGTGGACGTTGCCGACGTGCGACGGGTCGAGACGCCGAAGGGCGAGTACGTCGAGGCGACCGTGCACCAGGCCGGGAAGCCGACGCACGCGGTGCTGCCGGCGCTGCTCGCCGACCTGGCGGTGAAGCTCGCTTTCCCCAAGTCCATGCGCTGGCTCGCCGACGAGACGCGCTTCGCCCGCCCGGTGCGCTGGCTGGTGGCGCTGCTCGGCGACGAGGTGCTGCCGGTGCGGGCCTTCGGGCTCGAAGCGGACCGCGAGTCGCGCGGGCACCGCTTCCTCGCCCCGGGACCGGTCGTGCTGAAGCAGGCGTCCGACTACTTCGGAGCGCTCGAGGGCGCGTTCGTGCTGGCGAACCACCTGGTGCGGCGCGAGCGGCTGCGTACGCAGCTCGAGCAGGTGGCGCACGGGCTGGGCGGCGAGGTGCGCCCCGACGAGGCGCTGCTCGACATCAACACCTTCATGGTCGAGTGGCCCACCGCCTTCGCCGGCTCGTACGACGCGCGCTTCCACGACCTGCCCAACGAGGTCATCATCTCGGCGCTGCGCGAGCACCAGTCGTTCTTCACCGTGCAGGCGCCCGGCTCGGGCGGCGCCGCGCTGCTCGACAAGTTCATCGCCGTGCGCAACGGCGACGAGCGCGGCCTCGACGTCATCCGCCGCGGCAACGAGGGTGTGCTGGCGGCACGGCTCGAGGACGCCGAGTTCTACTGGCAGACCGACCACAAGCGGCCGCCGGGCGACCGCGTCGAGGACCTGGCAAGCGTCGTCTGGATGGAGGGCCTCGGCTCCCTGCGCGAGAAGGCGGACCGGCTCGTCGCGCTCGGCGGGAAGTTGGCCGCGGACCTCGCGCCGGCCGAGAAGGCCACCGTCGAGCGCGCGGCTTTGCTGTGCAAGACCGACCTGCTCACCGAGATGATCGGCAGCGGCAAGGAGTACGCGGGCCTGCAGGGCGTCATCGGCGGGCACTACGCGCGGCGAGCCGGGGAGCCCGAGGCGGTGGCCGACGCCATCTACTGGCACTACCACCCACGCTTCGCCGGCGACGAGCTGCCGCGCACCATGGCCGGCACGCTGCTGTCGCTGGCCGACAAGCTCGATCACGTCGCCGGCGCCTTCGCCGCCGGCAAGGCGCCGAGCGGCAGCCAGGACCCCTACGGCGTGCGGCGGGCCGCCAACGGCGTGGTGCGCATCCTGATCGAGAAGGAGCTGCGCGCCGACCTCGCGGCGATGGCGGGCGAGTTGCTGCGGCCCTTCGTGGCTGCCGGGGTCGCGGTGCCCGAGGAGGCGCCCGGGCAGCTCGCCGGCTTCTGGCGCGACCGCGTGCGCGCCGCGCTCGAGGAGCGCGAGGTGCGCTACGACGCCGCCGAGACCGCGCTGGAGGCGCGCATCGGCGCGGACGGGCGCCCCGGCTGGAGCGACCCGGCCGACTGCCTCGTCCGCGGGCGGGTCATCGACGGGTTCCGCGGCGACGAGCGTTTCGAGCCGCTGGCCATCCTCTTCAAGCGCGTGGACAACATCCTCGCCAAGGCGACCGAGACGCTGCCCGAACGGCTGGACGAGGCGCGGCTGGCCGAGCCGATGGAGCGGGAGCTGGCCGCGGCGCTCGCGCGCGCCCGGCAGGCCAGCGGGCCGCTCTGGGAGCGGCGCGACTACGAGGCCATCCTGCCGGCGCTGCTCGAGATGGAGGAGACCATCCACGGCTTCTTCGACGCGGTGCTGGTGAACGCCGAGGACCTGCCGACGCGGCTGAACCGCCTGCGCCTGCTCGCCGAGGTGCGCGCGCTGTTCGTGCGCGGCTGGGACCTCTCGAGGATCGTCGTCGAGGGCGAGCGGGCGCAGTAGGGATGGACGTGGTCGCGCGCCGCACGCCTCCCGTGCTCCTGGGACTCCTGGTGTGCCTCGCCGTGGGCGTGCCCGCCCACGCCCAGGCGCCGCCCGCCACGCTGCGGGCGGTCGTCCCGGCGTCCGCCGACACGCTGCCGGCCGCCGCGCCGGTCGCGGTC
>JAXDBZ010000063.1:0-8039 GCA_034678345.1 Candidatus Eiseniibacteriota bacterium
GGCGCTGCGGGGCGTGCCGCGCACGGCCGACGAGCTGGCCACGGCCGCGGGTCTGCGCGTCGAGGAGACGCTGGCGCTGCTGCTCGAGCTGGAGTGGGCGGGGCTCGCCGAGCCGGTGCCCGGACAGCGGTGGCGGAGGACTCCGTGAGCGCCGGCGACGCGCTGGTCACCCTGCTGGCGCGGGGGGCGGTGGGCGGGCTGGGCGCGATGTCGTGGGCGCGGGCGCGGGCGGCGGGGGAGCGGATGGGGGACCTGGTGCGGGCTCTCGGGATCCGGCGGCGGGTCGCCGAGGCCAACCTGGCGATGGCCTTCCCGGAGTGGAGCGCGGCGGAGCGGGCACGCGTGCTGCGCGAGCACTACCGCGAGCTGGGGCGGGTGACGGCGGAGTACGCGCACCTCGACCGGCTGGCGCGGGCCCCGGCCGGCGAGGTGTTCGTGGACCTGAGCGGGCTCGACGTGCTGGAGGACCTCCGCGGGCGGGGCGTGGTGCTCATGAGCGGGCACCTCTCGAACTTCGAACTGCTCGGGGCGCGAGTGGCGCGCATGAACCCGGTGGACTTCCTGGTGCGGCCGCTGTCGAATCCCGGGGTGGAGGCGCTCATCTCCGGCATCCGCGCCCGCGCGGGGGTGGGTTGCATCAGCACTGCCGCGGGCACTCGCGGCCTCTACGAGGCGCTGGCGGCGGGGCGCTGGGTGGCCATCCTCGGCGACCAGGATGCGCGGCGGCGCGGCTGCTTCGTGCCGTTCCTCGGCCGGCCGGCGAGCACGGCGGCGGGGCCGGCGCGGGTGGCGCTGCGCACCGGGGCGCCCATCGTGATGGGTTTCATGCTGCGGCGCCCGGATGGGCGCTTCGATCTGGAGGTGCGCGGACCCCTCGACCCGCCGGACCCGGATTCGCCGGGCGCGGTCGAGCGGCTGACGGCCCTGCACACGGGGCTGCTCGAGGAACGGGTGCGCGCGCGGCCGGAGCTGTGGTTCTGGCTGCACCGCCGCTGGAAGACGCAGCCGCCGGCCGGGACGGTCCCCGCCGACGGCACGCCCGGGGAGGGACGATGAGCGAGCCGGCCGGCGGGCGCACGTCGCGCTTCGTCGTGAGGGTGCGCTACGCCGACACCGACCAGATGGGGTTCGTCTACTACGGGAACTACCTTCGCTGGTTCGAGATCGGCCGGACGGAGATGCTGCGCTCGTTCGGCATGAGCTACCGCGAGGTGGAGGCGGCGGGCATCCGCCTGCCGGTGCTGGAGGCGCGCTGCCGCTACCACCGGCCGGCGCGTTACGACGACGAGGTCACCATCGAGACGACGCTGGCGGGACTGGGGCGTGCCTCGATGCGTTTCGCCTACCGCGTGCTGCACGGAGCGGACGGGGAGCTGCTGGCCGAGGGCGGGACCGAGCACTGCTTCCTCGACCCGCGCGGGCGGCCGGTGCGGCCGCCCGCGTTCTTCCTCGCGCTGTTCGAGCGGGGACCGCGCGGCGGGTCCGAGTAGCTAGCTGGTGAAGCCGATCCCCTTCGCGGGATTCTGCTCGCCCGGGACCTTGATCGCCCCGAACTGGGTCTCGAACTTGCGCAGGTTCTGCTCGAGCGCGCCGAGGAGCATCTTGGCGTGCTGCGGCGTCATGAGGATGCGGGCATAGACGCGCGCCTTGGGCAGTCCGGGCAGGGTGCGGGCGAAATCGAGGATGACCTCCGACGGGGAGTGGGCGATGAAGGCGATGTTGGAGTAGATGCCCTCGGCCTCCTTCTCGCCGATCTCCACCTGGATCTGCTGGGGCGCCTGGTTTTGGCTTTTTTCCACGATGGGCTCCTGTTCCCACCCACTGGGCGCAACGGTCGCGTTTGGTGCGGGGCTTCGGCCCCGCCGCTTCGGTTCCCGCACCATATGAGCCGAGGGCCATAGGGTCAAGCGGAAAGCGAAGTTAGAGCGACGCAGCGGAAGCTGCACGGGCGGTTGCGTCGTGCCCGGCCCGGCTCCGGGCGTGGCATGGGGCTTGCGCCTCCGCAGGGCGGGTCACCTCGTCCCCCGAACGCAGGAGGTGCGGCTGAACTCGGAATCCCCGCTGGAAGGGCCGGCGCGCGAGGCCGGCGGGTCCGTGGCCGCCGGTGCGGGCCTGGAGATCGCGCGGGCCTTCGCCCGGCTGCGCGACGTGGATTCGCTCGAACGTGCCGTGCTGGCGGCGGCGGTGCATCCGGAGGGCGCGGGGCTGCGCCGCGCGTGGCTGATGGAGTTCGATGCGCGGGCCGGGATGCTGGAGGGCTGTCACTGGGCGGAGTCGCCGGCGGGCGGCACGCCGCTGGCGGCGTGGCTCGAGGGGCGCGGGGTGCGCCGCGCGGGGACCGAGGCGCGGGGCTTCACTCTGCGGCCGGCGGGACTGCGGGGTGTGGCCGCGGCGGCATGGGAACCGCGTGGGCGTGGCGAAGACGGACCGGGGGGCGACGAGGTGCCGTGGGGTGCGTGCGCGCACGTGGGGGCCGTGGCGCTGGCGCGGGGTGGCGCACCCTGGGCGCTGCTCGTCGGCGCGTGGGACTGGGCGCCGGAGCCGGAGCGCCGTCTCGGCCTGGAGGGCATCGGTGTGCTGGCCGGCCTCGCGGCCCAGGGCATGGAGCGCGAACAGGAGGCGGCGCGGCGCGCCTGCCAGGCGAACGCGCTCGGCCAGGCCCTGCGGGCGATCGGCGCGGCGCAGAATCTGGCCGAGGTGCTGCAGCTCGTGACGCGGCTGGCGGTGCAGGGCAGCGGCGCGCGGGGCGGCGCACTGTGGGTGGGGGAAGCCGCGGACCTCCGCCTCGAGGTGACGCAGGGCCCGGCCGGTCGCCGGGAGCGCATGGGGCGCGCCCTGCAGGGCCTGGCCGCGGCGGTCGCGGCCGACGGACGCGCGCGGGTGCTGGACCGTCCCGCCGACGAGCTGCTGCTGGAACCGGACGCCGCGGCCTCGCTCGAGTCGTTGGTCGTCTGCCCGCTGCGGGCCTACGGGCGCGTGCTGGGCGCGCTGGCCTGCTTCGACCGCCTGCCGCTCCGCCGCAACGAGGGACCGGGGTTCCCGGCGGCCGACGCCGAGTTCGTGGCGGCGCTCGCGGACGTCGCCGGACTGGGCGTGGACCAGGCCCGGCGATTCGCCGAGCGGAAGGCGGGCGAACAGCAGCGGCGCGAGCTGACCGGGCGGCTGGAACGCGTCGAGCGGCTGGCCCGGGTCGGCGAGATCGTCGGCCGGATGAGCGAGGAGGCGCGGAACCCGCTCGCCTCCATCGCGGCCTTCGCACGGCGCGCGCAGCGGGCCCTGGCCGACGACGACCCCGCCCGCGACTACCTGGAGATCGTCCTGCGGGAGAGCGCGCGGCTCGAGAGCCTGCTGGCCGAGCAGTCCGGCTACGCGGCGCCGCCGAGCGCGCTGCGCCTCGAGGA
Organism: Candidatus Eiseniibacteriota bacterium; assembly: GCA_034678345.1. Lineage (GTDB taxonomy): Bacteria > Eisenbacteria > RBG-16-71-46 > RBG-16-71-46 > RBG-16-71-46 > JANXPZ01. The sequence continues at coordinate 3,402 of JAXDBZ010000063.1, forward strand.
CCTGAACGCGCTCGTGCAGGAGGCGCTGGCGGCGGCGGGCGGCGAGCTGGCCACCCGCCGCGTCCGCGTCACGAAGAAGCTGTCGCCCGGGCTGCCGACGCTCCTGCTCGACCGGGAGCGGATCCGGCGCGTCATCGCCAACATGCTCGAGAGCGCCCTGGACGCCGTCGGCGTCGGGGGCCGGCTGCGGATCGAGTCGCGCCAGGCGGGGGCGACGGTCCTGCTCGAGGTGGCGCACGACGGCCCGCACGCGCCGGGCGACCTGCTCGAACAACTGTTCGTGCCCTTCGCCAGCCAGCGCCCGGGCGGGCCTGCGGTCGGGCTCGGTGTGGCCCAGCAGATCGTGCGGGAGCACGGCGGGGAGATCCGCGTGCGCGGCGACGGCGAGTGGGGCACCGTGTTCTCGCTCAGTCTGCCGGTGCGCGAGAACCAGGACCGGAGACGCGTCGGGACGGACCGTCGGCGCGCGCGGGGGGACCGCCGGGACGGGGGCGGCGGCGGCGCGGCGAGTTGACCCCCGCGCCGGGTGCGTGATAATCGTGTGCGGTCTGGCGGGCAGGCCGGCGGCGCTCCGGACCCTCGCGAGGCGCGGGTACCCCGGCCCGTCCGATCCATCCGGTGCGACCCTAGCTCAGTTGGTAGAGCACGTGACTGAAAATCACGGTGTCCCCAGTTCGATTCTGGGGGGTCGCACCATCTTCGTTGACAGGCTGTGCCGCCGGCCGAAGCGCACCCAGGGTGCGGCCGTCGGAGACCCGAGAGCCGGTGTAGCTCAGCTGGTAGAGCACTCGATTCGTAATCGAGCGGTCAACGGTTCGAATCCGTTCACCGGCTCCATCCGGGACCGGGCGGCGCGGCGCGCGCCGCGGTCCGAGGCGAGGCGCCACGCATGTGCGGCATCGTTGGCTACGTCGGTCATCGGCCCTGCCTGCCCATCCTGATCGAGGGCCTCAAGCGCCTCGAGTACCGCGGCTACGACTCCGCCGGCGTGGCGGTGCAGACGCCGGACGGGCTGCGCGTGGTCAAGGCGGCCGGCAAGATCCGTGAGCTGGAGTCCCGCCTCATCCGGGACGGCCTGCCCGGCACGGTGGGCATCGCCCACACGCGCTGGGCGACGCACGGTGAGCCCAACGACGTCAACGCCCACCCCCACGTGGATGCCGGCGGACGGCTGGCGCTCGTCCACAACGGCATCATCGAGAACTACGGGGTACTCAAGGCGGCCCTGCAGGCCGAGGGCCGCGTGTTCCAGACCGAGACCGACACCGAGGTCCTCGCCCAGCTCATCGAGAAGTACCGCGAACGCGGGCTGAAGCTCGAGGCGGCGGTGGTGCAGGCGCTCGCCGACGTCGAGGGCACCTACGGCATCGCGGTGGTGTGCGAGGACGAGCCCGGCACGATCGTCGGCGCGCGCAAGGGCAGCCCCCTGGTCGTGGGCGTGGGCGACGGGGAGTACTTCCTCGCCTCCGACGTCGCGCCGCTGGTGGACCATACCCGCCAGGTCATCTACCTCGACGACGGCGAGATGGCCGTGATCACCCCGCAGGGCTTCCACACCGCCACCGTCCGGGCCGAGCGCATCCAGAAGCCGGTCGAGGAGGTGGAGTGGGACCTGTCGCAGATCGAGAAGAGCGGCTTTGCTCACTTCATGCTCAAGGAGATCTTCGAGCAGCCCACCTCGGTGCGGAACTCGATGCGCGGCCGCCTCGACGTGCGGCAGGGCCTGGCCCGCCTGCACGGCCTCAACCTGACCGACGAGGAGCTGCGGGGGATCGGTCGGCTCATCATCCTCGGCTGCGGCACCTCCTGGCACGCCGGCCTGATCGGCGAGTACCTGATCGAGGAGCACGCGCGCATCCCGGTGGAGGTCGAGTACGCCTCCGAGTTCCGCTACCGCAACCCGGTCGTGCGCGAGGACACCACGGTGCTGGTGATCTCGCAGTCGGGGGAGACGGCGGACACGCTGGCGGCGATGCGCGAGGCGCAGCGCCGCGGCTCGCGGGCGCTCGGCATCGTGAACGTCGTCGGTTCGACCATCGCCCGCGAGTCGGACGGCGGTGTCTACATCCACGCCGGTCCGGAGATCGGCGTGGCGTCGACCAAGGCATTCACCGGCCAGGTCTCGGTGCTGACCCTGCTCACCCTGGCCCTGGGTCGCCAGCGGGAGCTGGGTTCCGAGCTGGGCATCCAGATGGCGCGCGAGCTCGACTCGATCCCGGCCAAGATGGAGGAGATGCTCGAGCGCAGCGACGCCATCCGCTCGATCGCCGAGGCCTACAGCCACCACGAGAACTTCCTCTACCTGGGGCGGGGGTACCAGTTTCCGGTGGCGCTCGAGGGCGCGCTCAAGCTCAAGGAGATCTCCTACATCCACGCCGAAGGCTACCCGGCCGCGGAGATGAAGCACGGCCCGATCGCCCTGATCGACGAGCACATGCCGGTCGTCTTCCTGTGCACGCAGGACGGGGCCTACGACAAGGTGATGAGCAACATGATGGAGGTGCGGGCGCGGCGCGGGGCCATCATCGCCATCGCCACCGACGGCGACACCGAGGTGGCGAACCACGCGGACCACGTCATCTTCGTCCCCCGCACCCTGCCCATGCTCCAGCCGCTGCTCACGGTGATCCCGCTGCAGCTGCTCGCCTACCACATCGCCGTGCTGCGCGGCTGCGACGTGGACCAGCCGCGCAACCTGGCGAAGAGCGTCACGGTCGAGTGAGGCCGCGGCGGAGGAGACCATGAAGAGCCCGCTGAACGTCCCGGACGCCCCGGCCGCCATCGGCCCCTACAGCCAGGCGCAGGTCGTGCGGCTGCACGGGGGCAACCGTCTCGTGTTCACCTCCGGGCAGCTCGCCCTCGAGCCGGCCGACGGCCGGTTGGTGGAGGGGGGCGTGGGCCCGCAGACAGAACGGGCGCTGCGCAACCTGGCGGCGGTGCTGCGCGGCGCCGGCCTGACGCTGGCCGACGTGGTGAAGACCACCGTCTACCTGGTGGACATGGCGGATTTCGCGGCCATGAACGAGGCGTACGGCCGGCACTTCACCGAGGCGCCCCCGGCGCGGACCACGGTCGCCGTCGCGGCCCTGCCCAAGGGCGGGCGGGTCGAGATCGAGGCCGTGGCCGTGGGACGGGACCTCTGAGGCCGGCGGCGCCGGGGCGGGGGACGTGAGCGAGAGACGCCGCATCGAGATCCGTCTGACCGCGCAGGTCGCGGCCTCCGGCTGAGCGGCCAAGCTGGGTCCGGCGGACCTGCGTTCCATTCTCGAAGGCCTCCCCGCGCGGGCGCGCGACCGCCGCGTCCTGGTGGACCAGTCCAGCCTCGACGATGCCGGGGTCTTCGCCTTCGGTCGCGGCACGGCGCTGGTGCAGACCGTGGACTTTTTCACGCCGGTCGTGGACGACCCCTACGACTTCGGGCAGATCGCGGCGGCCAACGCGCTTTCGGACGTCTACGCCATGGGCGGACGGCCGCTCACGGCGCTGGCGCTGCTGTGCGTGCCGGCGGCGACGACGCCGCCCGAGGTGCTGCGGGAGATGTTACGGGGCGGCCAGGACAAGATGCGCGAGGCCGGCGCGAGCATCGTCGGCGGACACTCGGTCACCGACCCCGAGCTCAAGTTCGGCTACAGCGTCACGGGCGTGGTCGAGCGGCGCCACCTGCTCACGAACGCCGGCGCGCGCCCGGGGGACCGCGTGCTGCTCACCAAGCCGCTCGGCACCGGGGTGCTGGCCACCGCGCTGAAGCAGGAGCGCCTCTCGCCGGCGCTCACCCGCCGCCTCACCCGCACGATGGCGGCGCTGAACCGCCCGGCGGCGGAGGCGGCGGTGCGGTTCGGCGCCCACGCCGCCACCGACGTGACCGGCTTCGGCCTGGTCGGGCACGCGGTGCAGCTCGCCGACGCGAGCGGCGTGACCCTGCGTCTGCGCCCGGAGCGGGACTGGTTCCTGCCGCGCGCGCTCGATCTGGCCGCGGCCGGCGCGGTGGCGGGGGGGCTCAAGCGCAATCGCTCGTTCTTCGCCGATCGCGTGGGCGGCGCGGCGCTGCCGGAACCCCTGGTGCTGGGCCTGAACGATCCGCAGACGTCCGGTGGCCTCCTCCTCGCCTGCGCCCCGCGCCGGGCCGCGGCGCTGATCGCGGCGCTGCGCCGGCGGCGGGTGTGGGTGGTCGAGGCCGGCGAGGTGGTGGCGCGCGGTCCGCACGCGCTGGAGTTCACCGGGGCCTGACCTCCGCCGGCCGCCGCCGGGTGGCGCGCGAATCGCGGCGGATGGTAGCCCGGGCTATTCATGAGCCCGCGCCTGCGGACGCGGTCTGACCGCGGATGACTTCGTCGCGCGGCGTGGCCGCTCCTCGACGGGGTGTTCAACCCCGACTGCGTCGCGGCCGCGCCGTGCTCCTCGTCCTCCACAGCCATCCCGCATCCTCGGCTTGCGGTTCATGAATAGTCCGGGCTACTGTGCGTCCCCGTGCGGGAACGAATGGGATCTGGTGGTCTCCGGGGACTTCAAATCCTGCGGTCGGGCGTTCAGAGCGTCCGAGGTGGGTTCGATTCCCACGCGTTCCCGCCATCCCGGCGCGGCGGCGCGGGCCTGACGCTGCTGCTGGCCGTCTGGGCCGCGACCGCGGCGGCGCAGGTG
>JAXDBZ010000064.1:0-29357 GCA_034678345.1 Candidatus Eiseniibacteriota bacterium
TGCGGGAGGGTGACCGGCCGGACCTGGACCTCGCCGGCGTGGCGGTGGATGACCTGCGGCTGCCAACGCATCGGCCGGCCGTGGACCCGACGGCGCTGCGCTCTCTGGCGGACGCCCTGCCAGCGCAGGGCGCGGACGGTCCGTTCGAGCCCGCGCTCGCGGCGGCGCTGGCCTCGTACCGCGACTGCGGCGACGCGGCCGTGGTGGCGGTGCTGGTCGGCGTCGGGGAGGGGCTCACGCCCTCGGGCGACGACGTGGTGGTCGGCGCGCTGGCCGCGCTCGAGCGGCTGGGCGACGAGCGAGGGCGCGAGCGGCTGGGCGCCGCGCTCGCCGGCTGCCGCGTGCGCACCACGAAGCTCGCCGCGCAGATGATCGAGTCGGCGCTCGAGGGTCGCTACGCCGAGCCCGTGCTGGGTGTGCTCGCGGCGCTGGCGGCCGGCGGAACCGCGCGGCTCGCGGCCACGGCGGCCGACCTGCTCGCCGTGGGGCACCGCTCCGGCGCCGACACGCTGCGCGGCATCGTCGCAGTGCTGGAACGGGCGTCTGGTCCGGACGCTCAGGGCGCGATGAGGTCCAGCAGCACGGGGTAGACGCGCCCGGGGTTGGCGCCGACCTGTTCGGGGTCCACGACGTCGTGCTGCAGGCCGAGCCGGGCCGGGAAGTGATGGGCCATCACGCGCGCCCCGTGCGCGCGCCAGAGCCCGGCGAGGCGCTCCGCCGCTCCCGTGTCCGTCGCGGCGTCGTCGCCCGCCGTGACCAGGGCCATCGTGCCCGCCGCCGGCGCCGCGCGCCGCGCATCGGCCTCGATCCTCGCGGCGAGCGCGAGCGTCTGCGCCACCGCGCGCGTCGAGAAGCGCGGATAGACGTGCTTCGGCCCGGGCAGGGCGGCCTTCACCCGCGGGTCCCACCAGAGGAACAGGTTCGGCAGCCCCAGCAGGAGGTTCATCGCCGGCCGGGTGAAGGGCCCGGGCGCCGCCGCCAGCCCGAGCAGCGGGGCGATGGCCACCGCCCGCGCCACGTCGGCGCGCTGCTGCGCCGCCCAGGCGGTCATCGTCCCGCCGACGCTGAGCCCGGCGACGGCGACCTCGTCGCCCAGGCCGCGGGCGATGTCCACGGCCTCGTCGGTGATCCGGCACAGCACCGCGGCGTCGAGGCTCGCCTGCTCCCCGGTCATGCGGTCGGCCAGACCGTGCCCGGGCAGGCGCGGGATGTAGACGTTGGCCCCGCGCTCGTGGAGCCGCTCGCCCAGCGCCCGGAACTGCTCGGGGCAGTTCGTGAGGCCGTGCAGCAGCACCACGGCGCGCGCCGTGCGGTGACCGTGCGTCAGCAGGCGCGTGCGGCCGGCAGGCGTGACACCGTCGCCTTCCCCCGCGTGCACCGCGGCGATGCGCCGCAGGGCCTCGTCGTAGTCGCGCGCCGGATCGGGCCGGGTCGGGAGGCGGTTCGGTCCGATGGGGCGCAGGAGCCACAGTGCCAGGGCGAGCAGCGGGACGAGGACGGCGAGCCAACCCATGCGGCGGATCCTCCACGGGGACCAGCCGGGCATCCTACACGATGCCCGCCGGCCGCGGGTGACAGGTCGCGCCGCGGCGGCTAGACTCCCCGCGATCGTCCCACAGCGCGCACCCCGGAGGACACCGCCTTGGCCGACTGCCTGTTCTGCGAGATCGCCGCGGGCAAGCGCCCCGCGAAGATCGAGGGCGAGACCACGCACGTGCTCGCCTTCCGCGACAATAACCCGCAAGCCCCGACCCACATCCTGCTCATCCCCAAGGAGCACGTCGCCGACTCGGCGGCCGACCTCGGCCCGCAGCACGCGGTGATCCTGCAGGAGATGTTCGCGCTGGCGGCGAAGATTGCGCGCGAGGAGCGGCTCGAGCTGGGCTGGCGGCTGGTCACCAACGTCGGGCCCGAGGCGGGGCAGTCGGTCTACCACCTGCACGTCCACCTGCTGGGCGGGCGCCCGATGCGCTGGCCGCCGGGCTGATCCCCGGTACGACACGAACGGCCCCGGAGGGATGTCCTCCGGGGCCGTTCGCGTGCCGCGCGTCAGGCGATGGTCCGGCGGGCGATCCTCGTCCACACCAGGTACACCGGCAGGCCGAGCAGGACGATGCCCAGCCCCGGCCAGGTGTAGGCGGGTCGGGTGATCAGGAGGTTCACGGCGATGGCGGCCGCGAGGACCACGTAGAGCGCGGGCACCACCGGGTAGCCGAAGGCGCGGTAGGGACGCTCGGCGTCCGGCCGGGTGCGGCGCAGCACGAACAGCCCCGCCACCGTGAGGGTGTAGAAGAGGACCACGGCGAAGACGACGAAGTCGAGCAGGTTGCCGTAGGTGCCGGACAGGCAGAGCAGGCTCGCCCACACCGCCTGCACCGCCAGCGCCGCACCCGGCACGCCCTTGCGGTTCAGTTGGCCGGCCTGGCGGAAGAAGAGGCCGTCCCGGGCCATCGCGTAGTACACCCGCGCGCCCGAGAGGATCTGTCCGTTGTTGCAGCCGAAGGTCGAGACCATGATGAGCACGGCCATGATCACGGCGCCCGGCGCGCCGAACAGCATCGTGGCCGCCGCCGTGCCGACGCGGTCCGAGGTCGCGAACTGGATGCCGCGCCCGAGCACGTCCGTCGCCGCGGGCGAGCCCTCGACCGGCAGCAGTCGCAGGTAGGCGACGTTCGCCAGCAGGTAAAGCAGGATCACCGTCCCGGCGCCGACCCCGAGGCTGAAGGGGATGGTGCGCCGCGGCTCGACCACCTCGCCGGCGGTGAAGGTGATGTTCTCCCAAGTGACGCTGGCGAACAGCGAGCCGACCAGCGAGGCGCCGAGCGCGCTCGCCAGGGCGATCCCGGCGAGCGGCACGACCGACGCGACGCCGTCGGTCACGTGGACCTGCCCGGCGCGCCAGAAGTCGTGGAAGTTGGCGGCGAGCGCCGGAGCCCGGCTGCCGACGAACAAGCCGAGGGCGATGAGGCCGAGCACGGCCACCGTCTTGGCGATGGTGAAGGTGTTCTGCACCAGCCGGCCGCCGTGCAGGCCGCGGCGGTTCACCGCCGTCAGCACGACGATGCTGGCGATGGCCACCAGCCGGGCGGCCGTGACCTGGAAGAGCCCGGCGTCGAACAGCACCACGTCCTCGCCCAGCGCGGGGACGAGCACCGCCGTGAACTTGGCGAAGGCCATGGCCACCGCGGCGATGGTGCCGGTCTGGATCACGGTGAACAGCGTCCAGCCGTAGAGGAACGCCGGCAGCGGGCCGTAGGCCTCGCGCAGGTAGACGTACTGGCCGCCGGCGCGCGGCATCATGCCGGCCAGTTCGCCGTAGGACAGCGCGCCCACGACGGTGAGCACGCCGGCCACCACCCAGGACATGAGCAGCCAGCCGGGGCCACCGACGGTGCGGGCGATGTCGGCGCTGACGATGAAGATGCCGGATCCGATCATGGATCCGATCACGATCATCGTCGAGTCGAGCCGCCGCAGCTCGCGCTTGAACTCGGGGGCGGGCTCCATGCCGGCCTCAGGCCTTCGCAGCGTCCCGCCGCTTCCGCATGACGCTGTGGTAGCGCCCGTAGCCGAAGCAGATGACGAACCCGATCGCCAGCCAGATGAACAGCCGCCACCAGTTCTCGACCGGCAGTGAGAACATGAGCACCAGGCAGGTGAGGATGCCGAGGATGGGGATGAGCGGGAAGAACGGCGTCCGGAACGGCCGCTCGGCTTCGGGGTGGGTGACCCGCATGATGAGCACGGCGGCGCAGACGATGACGAAGGCCAGCAGGGTGCCGATGTTCACCAGCTCGGCGAGGATGCGCAGCGGCAGCAGCGCCGCCATGAGGGCGACGAAGAAGCCGGTGAGGATGGTGGACTTCCACGGGGTGCGGAACTTCTCGTGCACGTCGCCGAAGAACCCGGTGGGCACCAGCCCGTCGCGGGCCATGGCCAGCAGTACGCGCGGCTGGCTCAGCATCATGACCAGCAGCACCGAGGTGATGCCGGCCACCGCGCCGATCGAGATGATGAACTGCGCCCACGGCAGCCCGACCTGGGCGAAGGCGTTCGAGACCGGCGCGTTGATGTCGATCTGCTCGCGCGGCACCATGCCGGTGAGCACGATCGAGACCGCGATGTAGAGCACGGTGCTGACGAGCAGCGAGGCGATGATGCCGATGGGCACGTCGCGGTTCGGCACGCGCGCCTCCTCGGCGTGGGTCGAGACCGAGTCGAAGCCGATGTAGGCGAAGAAGATCGTCGCCGCGCCGGCCAGCATGCCCAGCGCCGTGCCGTCCGGAGCGGTCTGGCCCCAGATGGTGTGGCCGAAGAAGCTGATGCCGCCGTAGCCGAACGGGGCGAACGGGTGCCAGTTCGCCGGATTGATGAAGAAGGCGCCGACCCCGATCACGAACAGGACGATGGCGATCTTGATGCCCACCATGGTGGCGTTGAAGGTGGCGCTCTCGCGGATGCCCTTGACCAGCACCCAGGTGACGATGGCGGTGATGACGATGGCGGGCAGGTCGAAGAGCGAGCCGGTCCGCACGAACTGCCCGGCGGCGGTGTCGAAGTCGAAGGGCGCGATGGTCAGCGCCTTCGGTAAGTGCCAGCCGAAGATGCTGATGAAGTCCTGGAAGTAGTGGGACCAGCCGTGCGCCACGGCGCCCGAGGCCACCGCGTACTCGAGGATGAGGTCCCAGCCGATGATCCAGGCGAACAGCTCGCCGAGGGTGACGTAGGCGTAGGTGTAGGCGGAGCCGGCGATGGGCACCATCGAGGCGAACTCGGCGTAGCACAGGGCGGCGAAGACGCAGGCCAGGCCGGCGGCACAGAAGGAGATGGAGAGCGCCGGCCCGGCCTTGTCGTGGGCGGCGATGCCGGTGAGCACGAAGATGCCGGTGCCGATGATGGCGCCGATGCCGAGGCTCGAGAGCCGCACCGGGCCGAGGACGCGCCGCAGGCGGTTCTCACCCTTCATCTCCTCCAGGCACAGCTCGAGCGGCTTCTTGGCGAAGAGCGGATTGCCCATGCGTGCTCCCGGTTGGCTGCTGCGTGGTGTCCGGACTGCGGTTCGGCGGTGCGGCCCCCGGCCGGGCCCGCGCCGCCTGCGGAGCGCGCTTCCGTGGAGGGCCAGCAGACCATACGCATCGGCGCCGGAGGCCGTCAACGGGATTGACGGCCCGGCGACCTTTGGTCCGGCCGCTACCTCCGTCTCGCCCGGCGCGTGATGGCCGCCTCGGCCGGCGGTCCTCTCCGCTCCCATGCGATCGATGAGAACCGACGTTCGAGCGGAGTCGCACCCGGCCGCATGTTCTCGGCCGTCAGGCAGACCACCCGGCGATCACCGCACAGCCCGGTCCAGCGCCAGCCCGGAGGCATCCATCCAGAGGACGTGATGGGTGTAGGCGCCGGAGGGGAGCCGCTCGGCCTTCAGGAAGAAGAAGTACTTCCCGTCCGGGGAGACGTAAGGGCAAACCGCACCCTCCGGTGTCTCCAACCGCCTGGCCGGCCGCCAGCGACCGTCGTTGCCCCGGAAGCTCACCCACAGGTCGGAATCGCGCATGAAGATCAGGTACCGGCCGTCGCGCGCGACGAAGGGGCTGCCCTCGTGGGCTTCGGAATTGATGGCCGCATCGAGGCTGACCGGCCTTGCGAAGCCTCCGTTCAGGGGCTCCGCGACGAAGACGTCGTCCCGACCCTTGGAGCCGCGCCGCTCGGAGCCGAAGTACAGACGGCCCGCGGGGTCGATGGACACCTGCCAGTGGAGGTGCTCGTCATTGACCTCCGGTCCGAGCGGGCGGGGCTCGCCCCAGCCGCTGGCGGTCCTTTCGACGCGCCAGATCCGTTCCCGCACCCGGTCTCCCGGGTACCGCGGACGCTGGGAGTTGAAGTACAGCGTCCGGTCGTCCGGTGACAGCTTCGGGCCATCGTCGCGGTCGTCTTCATGGGAGAAGGGTAGCGGCGCCGGCCTGGTCCACCGGCCGTTCTCGCGTATCGCCACGTAGATGCGGTCGTCGGCCCAGTAGATTTCGCTCCCGTCCCCAGAGATCGTCACGGAAGCGTGCCGGGAGGCGACGATGCCGGGGGCGAAGACCACGGGCGATCGCCCCGGCGCCGGCTGGCCCATGTAGGGGCCGGTGAGTGTCGGGAATCCATGCGGCCGTCCGGCCGGAGCCGTGGCGGACAGGAATGACAGTCCGATCGCGACCAGTCGAATATCCATGGGGTTTCTCGTGGGGTGCTTCGGGTCTTGTGAACCTCCGGAGGAGATCCCACCGGATCTCGTCCATTCCGACGCTCCATCGCTGCCGCTTCCGCCCGCAGAAGGCGAGCCGCCCATACGTATGCGGGCCGGAGGCCGTCAGCGGGATTGACGGCCTCCGGCCCGCCGTACCCCGTCCGCTACCAGACGTCCGTGCGCTTCTCCGCCGCGATCACCATCGGGTCGCCCGGCCGGCAGCCGAACGTCTGCGCGAACTCGGGCAGGTTCATGAGCGGTCCGACCACGCGCCAGTGCGGCAGCGAGTGCACGTCCGTCAGCGCCTGCATCCGCGCCAGCTCCGGGCGGTAGAGGTTGCGCCAGATCTGGGCGAAGCTCAGGAAGAAGCGCTGCTCGGGCGTGAAGCCGTCGATGCTCGCCGGCGCCGGCTTGCCCTCGAGCGAGATCTTCCAGGCCTCGAAGGCGAGGCTCACGCCACCCAGGTCGGCGAGGTTCTCGCCCAGGGTGAGGCGGCCGTTCACGTGGATGGTGTCGGTGGCGATGAAGCCGTTGTACTGGTCCACCAGCTTCTGCGTGCGCGACTCGAACTCCTTCACGTCCTCCGCCGTCCACCATTCGCGCAGGTTGCCGTCGGCGTCGTACTTGCGCCCCTCGTCGTCGAAACCGTGCGTCATCTCGTGGCCGATCACCGCGCCGATGGCGCCGTAGTTGGCCGCGTCGTCGGCCTGCGGGTCGAACATCGGCGGCTGCAGGATGCCGGCCGGGAAGCAGATCTCGCTCGTCGTCGGGTTGTAGTAGGCGTTGACCGTCGCGGCGGTCATCAGCCACTCCGTGCGGTCCACCGGCTTGCCGATCTTGGCCAGGTCGCGCCGGTACTCGAAGAGCTGGGCGCGGCGCAGGTTGGTGTACGCCGGGTCCTTCGGATCGATCGTCAGCGCCGAGTAGTCGCGCCAGGTGTCCGGGTAGCCGATCTTCTCGATGAACGCCGCGAGCTTCTTCAGCGCCTGCGTCTTGGTGGCGTCGCTCATCCACGGGCGGGTCTCGATGCGCCGCTTCAGGGCGATGCGCAGGTTGCCCACCAGCTCCTTCATGCGGGCCTTGGACGACGGCGGGAACTCGGTCGCCACGTAGGCCTTGCCCAGCGCCTCGCCCATGGCGCCGTCCATCGCGTTGGCGGCACGCTTCCAGCGCGGCGTGGGGGCCTTCTGGCCGGTCAGCTTGGCGTTGAAGGCGAAGGCCTCGTCGAAGGCGGCCTGCCCCAGCCACGGCAGCCCGGCGCGGACGACGTGGTAGCGCAGGTAGGCGCGCCAGTCCTGCAGCGGCGTCGTCTCGATCAGCCGGCCGAGCTGGCGCATGAAGGCCGGCATGGAGACGTCCACCTCCGCCTCCGCGCGGCCCAGCGGCGCGACGCCGACCTCGGTGAAGAAGGCGGGCCAGTCGAGCGACGGGCAGAGCTGGCGGAGCTGCTGGACCGGCATCTTGTGGTAGAGCTTCTCGGGCTCGCGCATCTCGGTGACCGCGAGCGACGACTCGGCCAGCGCGGTCTCGAGCCGCATGACCCGCGCCGCCGCCTCGCGCGCCGCGCCGCTCGCCATCCCGCTGAGCATGAGCACGCGCTGGATGTGCGCGACGTAGTCCCGCCGCAGCGTGTCGGACTTGGGGTCGGTGCGGAAGTAGTAGTCACGCTCGGGCAGCCCGAGGCCGCCCTGTCTCAGCTGGCCGATGTTCATGCTGGACTGCCCGGGATCCACCTCCGAGGCGAAGCCGAAGGGCGCGTAGCCATCCGGGTGGGCGAACTCGCGGCGCAGGTCCTCCTTCGTGGCGATGGCCTCGACGCGCTCGATGTCGGCCTGCACCGGCGCCAGGGCCTCGCGGTCGGTGCGGGTCGAGTCCATGAGCCCGGCGTAGAGCCAGCCGACCTTGCGCAGCGTGGGGTCCTTCTCGGTGGCGGCGTCGGCGGCGGCCCGCTCGAGCACCCGCGTGAGCGTCACCTGGTTGCGGTCGTAGATCTCGCGGCCCATCCCGTAGGCCGGGTAGGCGGCCGGGATCTGGGTCGTGGCCAGCCAGGTGCCGTTGGCGTACTGGAAGAAGTCCCGGCAGGGCGAGCAGGTCGTGTCCATGTAGGCCCGCTGCGGGCCGTGGGTCTGCGCCGCCGCCAGGGCGGGCAGGCACAGGGCCAGCAGCGACAGGGCGATCGAAAAGCCGAGCGGTCGTCTCATGGGTTCCTCGTTGGGTCGGAGGGTCGTGTGGTCTCGGGTGGCCTCGTCCAGGTCCATCATTCCTACCAGATTCCGGCGCGCACGTTCTCGTCGCGCACCATCGGATCCCCGGCCATGCAGCCGAAGGCCCGGGCGAACTCCGGCGAGTTCGACAGCGTCCCGTTCACGCGCCAGAAGTAGGGCGAGTGCGGATCGGTCAGCACGATCAGCCGCATGGTCTCGGGCCGGAACTTGCGCCGCCACATCTGGCCGAAACCGAGGAAGAAGCGCTGCTCCGGCGTGAAGCCGTCGATCGCCGGCGGCGCGGGCTTGCCGCGCAGCGAGCGCTGCCAGGCCGCGTACGCCACCGTGAGGCCGCCGTGGTCGGCGATGTTCTCGCCCAGCGTCAACCGCCCGTTCACGTGCAGGGTGTCCACGCCGACGTAACCGTCGAACTGCGCCACGTACCTCTGGGCCAGCGCGTCGAAGCGCTCGCTGTCCTCCTTCGTCCACCACTCGCGCAGGTTGCCGTCGGCGTCCCACTGGCGGCCTTCGTCGTCGAAGCCGTGTGTCATCTCGTGGCCGATGACCAGGCCGATGGCGCCGTAGTTCACCGCGTCGTCCACGCCCGGGTCGAAGTAGGGCGGCTGCAGGATGCCCGCCGGGAAGGCGATCTCGTTCTCCTGGGGGCTGTAGTAGGCGTTCACCGTCGGCGGTGTCATGTACCACTCGGTGCGGTCCTTCGGCTGGCCGATCTTCGCCAGCTGGCGCTTCTGCTCGAAGGCCTGCGCCCGGCGCAGGTTCGCGACGGCCGGCAGCCTCGGATCGACCTCGAGCGCCGAGTAGTCGCGCCACGTGTCCGGGTAGCCGATCTTCTGGACGATGGTCTCGAACTTCTCGAGCGCCTCCCGCTTGGTCTCGGGGCGCATCCAGGGCCGCGTCTCGATGCGCTCGCGCAGCGCCGCCTTGAGGTTCTCGATCATCTCCAGCATGCGCGCCTTGGACGAGGGCGGGAACTCCGTGGCGACGTAGGCCTTGCCCAGCGCCTCGCCCATGGTCGCGTCCACCGCCTGCAGGGACCGCCTCCAGCGGGGCTGGGGCACCTTCTGCCCGCTGAGCACGGAGTTGAAGCGGAAGACCTCGTCGAAGGCCGCCTGATCGAGCCAGTTGAAGGCGCCGCGCACGCGGTGCAGCCGCAGGTACGCCCGCCAGTCCTCCACCGGGCGCTCCCGCAGCAGCCGGGCGAGCTGGCGCACGAAGCCCGGCATGGAGACGTCCAGCTCCGCCGCCGGATCCGCCAGCACCGGCACGCCGGCCTCGCGGAAGAACGCCGGCCAGTCCACGCCGGGGGCCAGCGCGGTCAGATCGCGGACGGTGTGCCGGTTGTAGAGCCGCTTCGGGTCGCGCCGCTCGACGGCCGAGAGCGAGGACTCGGCGAGCGCGGTCTCGAGGCGCATCACCCGGTCGGCGTCGGCCCGGGCCTGTTCGGCCGGCAGGCCCAGCCGGCCGAAGACCCGCGCGATGTGGGCCACGTACTCGCGCCGCAGGGTGTCCGACTTGGGGTCGGTGCGGAAGTAGTAGTCGCGCTCGGGCAGGCCGAGCCCGCCCTGCCAGAGCTGGGCGATGTTCATGCTGCTGCGGGCGGGGTCCGACTCCGGCTGCAGGTTGAGCGGCGTGAACGTCCCGGTGGCCGTGCCCCGCGCGAAGGTGGCGACGACGTCCGCCGGGGTGCGGATGGCCGCGATGCGGTCCAGCTCGTCCTGCAGGGGGGCGAGCCCTTCGCGGTCTGCACGGGCCGAGTCAATGAGCACCGCGTACAGCCAGCCCAGCTTCCGCACCGTCGGGTCCTTCTCGCGGTCGGCCCCCGCCGCCGCCTGGTCGAGCACGCGCTGCAGCGTCGCCTGGTTGCGGTCGGCCATCTCGCGCCCCGCGCCGATGACGACGTAGGACTCGGGGATCACCGCCCGGTCCTGCCAGGCGCCGTTGGCGTAGCGGTAGAAGTCCCGGCAGGGCGAACAGGTCGTGTCCATGTAGGCGCGTTGCGGGCCGGGCGCCTGCGCCTGGGCGAGGGCGGGCAGGCCGAGCGACAGCAGGGCGAGCCCGCAGACGCGATGGAGCGTGCGACGGGTCATGGCATCTCCTCGGTGGAGCGTGGGAGCGGACGATGGGACGGCCGGAGCCTAGCGGTCCGCGCCCGGGATGGGCAGGGCGCCGCGACGAGCGCGGGAACTGCGGGAACGAGGGCGGGGCGGGCCCCTACCGCCTCCGCGCTCCGTACGTGAACGCCACCGCCGGGTACGAGACGAAGTGGTGCAGGTTCGCCGGCGCGGTTGCGCCCAGGCCGAGATCGCGCAGCGGCAGCTCCGGCGCGCTCACCGACGTCGCGTAGGCGACCGGCCAGGCGGTGAAGGGACCCGGCAGGCGCGAAAGTTGCTGGAGCAGCAGCATCCCGAACGGCACGGAGAAGCGCCCGCACCAGGTCAGGCGGTAGGTGTCGGGGGACTTCGGGTCCACGAACTCCGCCGCCAGCGCGCGGATCTTCGCGGTGGTCAGCGACCCGCTCAGCGGACCCTTCAGCAGGGTCAGGTCCTTGGCCGTGGCCTGCGCGTAGGCCTCCGGCCCGCCCTCGCCGTAGGGGACGTACTGGAAGTCGGCACCGTAGTGCACGCCGTCGGTGGAGATCACCACGGCCACGTCGCGCCCGAGCTGCAGGTCGCGCACCTCCATCGCGGCGCCGAGCGCCCCCGCCAGCCGCCCGGCCAGCTCGGCCAGCCGCCCGAGCGGCGCGCCCGGGACGAGGATGGGCACGATCTCGACGTCGGGCCGGGCGTGCTTGAGCCAGTAGGCCACCGCTTCGAGCGAGTGCTCGGAGTCGTGCATCGCCGCGCTCTGGACGAAGTCGCGCGGGAGCAGGTGGCCGAGGAGGTCGTCGCGCAGGCCGGAGACCCGCACCGGGCCGTCCGGCGTGCGCCAGGCGCGGTAGCGGTCGAAGACCAGGCGGTCGCGCTCGCCGAAACGCCGGTACTGGTGGAAGACGCCGACCAGCACCACCGTGCGCGCGGTGACGAGTGGCAGCACGCGCCGGTACACACGGCCGGCGTAGAGGTAGTCGTCGTGCGGGCAGATGGCGCCCACCACCCCGGGCGGCGGCAGCGGGCCGAGCGAGTCGGGCGCCGGCGGCAGGGCGGCGAGCTCCCAGACCTTCGCCATCTGCGCCGCGGTCGAGGCGAAGCCCACCGAGTCGCGCTGCCCGCGCAGATCGAGCGACGTCGAGGGGATGTCCATGTCGGCGCGGACCTCGGCGAGCGTGGGCGGCTTGGGGGCGTCGGGGACCCCCGCTTCGCGTGGGTACTGCGGCGTCGCCTGGCCGAAGGCGGGCGGGGCGGCGGCGATCGTCAGGGCGAGGGCGAGGGCAAAGCGCATGCGTGGCCTCCGGGGGCAGGGGTGGGGCGTCCCCGGCATGATAGCGCACGCGCCGCGGCGGGATCAGTCTCTGCCCAGCCGCTCCTTCAGCCACGCGACGACCGCCGGCGGACCCTGGAGCCGCTCGCGCCAGTCCGGCGCCGGGGCGCGGAAGTAGATGTCGTAGCGCATGGTGACCACGCCCGCGATGGAGTCGAACTCCCGGCAGGCGCCGTACATCTCCTTGAAGAAGAGCGGGAAGTTGTAGTTCGGCGACAGCTCCCGCATCTCGGCGCGCTTCAGGTCGTGCAGGACCGCGCCCGCCAGCGCCACCTGGTGCAGGAACAGCGCCTTGTCCCGGTCCTGCCGGCACATGCGCACGATGGCCGTGTCGCCGTAGAGGACGGGGAAGGCCTCCGCCCAGCGCCGCAGGATGCCGCGCTCCGGCCGCACGACCAGCAGCCCGGCGTTGAAGTAGGCGCGCACGGTCTGCGAGTCCGCCGGCGTGACCACCGGGAAGACGGCCGCCGGCGGAACCGCCAGCTTCTCGTAGACGCGGCTCCAGAACTCGTCCAGCGGCTCGTCGTAGCGTGGTCCGATGCGCCGGTGCATGACCGGCCGGTAGCCGAGGCTCACGCCCTGCGGCAGGCGGAACTCGCGGGGCTCCTCGAGCACCACCGTGTCCTCGTCGAGCCAGGCCAGGACCTCGGCGTGCCCCGCCGCGACCGACTCGGCCCGCGCCGCGGCGAAGACCTTGGCCGCGAGCGGATAGCGCAGGGCGGCCCCGGGCGCCTCGCTGGTGCGCACGACGGCCTTGCGCGCGGCCAGGTCGCGCACCAGGGCCGGCTGGGACGCGACCAGCTCGGGCGGCGCGTAGATCCAGACCGGGGCGGACTTCCATGCTCCGGCGAAGGTGCGGATGCTCTCCGTCAGGACGAGCGCGTGATCGAGCTGCTCCGCATCATCGGCGAACACGGCGAAGACGAGCGGCGCGGGACGGGCTGGGGCGGCCCCGGCGCCGTCCGCGACCGCCATGACGGCGAGCAGGCAGGCGACGCGCAGGACGTCACGGGCCCGAAATCGTGTCGTCATGATCCCTCCTCCTTCCCGGTGCGTGTGATGCCGCCAGCGTGCGCCGGCTACTGCCCGCGTTCCAGCGGAAAGGCGCGGAAGCCGCCGGGCGGGCGCGCGAGCGCGGCATGCCGGCTCCCGGACGCGCCGCCATCCGGTCCCGGTTCGCCTTCGCCGCCGCCCGGTGGCAGAGTAGGCGCCATGGCCTCGCGTCCCTCTCCGCCCGGATCGGCGGTCGCCCGCGCCGAGTACCTGGGCCGCATCCACCGCGTCGTGGACCACATCGAGCGCCACCTCGGCGAGCGGCTCACGCTCGAGGAGCTGGCGCGGGTGGCCTGCTTCTCGCCCTTCCACTTCCACCGCGTCTTCACCGCCTGCGTCGGCGAGACGCTCTACCAGTTCATCCTGCGGCTGCGGCTGGAGCGGGCCGCGAGCCAGTTGCTGCAGGACCCCCGCAAGAGCATCACCGCCGTCGCCCTCGACTGCGGCTTCGGCAGCTCGGCGGCCTTCGCCCGCGCGTTCCGCGCCGGCTTCGGCACGAGCGCCAGCGGGTGGCGGGCCGCGGGCCGCAAGGATCGTGAAACGGTTCGCAAGGACGGTGAAGAACGTGGACCGCGGGACGGCTACGTTGACGACGGTGCCGCCGCGCAACGTGCCGGTGGCGAGAAGCCGAGGAGGATGCCGATGTCGCCGAACCCGTCTGCACTGCCCGTCAAGCCCGCCGATTCCGTCCGCATCGAGACCCTCGAACCCTTCACCGTCGCCTACGTGCGCCACGTCGGTCCCTACGCCGGCGACTCCGCCCTGTTCGGCCGGCTCTTCGGGCAGCTCTGCCAGTGGGCCGGGCCGCGCGGCCTGCTCGGGCCCGACGCGAGGTTCCTGACCATCTACCACGACAACCCCGACATCACGGCCGAGGACAAGCTGCGCATCAGCGTGTGCGTGACGGCGCCGCCGGAGACGAAGCCCGAGGGCGAGGCGGGCGTCATGCGGGTGGAGGGCGGCCGCTATGCCGTGGCCACGTTCCTGCTGGACCCGCGCGAGTACGGCGCGGCGTGGAACTGGCTCATGGGGACGTGGTTCCCCTCGAGCGGCTACCAGCCGGACGATCGCCCGTGCTTCGAGAAGTACCTGAACGACCCGGAGAAGCACCCGCGGAAGCTGCACCACGTCGAGATCTGGGAGCCGGTGCGGGCGCTCTGAGATGCAGGGTAGGCGTATGCGCCGGGCGCCGCCGGCGGGCTGCCCGGCCATACGGATCCTCCTGCTTCACGTCGGGCAGTGACCGAATCCATTCACGCCGGCAAGGAGAACTCCGACATTGGATATTCCACGGATCTTCAACATCACCGAGAGCGCTCACCGCATCCACAACCCGTTCACACCCGAGAAGCTCGCCACACTCGGCGCGGCACTGCGCCTGGAACGGGGGACGCGAGTGCTCGACCTCGGCAGCGGTTCGGGCGAGATGCTGTGTGCCTGGGCGCGCGATCACGGAGTCGTCGGCACCGGCGTGGACATGAGCCGGTTGTTCACCGAGCAGGCGAGGCTCCGCGCCGAGGAACTCGGTGTCGCCGACCAGGTCGAGTTCATCCATGGCGATGCCGCCGGCTACGTCTCCGACGAGAAGGTCGGCGTGGCGGCCTGTCTCGGCGCCACGTGGATCGGCGGGGGAGTCGCCGGCACCATCGAGCTCCTGGCGCGGAGCCTGCGCCCGGGAGGGATCATCCTCATCGGCGAGCCCTACTGGCGGCAGTTGCCGCCGACGGAGGATGTCGCCAGGGGGTGTCTTGCCCACTCGATCTCCGACTTCGTCATGCTTCCAGAGCTCATCGCGTCCTTCGGCCGGCTCGGCTATGACGTCGTGGAGATGGTCCTGGCCGACCAGGAAGGCTGGGACCGATACGAGGCGGCCAAGTGGCTCACCATGCGCCGATGGCTCGAAGCCAACCCCGGCGACGAGCTCGCCAAGGATGTCCGAGCCCAACTGACCTCGGAACCCGGGCGCTACGCCGCCTACACGCGTGAGTATGTGGGCTGGGGCGTGTTCGCGCTGATGGCGCGGTGATGAGGGGCTGACCGGGCGACTCGGGACGCGGGGGAGACCCGATCGTGCCCGACGACTCGCTCGAGTCCACGCCGCCTCGCGGTGTGGCTCGGTCCGGGCGTCCGAGCGTGATGGTGCGCCGCTCGCCGTGACCAGGCGCAGCGTGTAGTCTGGGCCCATGCGTTCCTTCGACCTCGGCGACGGACTTGGCCGCCTGCGCTATCACGACCTGCCCGGCGAGGGCACGCCCCTGCTGTTCGTGCACGGGCTGGGCTGCGCGTCCTCCTGCGACTACCCGCGCGTCGCGGCCGACGGCGCGCTCGCCGGCCGCCGCATGCTGCTGCTCGACCTGCTCGGCTTCGGCTTCAGCGATCGCCCCGATGACTTCGGCTACGCGGTCGAGGACCACGCCCGGGCCGTGGCGCGGCTGGTCGAGGGCCTGGGGCTCGAGGACCTCGACCTCTTCGGCTACAGCATGGGCGGCCCGATCGCCATCGTGGCCGCGACCCTGCTGCCCGGGCGGATTCGCCACCTGGTGCTGGGCGAGCCCAATCTCGACGCCGGGGGCGGAGCCTTCAGCCGTCCGATTGCCCAACAGAGCGAGGCCGAGTTCGTCGCGCGCGGGCACACCGCCGTCGCGCGCGGGGCGACCGATCCCATCTGGGCCGGCTCGGTGTCCGTGGCCTCGCCCCGGGCCGTGCACCGCGGCGCCGTGTCGCTGGTGCGCGGCGCCGTGCCCTCGTGGCGCGAGCGGCTCGCGGCGCTCACCATGCCCCGCGCCGTGATCTTCGGCGAGCGCTCGCTGCCCCACCCCGACACCGAGCGCCTGCCCGGCATCGGCGTGGGCGTGCGCATCGTGCCCGAGGCGAGCCACTCGATGGCCTGGGAGAACCCCGCCGGACTGGCGCGGGCCATCCGGTCTGTGCTCTCCTGACGCCCTGGAACCACGGGCCCCCGTACACCCGGAGAGACGGATGATGAAGAGCTCGACCCTGAAGTTCCTGATCGACTCGATCGCCTTCGTGGCGTTCGTGCTGCTCGCCACCACGGGCCTGCTCATGCGCTTCGTCCTGCCGCCGGGCTCGGGCCGCTTCCGCGCGCTGTGGGGCATGGACCGCCACGAGTGGGGCCAGCTGCACTTCTGGATCGCGGTGGTGATGCTGGCGGCGATCGCCCTGCACCTGGTGCTGAACTGGAAGTGGGTCGTGTGCATGGTGCGAGGTCCGCGGCCGCAGGGTTCGGGACCACGCGTGGCCCTGGCCCTCGCGGGGCTCGCCGCTCTCGTGGCCCTGGCGGTGGCGCCGTTCCTCGGCGGCGTCGAGCAGACCGGCGGGGTCCGGCACGACGAGCACGCGGTCGCGGCGCCCGGCGACTCCGCGGGTCTCGAGGCGCCGCCGCCGGCCGACGCGCCACACCGCGGCCACGGCGCCGGGGCGGGCGAGGGCGAGGGCCCGGCCATCGATGGCTCCATGACGCTGGCCGACGTCGAGCGGCTCACCGGCGTGCCGGCGGAGGCGGTCCTGCGCGAGCTGGGCCTGCCCGCGGACCTGCCGCGCGACGAGAACCTGGGACGGCTCCGCCGCGTCCACGGCTTCGAGATGCACGACGTGCGGGCGGCCGTGCGGAAGCACCTCGGCGAACGGTAGCCCGGTCCGCCGGGCAAGAGGGAGAGACCGATGATCAGCCGGATCTGGCACGGGTGGACGACGCCGGCCAACGCCGATGCCTATGAGGAGCTCCTCCGCAGCGAGATCTTCACCGGCATCCGTGGCCGCCGCATCGAGGGGTTCCGGGAGATCCAGCTTTTCCGGCGCGCGCACGCGACCGAGGTGGAGTTCGTCACCGTCATGTGGTTCGACTCGCTCGAGGCGGTGCGGGTCTTCGCCGGCGACGACTACGAGGCCGCGGTCGTCCCGCCCAGGGCGCGGGCGGTGCTGGCGCGGTTCGACGCGCGCTCGCAGCACTACGAGGTGAAGGAGCGACTCGAGGCGTAGGGCCGCCGCGCCCGCGGCCGCAGGCGCGAGGAGCATCCATGCTGCAGCAGACGCTGGTCTGGACCGCCGTGTGCCTGGGAGCCCTCGGCCTCTGCCTGTGGCGGCCCGAGCTCGGCCGCATCGTCCTCGGTGTCTTCTTCCTCGTCATGGCGATCGGCGTCAACCTCGTGTTCGTGCTGGTGTCGCCGGAGGGGTTCGTGAAGCTCGGTACCGACGCCCCGCTCGTCCCGCTCTACGAGTGGTTCTTCCGGCGCGTGGTCGCCGTCGCGCCTGCGGCGTTCGGCCTGCTCACGGCCGCCTTCGAGGTCACGGTCGGGCTGTTGCTGATCCAGGGCGGGCGCGGCGCGGACGCGGGCCTGATCGGTGCCATCGTCTTCCTGGCAGTGATCTCGCCGCTCGGTCCCTGGACGCTGCCGAACCTGATCATGGCGGCGGCGCTCGGCGTCGTCCTGTGGCGCCGGCGCCGGGCGCGCGGCCGCCCCGGAGGTGAGACACCATGACGACCGAGTATCCGATGCGCCCCATCGGTTTCGTGCGCAGCCCCTACGGCGACGCGGGGGAGATCCCGAAGGGATGCGGCGCGAAGCACGAGGCCGAGGGGATCCTCGACATCCTGCCCGAGTACGAGCCGGGCCTGACCGACATCGAGGGTTTCTCGCACCTGTTCGTGCTCTGGGTCTTCGACCGGGTCGAGGGCTTCGAGTTGATGGCCACGCCGCCGACCGACGCCACCCCGCACGGCATCTTCACCACGCGGGCGCCGCGCCGCCCCAATCCCATCGGGCTCACGGTGGTGAAGCTCCTGCGGCGCGACGGCCCGCGCCTGCACGTGCGCGGCGTGGACATGCTGGACGGCACGCCCATCCTCGACCTCAAGCCGTACCTCTCGGGCGTAGCTCCCGAGGAACTGCGGCGCGGCTGGCTGGGCGAGGCCGAGCGGCGGCGGGACACGTGAGCGTGGATCCGCCGGTCGCCGGCCGGCTCCTCGTCCCGAGCACGCGCTTCGGCCCCGTCGGCATCGTCTGGGCGGAGCGCGGCGGGCGCCCGAAGGTCGTGCAGGTGCTGCTCTCGCGGCCCGGGTCGCCCGCGGACCGGCGGTTGGCGCGCCTCCATCCGGAGACGCGCGCCGGTTCCTGCGCCGAGATGCGTGCGGTCGCCGACTCGATCGTCCTCTTCCTCGAGGGCGCCGACCTCGCGATCCCGCTCGCCGTCGCCGACCTCGCCTCCTGCCCACCGTTCCAGCGGGCCGTGCTGCGCGCCGAGCACGCCATCCCGCGCGGGAAGGTCAGCACGTACGGGCTGCTGGCGGCCCGCCTCGGCCGCCCGGGCGCGGCGCGCGCCGTGGGCACCGCCCTCGCCACGAATCCGTTCCCCATCGTCGTGCCCTGTCACCGCGCCATCCGCTCGGACGGTTCTCCGGGCGGCTATCAGGGCGGCCCGGCGATGAAGCGCGCCCTCCTGGCGATGGAGGGGGTGCGCCTCGACACGGCCGGACGGGTGTTGACCGCGCGTCTCCACTACGCGGACCGGGCGGGTTGCCGGCGCGCGGCGCGCACGCGAGAATGACGGCCATGGGCAACGTCTGGTTCGCGCTCGGGCTCACCGTCTTCGCGGGCATGGCCACGGCCATCGGCAGCGCCATCGCCTTCATGGCGAAGCGGACCAACTACCGCTTCCTCTCCGTGGCCACCGGGTTCTCGGCCGGCGTGATGCTCTACGTGTCCTTCGTTGAGATCTTCTTCAAGGGCGTCCAGGCATTGACGCCCCGCTTCGGTGACTACTGGGGACACTGGGTCAACGTCGCCTCGTTCTTCGGCGGCATGCTGCTCATCGGCCTCATCGACAACCTCGTCCCGGCCGCCGAGAACCCGCACGAGACCCATACCGAGGACGAGACGCGGCCGCTGCACGAGCGGGGCACGGGCGGAGGAGCGGCGGGCGCCCACCACGCGAAGCTCATGCGCATGGGCCTGTTCACCGCGCTGGCCATCGGCATCCACAACTTCCCCGAGGGGCTGGCCACGTTCCTCGCCGCGCTGCACGACCCTGGGCTCGGCGTGGCCATCGCCATCGCCATCGCGCTGCACAACATCCCCGAGGGCGTCAGCGTCTCGGTGCCCATCTTCTACGCCACCGGCGACCGGAGGAAGGCGTTCACCTACTCGGTGCTGAGCGGCATGGCGGAGCCGGTCGGGGCGGGCATCGCCTACCTGCTGATCCTCCTGCTCACGGGCAGCGGCGTGGGGGCCGTGCCGCCCGAGCTGATGGGCGTGCTGTTCGGCGGCGTGGCCGGCATCATGGTCTACATCAGCGTGGACGAGCTGCTGCCCACCAGCCGTGCCTACGGCAAGGGGCACGACAGCCTGCTCGGCCTGGTGGCCGGCATGGTGGTGATGGCGCTCAGCCTGCTGCTGATGAGGCGCCCGGTATGAGCTCCGGCGGAGCCGGGCGCGGGTGAGCCGCCTCGCGCGGGCGCTGCTGGTCGCCTGCGGCACGTTGTCGGTGGCGCTGGGCGTGCTCGGCATGTTCCTGCCGCTGCTGCCGACCACCCCGTTCCTGCTGCTGGCCGCGGCCTGCTACGCGCGCGGCTCCGAGCGCTGCCACCACTGGCTGCTGCACAACCGCTGGTTCGGCCACTACATCCGCGACTACCGCGAGGGACGCGGCGTCACGCTGCGGCACAAGGTGGCGGCGCTCGCGCTGCTGTGGCCGACCATCGGCTTCGCGGCGTGGCGGGTGGTGCCGGTGTGGTGGGCGAAGCTCCTGTTGCTGGGCATCGCCGTCGGTGTCACCGTGCACCTCGTGCGGATCAAGACGGCGGGAAGACGGAGGGACTGATGGCCGCCTCGAAGCTCCCCACTCTCGACATGCGCAGCCGCCGCGCGTGGCGCCGCTGGCTGGCGGCGCACCATGCCTCGGTGCCCGGGATCTGGCTCGTGTTCCACAAGCGGCACACCGGCGTGAAATGCCTGGAGTACGACGACGCAGTCGAGGAGGCACTCTGCTACGGCTGGATCGACAGCGTCCTGAAGCGACTCGACGAGGCTCGCTACGCGCGCAAGTTCACGCCGCGGAGGGTGGGCAGCGTGTGGTCCGCGGTGAATCGCCGCCGCTACGCCGACCTCGCGCGGCGCGGCCTGCTGGCCAGGCCGGGGCGGGAGCGCCCGCCGACGGGGCGCGCGGACGACCGGCCGGCGCCGCCCGTTTCCACGCTGCCGGCGTATGTCCGCCGCGCGCTGACGGCCTGGCCGCGCGCCTGGCAGGCGTTCCAGAGCCTGGCGCCGTCGCAGCGGCGGCGCTACGTCGGGTGGGTGCACTCGGCGAAGCGCGAGGAGACGCGCGAGCGCCGACTGCGCGAGGTCGTGAAGGTGCTGCTCGCGGGCGAGGCGCTGGGCATGAAGTAGGAGGCCGATCATGAACCGCGGTCAGACGTTCGTCCTGGCGGCCGGCGTCGTCATGGCCGCCGCGCTCGTCGCGCGCCCGCCGTACTTCGGCATGGACCGCGCCTCGGGCGGGCGGACGCACGCGGCGATCGGGACGCACTGGCTCTGGGATCCGCCGGCGCCGGCCGAGGTGTACGCGCGGCTGACGCAGGCCGACCCGGCGACGCTCGCGCCGGTGCGGCTGGCGGACTTCGTGGCGCGCGTCAACGTCGTCCGCCTCGCGACGAAGCTTGCCGCGGTGGCGGCCGTGGTGGCGATGGGGATGGCGCTCACGCGGACACGGGCGCCGGCGGCGCGTGCGGAGGGCTCGGGATGAGCCGGATGTTCCTCTTCGGCGCGCTGGTGTACGCGGCCATGGGCGTGGCGGCGGCGCTGGCGATGCTCGCCGAGCTGCGGCGACACGGGGTCGAGGTGAAGTGGCTCCGCCTCCGCCTGGACTTCTTCCGCCACCTCGAGGAGTACCGGCGGGTGACCGTGCGGGAGGCCGGCCGGGTGGGCATGCCCTACTACCTCTACGTGGTCTCCATGCTCCTGGCGCTGGCCTGCGCCGTGGTCGGGCTGGTGCTGGCGGTGCTGTAGACGGGGGAAGGCCGCCGCTCCACGCGACGCCAGGACACGCCGTCCGCCGAACATTGTTCGGAGTTTGCCTCCCCCTGACGAGGCCGCTCGCCGCGTTGCCCCGCGGGCGGGCAAACGGATAGAGTCGCCGGACTCGAGTCCCGGCGGAGCCTCCGCTCCGCCCATCCCGTGGCGAGAACGAACCTCTGGAAGGGGAGGCCTGCGGCATGGCGAAGTACAAGATCGCGTGGTTGCCCGGCGACGGCGTCGGCGTGGAGGTGATGGAGGCGGCGAAGCTGGTGCTCGATCGCGTGGGGCTCGATGCCGAGTACGTCCACGGCGACATCGGCTGGGAGTTCTGGTGCAAGGAGGGCGACGCCTTCCCGCAGCGCACCATCGACCTGCTCAAGAGCGTCAACGCCGCCATGTTCGGCGCCATTACCTCGAAGCCGGTCAAGGCCGCCGAGAAGGAGCTGGTGCCGGAGCTGCAGGGCAAGGGCCTGGTCTACCGCTCGCCCATCGTGCGCATGCGGCAGCTCTTCGACCTCTACATCTGCCTGCGCCCAATCAAGGCCTACCCGCAGAACCCGCTCAACTACAAGGAAGGGATCGACCTCGTCGTGTTCCGCGAGAACACCGAGGATCTCTATTCGGGCGTCGAGTTCAACACGGTCCCCGACAAGCTGCGCGACACGCTGGCCGAGCTGTCGCCGCCGTTCAAGGCGTTCAAGGACCTCCCCGGCGACGCCTACGCCATCTCGACCAAGATCAACACGAAGAAAGGCTCGGAGCGCATCATCCGCGCCGCCTTCGAGTTCGCGCGGAAGTTCGGGCGCAAGAAGGTAACGGTCGTGCACAAGGCGAACGTGGTGCGGGCCACCGACGGGCTGTTCCTCGAGACGGCGAAGGCCGTCGCCAAGGACTTCCCCGGCATCACCATGGACGACGCCAACATCGACGCCATGACGATGTGGCTGCTCAAGAACCCGTTCAACTACGACGTGCTGGTGGCGCCGAACCTCTACGGCGACATCATCAGCGACCTGTGCGCGCAGATGGTCGGCGGCCTCGGCTTCGGCTGCTCGGGCAACATCGGCGAGAGGCTGGCGGTGTTCGAGCCGACGCACGGCTCGGCGCCGAAGTACGCCGGCCAGTACAAGGTGAACCCGTTGGCCACCATCCTCGCCGCCAAGATGATGCTCGACTGGCTGGGCGAGACGGCGGCCGCCGCGAAGATCGAGAAGGCGGTGGCGGCGGTCGTGGCCGAGGGCAAGGTGCGCACCTACGACATGGGTGGTGCAGCGAAGACGCTGGAGATGGCGGAAGCCGTCTCGGCGAAGCTGTAGACGAGCCTCATCCGCGAGGGGCCGGGCGGCGTTAATGCGCTGCCCGGCCCCGTGCTTTCGTCATGCGGGGCGCCGCGTCGCGTCGCCCTTGCCAGCGCGTCGGGGCCCGGGGCATACTCCGCGAGCTCCCCGTGCCGCACCGTCCCGCGTCGCTCCCCACGCGGAGGGATGATGCCGGCCGCATCCTCGGCTCGGACGAGACCCGACCTTCGCACCGCAGCGGTCCCCCGCCTTCGCGCGGGAGAGACCGCCGCGCGCGTTACCGCGACACGAGCGAGGCCACCTGGGGAGTGCCGCACATGGTGAAGACCCATCGGCAGAACGAACTCGCCGTCTTCTTCGGTCTCCTGATCCTCCTGACGACCCTCGTCTTCCTCTGGATGTTCGGTCCGGGGGGGAAGAGCGAGCTCACGGTCGCGGCCATGATGTGGGTCCCCGGCATCGCCGCGTTCCTGGCCCTCGCGATCGGCCGCACGTCCCCCGGCACGCTGGGGTGGAGGGTGGGAGGGCTCGCGAACTGGGCGCTGGCGCTGGCCCTTCCCATCCTGGTCGCCCTGATCGCCTACGGCGGCATGTGGCTCACCGGGGTGCTGCAGTTCTACCCGGACGAGGTCACGAACTACCGCTGGATCCGCATGCTGGGCTTCCAGACGCCCGGCCCCTTCTACCTCGGAGTCCTCTCCAAGGGTGTCCTCTCCTCCCTGATGGCGGTGCCGTTCGTGCTGGGCGAGGAGATTGGATGGTCGGGGTTCCTCGTCCCGCGTTTGCGAAGGATCTTCTCCATCCCGACGACGGCGATCATCGTCGGCCTGTCCTGGTCGGTCTGGCACTACCCGGCGATCATCGGCGGCATCTACGGAACCGGCGCCCCCCTGTGGATCGCGCTTCCCGGATTCACGATGGCCCTGACCGGGCTGTCCCTCTTCCGCACGATCCTGGTGTCGAGGTCGGGAAGCCTCTGGCCGGGCGTGATCCTCCACGTCAGCCACAACGTCTTCCTGATGGCGATGTTCTACGAGATGACCCGGAAGACCGAGCACTCCTCCTGGCTGGTCTCGGAATCAGGCCTGTTCCTGGGCGCCGTCTACCTCGCCTGCGGATCCCTCTGTCACCACGTCCTCAGGGATCGGGCGGGGGACGGCGCGATCCGGTCGGGCTCCGTCGATCCACGGTGAAGCGTCGCCGTCCGCGACACGCCGCCGGGACGCGGTCCACACGCTCCGGAGAGGTCGGCGGCCGGTGATACACTGGCGACCTCCGGACGGGAATCCAGTGGCGCGCGGGGGATCGCCCCGCGCGCTCCGGCGCAGAGACAGGAGGCCACATCGCATGAGGAGAATGACGCGGATCGCCGCTGTCGGCTGCGGCATCGTGGTCGCGTGCGTCCTGGCGGGCGACGCGCAGGCGAGGAAGGGTGCGTACCTGGGCGAGACGCCGCCGGGCGACCTCCCGAAGCGATTCGCGCCCGACGTCATCACGACGCCACCGGGGATCCACAGCGCCCCGCTCTTCTCGCCGGACGGCGCCGTGCTCCTGTGGTCGCCGATGGCCCGGATGGCGGAGACCCGCATGCTGAAGCGGGTCGGCGACACCTGGTCGGAGGCCCGGGTCGTCGACTTCGGGATGGGTCAGGGCGTCGGCGAGCCGTTCTTCGCGCCGGACGGACAGCGGCTCTACTTCCTCAGCCTCAAGGTGCCGGCCGGGGACTCGACCGAGCGGGAGCGGATCTGGTACGTCGACCGTGACGGGGGCGGGTGGAGCGCGCCCCGTCTTCTGACAGGCCCCGTCGCGAGCCACCCACTGCACTGGCAGTTCTCGGTGGCCGCGAACCGCAACCTCTACTTCACCTCGGAGGCGCCGGGAGTCCGGGGCGAGCAGGACATCTACATGGCGAGGTACGAGGACGGGCGGTACCTGGCGCCCCGCGACCTCGGTCCCAACGTCA
Source organism: Candidatus Eiseniibacteriota bacterium (assembly GCA_034678345.1). Classification (GTDB taxonomy): domain Bacteria; phylum Eisenbacteria; class RBG-16-71-46; order RBG-16-71-46; family RBG-16-71-46; genus JANXPZ01. The sequence continues at coordinate 24,213 of JAXDBZ010000064.1, forward strand.
ACAGCGACGGCATCGACCTCTGTCCCTTCATCGCTCCGGACGAGAGCTACCTGCTCTTCGCGCGCCGGAACGCCGCGACACGCAAGTGCGATCTCTTCGTCAGCTTCCGGGACGACGCCGGCGGGTGGACCCGTGCGGTGCCGTTGGGGGATCACATCAACACGGACGGGAACGACCTGTGTCCGATCGTCTCGCCCGACGGCAAGTACCTCTTCTACATGCCTCCCGTCGAGGGCGGCTACGGCGCCTGGTGGGTGTCCGCTTCGTTCATCCCGACGCTCCGGCCCGCCCGGAAGTCGTGATCGTCGCCCGCGCCTCGCGGCCAGCCCATGCGCCTCCGCACCCGCATGAATCGCGGCCTCCGTCGCTTTGTCCCCCGCCGGGAGAGGCCTTAGAGTGTCGGGTGTCTGTCCCGGGGCGGTCATCGCCGTCGGCGCGCGGTTCCGGCAGCCGGCCCGGTGGGTTCACCCCGACTCCCAACGAACCGCGACCCAGGGGACTCGCAGCGCGCAGCCGAGGCGGAAGGCCGGCTCACCGGCCGGTGTCCCGGCGGCCGAGGAGACCATGAAGCGCATCGTCATCCACGAGGTGGGGCCGCGGGACGGCCTGCAGATGGAGAAGCAGGTCGTACCCATCGAGAAGAAGGAGGCCTGGATCCGCGGCCTGATGGCGGCGGGCGTGGACATCGTCCAGGTGGGCTCGTTCGTCCACCCGGAGAAGGTCCCGCAGATGGCCGACACCGACGAACTGTTCCGCCGGCTCACGGCGGGCAAGACCTCGCCCACGGTGCTCTCGGGCCTGGTGCTGAACGAGAAGGGCCTCGAGCGCGGCCTCGCCTGCGGCGTCGAGATGTTCTGCCTGGGCGCCTCGGCCAGCGAGACGCACAGCCAGAAGAACACCGGCATGAGCAGCGCGGACGCGACGCGGCGCATCATCGGCGCGGCACAGCAGGCGCTGGCGGCGGGCGGGAAGGTGCAGGTCTCGGTGCAGTCGGCCTTCGGCTGCGGCTTCGAGGGACCGGTGCCCGAGGAGCGCGTGCTCGACATGGTGCGCGCCTACGTCGCCGCGGGGCTCCGGAACATCAGCCTCGCCGACACGGCGGGGCACGCCGATCCGGCGCAGGTCGAGCGGCTGTTCGGCAAGGTGCTGGCCCTCGACCCGGGCGTCGAGTGCACCTGCCACTTCCACGACACCTACGGCATGGGCATGGCCAACATCTACGCCGCGATGCGCGTCGGCGTGACGTCGTTCGAGACCTCGTTCGCCGGGCTGGGCGGCTGCCCGTTCACCAGGGTCGCCGCCGGCAACGTGGCCACGGAGGACTTCGTGCACGCGCTGCAACGGCAGGGCCTGCGCCCCGACGTGGAACTGGCGAAGCTGATCGAAGTGGCGCGCGACGTGGCCGTGCACTTCGGGCGTGAGATGCAGGGCCGCGTCCTCAAGACCGGTCCCATCCGGAAGAAGGAGGCGTCATGAGCCGCGGCATCCTCGACGGCGTGCGGGTGCTCGACCTGACCAACGTGCTGGCGGGCCCGTTCTGCACCCTGCACCTGGCGCTCATGGGCGCCGAGGTGATCAAGATCGAGAACCCCAAGGGCGGCGACCTGGCGCGCAAGCTCGGCATCCTGCCCGAGCTGAACGACAAGCTCATGGGCACGAGCTTCCTGGCGCAGAACGCCAACAAGAAGTCGGTGACCCTGAACACGAAGAGCCCCGAGGGCAAGGAGATCTTCCTGCGGCTGGTGAAGACCGCCGACGTGCTGGTCGAGAACTTCCGGCCCGACGTGATGAAGCGCCTGGGGCTCGACTACGAGGTGCTCAAGGCGGTCAACCCGCGGCTGGTCTACTGCGCCATCTCGGGCTTCGGGCAGACGGGGCCCGACTCGTTCAAGCCGGCCTACGACCAGATCATCCAGGGCCTGAGCGGCGAGATGGCGGTGAACGGCGACGAGCGCCTGAACCCGCTGCGCGCCGGCTTCCCGGTGTGCGACACGGTGGGCGGCCTGAACGGCGCCTTCGCCATCATGGCGGCGCTCTACCACCGCGAGCGCACGGGCGAGGGGCAGTTCATCGACATCGCCATGCTCGACTCGATCATGCCGCTCATGGGCTGGGTCGCGGCGAACCTGCTCATCGGCAAGCAGCCGCCGGTGGTGCTGGGCAACGACAACTTCACCGCCGCCCCGTCGGGCATGTTCAAGACGAAGGACGGCTTCATCAACATCGCCGCCAACAAGCAGGAGCAGTGGGAGTCGGTCTGCGACGTGCTGGGCGTGCCCGGGCTGAAGACCGACGAGCGCTTCCAGAAGCGCGACACCCGCAAGAAGAACCGCAAGCTGCTCACGCCGCTGCTCGAGGCGAAGCTGGCGGAGCGGTCCACCGCGGAGTGGGTGGAGCTGCTGAACCAGGCCGACGTGCCGAGCGGCGACATCCTGAGCCTGGAGGACGCGCTGAAGCAGCCGCAGATCCAGCACCGCGGCACGCTGCAGGACGTGGACGTGGACGGTGTGGGCCGCATCCCGCTGTTCACGCTCACCGCCAAGTTCGAGCGGACTCCGGGGGCGATCACCGCCCCGCCGCCGGCGCTGGCGGCGCACACCGCCGAGGTGCTGGGCAGCGTCGGCGTGACCACGGAACAGCTGGCGGAACTCAAGTCGAAGGGCATCGTCTAGGCCGGACCGGCCGTCGAGGAGGGGAACGGACACGATGGGCATGACCTACGTGCAGAAGCTGCTGGCGCGGGCGTGCGGCAAGCCCGCCGTCGCGGTGGGCGACGTGCTCGAGCCGCCGGTGCACCTGGCGATGTCGCACGAGAACGGCGCGCTGGTGATCAACCAGTTCCAGGAGATCTTCGCGGGCACCGGCCGCGAGCCGAAGGTGTGGGACCCGTCCCGCATCGCCATCATCTTCGACCACCGCGTGCCGGCGGAGTCGTCGAAGACCGCCACGAACCACAAGAAGATCCGCGACTTCGTGGCGAAGCAGGGCATCACCAAGTTCCACGACATCCGCGGCGACTCGGGTGGCATCTGCCACCAGATCCTGCCGGAGAACGGCTACGTGCGGCCGGGCCAGGTGCTGGTCGGCACCGACAGCCACACCACCACGCACGGCGCGCTGGGGGCCTTCGCCTTCGGCATCGGCGCCACCGAGATGGCGGCGGTGTGGGCGCTGGGCAGCATCCTGAACGTCGAGGTGCCGGCGACGATCAAGGTGGTGGCGAACGGGCGCTTCCCGGCGGGCGTGTACCCGAAGGACCTCGTCCTCTGGCTGGTGGGCAAGCTCACCGCCGAGGGCGCGAACTTCAAGGTGATCGAGTTCCACGGCGAGGCGGTCCGCACCATGCCGACCTCGGGACGGCTGGTGATCTGCAACATGACGGTCGAAGCCGGCGCCACCGGCGGCGTGATCCCGCCCGATGCCGAGACCGAGCGCTACCTGCGCGACGAGGCAGGCGTGAAGGAGCCGCTCGACCTGTTCGGCCCGGATGCCGACGCGGTCTACGACCAGGTGATCGAGGTGGACGTGGCGAAGCTCGCGCCGCAGATCGCCTGCCCGCACACGGTGGACAACGTCAAGCCCATCGGCGAGGTGGCGGGGCGGAAGGTGCAGCAGATCGTCGTCGGCTCGTGCACGAACGGCCGCCTCGACGACCTCGAGGTGGCGGCGCGGATCCTCAAGGGGAAGAAGGTGGCGACCGGCACCCGCATGCTGGTGTTCCCGGCCTCGTGGCGCATCTACTCCGACGCGTTGCGGCTGGGCTACCTGCGCGACCTCGTCGCGGCTGGCGCGGTGGTCTGCAATCCCGGCTGCGGCCCGTGCCTGGGCGTGCACCAAGGCGCCCTCGGCGACGGCGAGACGGCGCTCGCCACCACGAACCGGAACTTCAAGGGGCGGATGGGCAACCCCAACGCCGAGGTCTTCCTCTGTTCGCCCGCGGTGGCGGCGGCCAGCGCGATCACCGGCGTGATCTCCGACCCGAGAGGAGTGGACTGAGATGGCAACCGGCAAGGTCGTGCGCAAGCTCGGCGACGACATCTCGACCGACATCATCTACCCCGGCCGCGTCATGGCCACGGTGCTGCCGACCGAGACGCCGCAGTACGCCTTCGTGGACGACGCGGAGTTCAACAAGAAGCTCAAGGCGAAGGAGATCCCGCCCGGGTCGTTCATCGTGGCGGGCAAGAACTTCGGCTGCGGCTCCTCGCGCGAGCAGGCGGCGTCGTGCATCAAGGGCTACGAGATCACGGTGATCGCGCGGCACTTCGCGCGCATCTTCCTGCAGAACTCGATCAACGTCGGGCTCCAGATGATCATCTGCCCGACGCTCGAGGCCGAGGAAGGGCACGAGCTCGAGGTCAAGGAAGGCAAGGTCTGGAACCTGACCACCGGCAAGTCGTTCGCCATCGAGCCCCTGCCGAAGGCGCGGCAGGCGATCATCGACGCGGGCGGCCTGATCCCCTACACGCGGCGGCTGCTGCTCGAGCGTCCGGCGCGCTGATCTCTCGGCGATGCGTCCCGGGTGAGGGCCGGCGCGGCGCGCCGGCCCGGCCCGGGCGAGACACGGTGGGCCCCTCGTGATCGACCGCTCCCTGCCGCTCGTGGACCTGCACCGTCACCTCGACGGCTGCGTGCGGCCCGAGACCATCCTCGATCTCGGGCGGCGGCACGGCCTGCCGCTGCCGGCGTGGGACGTCGCGGGCCTGCGCCCGCACATCACGGTGTCCGGGCGCCAGCCGGGCGTGATGGAGTTCATCGCCAGGTTCCGCTGGATGACCGGCGTGATGGTGGACCTCGACGCGGTGCGGCGCATCGCCTACGAGAACGTCGAGGACGCGCGGCGGGAGCGTCTCGATTACGTCGAGCTCCGCTTCAGCCCGTGGTTCATGGCCGAGCCGCACGGCCTCGATCCCGCCGGCGTGGTCGAGGCGGTGGCCGACGGCGTGTCGGCGGCGGCCCGCGCCACCGGCCAGCGCGTGAGCCTCATCGGCATCCTGAGCCGCACCTACGGCCCGGTGGTGGCCGCGCGCGAGCTCGAGGCGCTGCTCGTCCACCGCGATCGCCTCGTCGCCCTCGACCTCGCCGGCGACGAGGCCCGCTTCCCCGGCGAGCTGTTCGTCGAGCACTTCCGCCGCGCCCGCGACG
>JAXDBZ010000065.1:0-10895 GCA_034678345.1 Candidatus Eiseniibacteriota bacterium
CGCCGAGGAGTCGGGGGTCCACGCCGGCACGGCAGGCACCGTGCGCTGGATCGTGGACCCGCTCGACGGCACCACGAACTTCGCGCACAACTACCCGTTCTTCTGCGTCTCGATAGCCGCCGAGGCAGACGGGCGGCTGGTCGCCGGCGTGGTCTACGACCCGATCCGCGACGAGCTGTTCGCGGCCGCCGCCGGGCACGGCGCCACGCGGAACGGCGAACCCATCCGCGTCTCGGACGTCGCCCGCGTCGAGGACGCGCTGCTGGTGACCGGCTTCCCCTACGACGTGCGCGAGCACCCGGAGCGCTCGCTGCCCCACTTCGCCGCCTTCCTCACGCGCGCCCAGGCGGTGCGGCGCGACGGCTCGGCGGCGCTCAACCTCTCCTACCTCGCCTGCGGGCGCTTCGACGGGTTCTGGGAGCTGCAGCTCTCGCCCTGGGACGTGGCGGCGGGCACGCTGATCGTGCGCGAGGCGGGCGGCACGGTCACCGCCTACGACGGCGGCGAGGCGCGGCTGGACGGCCGCCAGATCCTCGCCAGCAACGGCCGCATCCACGACGAGATGCGCTCCATCCTCGCGGGGACGACGGCCGCAGGCTAGCCGGTCTTGGTGAAGTCAAGGCGGCGGGTGACCTCCTCCTCCGCCACCTTGTCGCGCACGGTGATCTCGAGCCGGTAGCGCCCGGGCGGCAGCGCGGTCACCGGCACCGAGATGAACTGGCGCCTGAGCCCGCCGAGGTGCTGCTCCTCGCGCGACACCGACACGGCCGGGGGCGGCGCGGGCACGAAGAGCTTCTGCACCCAGTGGCGGGAGTCGCGCGCGGTCGAGCGTACGGAGTAGACGTACTCGAAGCGCGCCAGGCCGTCCCCGTCGGGCCGCAGGTGGTAGATCTCGATTTAGGCGGTCAGCGGCCCGCCGCCGGCAACCCGGGCGCCCGGGTTGGGCTCGATGCGCACCGTGGCCCCGCCCTCCGGCGGGCCGCAGGCCATGACCACGTCGCTCAGGGCCAGGCCTGGCCGCGGCGCCTGCAGCTCGATCGCCCGCCGCATCACGCCCCGTCCGCTCGCGCCGTCGCGCACCGTCACGCTCACGACGTAGGGGCCCGGGGTCAGCTCGGCGGTGAAGTCACCGACGCGCCGGGTCGCCGCCGCGCAGGCCGAGGGCGCCAGCGGGCGGGCGGCGCGGGCTCGCACCGTCCCCGCCGAGTCCAGCACCGACCACTCGGCCCACAGGCTGTCGGCCGGCCCGCCCGGCGCCTCGAACTGCACCAGCACCCGCGGCCCACGGTCGCCCTCGAAGCGGGCCAGCGCGCTCTCGAGCGGCAGCGGCGTCGCCCCCGGCGGCAGCAGCGGGAAGACGCCGCGGCCGCTGCGCGTGCCGAGCGAGGCGGTGAGCTGCGCCAGCACCGCCGGGTCGGGCACGGGGTCCGGGTCGCGGGTCATCGAGACCGGCAGCATGTAGCGCTCGGACAGCAGGCGGTCCTGCAGCGTCACCATCATGCCCAGCTCGGGGTAGTTCCAGACCATCAGGTTCGAGGCGCCCGGCGGCATCGTCCCGAACCCCCGCCCCCCCCACGTGCCGATCGGGTTGTAGGCCATCTCCGCGGGGGGGCCGTAGCGCACGTAGATCTCGCCGCGCTCGTCCCACTCGCGTCGTCTGCGGTCGTAGAAGAGGAAGTAGGCCTGGGTCGCCCGCGCCCAGTACTCGAGCCGCGCCTCGTTCTCGGGGGTCGTCAGGTCGGGGTCGTTCTCGCGCCAGAAGCGCTCGACGAAGGCCACCTGCTCGTCGGGTGGCAGCCGGTGGAGGATCGCCGTGTCGCGCTCGCTGGCGACCGGGCTGATGTCCTCGAAGCAGTCGCGCAAGGCCGGGGCCAGGGCGGGCAGGACGACGCGGTAGGCGCTGTCGGCCTCCGCCAGCATGCCGCTGCGGTAGAGCGCGTGCGCCACCGCCAGGTGGGCGTCGGTGCGGGCCGGCGCCTGGCGCAGGGCGCGGAAGGCCGTGGCGCAGGCGGGCGAGAGGTCGCCCCGCTCCACCTGCAGGGGCGCCAGGTCGAGCCAGATGTCGGTGTTCGTGCTGTCGAGCCGGCCCGCGAGCGCGAACTCCTCGATCGCCCGGTCGAGCGAAGAGCGGTCGAGGTAGTGGAGCCAGTCGCGGCGCCACATCTGCGCCAGCCCGGCGTGCCCGGCCGCGTCCCCGGGGCGGATGCGGGTGACGCGCTCGTAGCGCTCGCGCGCGAGCTTCAGGAACCCGCCGGCCTGGTAGGCGCGCGCGAGCGTGAGCTGGTAGAGCGCCTCCCCCGGCGCGAGCAGGGTGGCCTGCTCGAGGTCGCGCAGGGCCTGCCGCCGCGCCTCGACGGTGCCGCGGGCCAGCCGCGCGAGCGAGCGCTGGTAGAGGGACTCGGCCTCGGCGTGGCGGGGCGACGGCGCCGCCGGGGCCTCGGTGGCGCGCGCGGTGCCGGCGACGGTCAGGAACAGGAGCAGGAGCTGCAGGGCTCGTTTCAAGGGCGTGGTCACCATCGCGGTGCCGGTCAGTATCCCCGGCCGGACCTGGCAGGGTCAATGGCGGCCGTTGCGGCACTTGCGGCGTCCGTCCCCCCGTGCGAAGAATCCGGCATGGAGCCACTCGGTCTGCAGGCGGCGCGGCGGGCTGCCGCGGAGCGCGCGGTGCTCGACGTGCGCGATCAGGAGGCGTTCGCGCGCGGGCACCTCGCCGGCAGCGGGCATCTGCCCGCGGCCGAGCTGGCGGAACGCCGTGCCGAGTTGCCGCCCCGGGGCACGGGCATCGTCGTGGTGGCGGACGGCGCCACGGCGGCAGCGGCAGCGGCGGTGGCGCTGGAGGCGATGGGCTACGCCGGGGTCGCCTTCCTCGACGCGGCGCTGGCCGAGCTGCCGGGCGGGTTCGACGACCTCGGCCCGCCGGTGCGGCTGTGGCGCCCCGCCCGCTTCCTCGAGGAGGTGCTGCCCGACGTGCTCGCCGCGCTGCCCTCGCCGGCGACGCGCGCGCCGACCGCCCTGGACGTGGCCTGCGGCGCCGGCCGCGACGCCGTGTTCCTCGCCGCCCGCGGCTTCGAGGTGGAGGCGCGCGACCACGCGCCGGAGGCGCTCGAGCGGGCGCGCGCCCTCGCCCGACGCGAGGGCGTCGCGGTGCGCACCGTGGAGTGCGACCTCGAGCGGGACGATCTGCCGCCGCCCGGGCGGACCTTCGACCTGGTCGTCTGCTTCCGCTTCCTGCACCGGCCGCTCTTCGCCTGGATGGAGGCCGCGGTGGCGCCGGGCGGATGGCTGGTCTACGAGACGTACCGCGCCGGGCAGGAGCGCTTCGGCCGGCCGAAACGCGCCCACTTCATGCTGCAGCCCGGCGAGCTGGCCCGGGCCTTCCCCGGTCTCCGGACCGTGCGGCACGAGGAGCCGGACCCTCCGGGAGGCCCACTGACGGCCCGGCTCCTAGCCCGCAGGCCAACCGGCTGACGGCGTGGCAGGCCATCCGGCGGGCGGCACCGAATGCCGAACAAATTTCGGCCAGTTCCGCGTAGCCGCTACTTTCGTCTACGTAGAACCGCTGGACGCAATACGTATTATCGCGTACAGTGTCGAACGCTTGGCCCGTACGGCCATGGATTCAGTCCGCTGCTAGCCCGGACTATTCATGAACCGCCAGCCGAGGATGCGGGCTGGCCGTGGAGGACAAGGAGCATGGTATGGCCGCGACGCAGTCGGGGTTTGAACCCCGTCGAGGAGCGGTCATGCCACGCGACGCCGTCATCCGCGGCCAGACCGCGTCCGTAGGCGCGGGCTCATGAACAGCCCGGGCTAGGTGTCCGACCAGGGTGCTGGAGGGATGACTGAGGTGAGCGCGATGTCTTCGAAGGAGTACGTCGTCAACCTGATGGCCCAGGTGAAGGCCAAGAACCCCGCCGAGCCCGAGTTCCACCAGGCCGTCCAGGAGGTGCTCGATTCGCTGAGCCTCGTGCTGGACCGCCACCCCGAGTACCGGGCGGCGAAGATCGTCGAGCGCATCGTGGAGCCGGAGCGCGTGATCCTGTTCCGCGTGCCCTGGTTCGACGATCAGGGCCAGGTCCAGGTCAACCGCGGCTTCCGCATCGAGATGAACAGCGCCATCGGCCCCTACAAGGGCGGGCTGCGCTTCCACCCCTCGGTCAACCTCGGCATCCTCAAGTTCCTCGCCTTCGAGCAGGTCTTCAAGAACTCGCTCACCACGCTCCCCATGGGCGGCGGCAAGGGCGGCTCGGACTTCGATCCCAAGGGCAAGAGCGACAACGAGGTCATGCGCTTCTGCCAGAGCTTTATGACCGAGCTGCAGCGCCACATCGGCCCGGACACCGACGTGCCGGCCGGCGACATCGGCGTGGGCGGCCGCGAGATCGGCTTCCTCTTCGGCCAGTACAAGCGGCTGCGCAACGAGTTCACCGGCGTGCTGACGGGCAAGGGCCTCAACTGGGGCGGCTCGCTCGTCCGGCCGGAGGCCACCGGCTACGGCAGCGTCTACTTCGCCGACGAGATGCTCAAGACCCGCAAGCAGACGTTCGAGGGCAAGGTCTGCCTCGTCTCCGGCAGCGGCAACGTGAGCCAGTACACGATCCAGAAGCTCCTGCAGCTGGGCGCCAAGCCGGTCACCGCCTCCGACTCGAACGGCATGATCTACGACCCGGAGGGCATCGACCACGAGAAGCTCGCGTTCATCATGGACCTCAAGAACGCGCGCCGCGGCCGCATCAAGGAGTACGCCGACAAGTTCAAGAGCGCGAAGTTCGTGCCCTCGGACCCCAAGCTCGGCTACAACCCGCTGTGGGACATCAAGGCCGACTGCGCCTTCCCCAGCGCGACGCAGAACGAGATCAACGCCGCGGACGCCGCGAACCTGCTGAAGAACGGGGTCTACGTCGTCTCCGAGGGCGCCAACATGCCGACGAACCTCGACGGCGCGAAGCTCTTCCTCGAGGCCAGGATCCTCTACGGCCCGGCCAAGGCCGCGAACGCCGGCGGGGTGGCCACCTCCGGCCTCGAGATGTCGCAGAACAGCATGCGGCTGTCGTGGACGCGCGACGAGGTGGACGACCGCCTGCACAAGATCATGATCGCCATCCACAAGAACTGCTTCGACACGGCCGAGAAGTTCGGCACGCCGGGCAACCTGGTGAACGGCGCCAACATCGCCGGCTTCCTCAAGGTCGCCAACGCGATGATGGACCAGGGCGTGGTCTAGGTCGTATCTTCCCTCGGGCACGGGCGCGGGGTGGGGACCTCCACCCCGCGCCTGCTCGTTCGCGACCCGCGAGGTGACCCATGGATGACGCGGCGCCCCGCCCGCCGGAGGACGGCCCGGGCGGCGCCTGGCAGGGTTTCCAGGACCTCATGCCCTGGCGCGTGCAGGACATCCTGCTCGTCTCCAGCCTCTACGACGCCTTCACCCTGCAGCAGGACGGGCAGCTCAACGAGCTCATCCTGAGCGACGTGCTCGACCTGCACCTGCACCACACGCCGGGCATCACCCACGTGGCGAGCGGCCGCGAGGCGCTGGCGCTGGCGCGCGAGCAGGCGCGCTTCAACCTCATCGTCACCGCCGTGCAGACCGGCGACATGGACGCGGCCGAGCTGGCCCGCGAGGTGCGGGCCGCGGGGCTCGACGTGCCCGTCGTGGTGCTGGCCTACGACGAGCGCGAGCTGAACGAGTTCGTCGCCCGCGGCGAGTCGCCGGGGATCGAGCGCTGCTTCCTGTGGCAGGGCAACGCCCGCATCCTCATCGCCATCGTCAAGGCGATCGAGGACCAGCGCAACGCCGCGCACGACACCCGCACCACCGGGGTGCGCGTCATCCTGCTGGTCGAGGACAGCATCCGCTTCTACTCGTCCTACCTGCCGACCATCTACACCGAGATCATCGGCCAGTCCGAGCGGCTCATGAGCGAGGGCATGAACCTCTCGCACAAGCTCGTCCGCCTGCGCGCCCGGCCCAAGATCCTCCTCTGCACCACCTACGAGGAGGCCTGGGAGCGCTTCCTCGCCTACCGCGACGTCCTGCTCGGCATCATCACCGACGTCGAGTTCCCGCGGCGCGGCAAGCGTTCGCCCGAGGCCGGCTTCGAGCTGGCGCGCATGGCCCGGGCGGCGGTGCCCGACCTGCCCATCCTCTTCCAGTCGGGCCGGCCGGAGTTCGCCGCGCGGGCCGAGGCGGTGGGCGCGCCCTTCCTGCTGAAGGGCTCGGACACCATGCTGCACGATCTGCGCCGCGTGCTGGCCGGGCAGTTCGCCTTCGGCGACTTCGTGTTCCGCCTGCCGGGCGGGCGCGAGGTGGACCGCGCCACCGATCTCAAGACGCTCGAGGAGAAGCTGCACACCGTGCCTGCCGCGAGCATCGGCTACCACGCCGAGCGCAACCACTTCTCGAACTGGCTCACCGCCCGCACCGAGTTCGCCATCGCCCACCGGCTGCGGCCGCGGCGGGTCTCGGAGTACCCCGACCTCGAGGCCCTGCGCCGCGACCTGATCGAGTCCATCGCCGGCTACCGCCGCGACCAGGCGGACGTGCTGGTGGGCGACTTCGACCGGGCCACGTTCGATCCGTCGGTCCCCTTCTTCCTCCGCATCGGCGGCGGCTCGCTCGGCGGCAAGGCCCGGGGGCTGGCCTTCGTGCGCCAGCTGCTCGGCCACCACGAGGTGCGCGACGGCTTCCCCGGCGTGCGCATCGGCGTCCCGCCGGCGGTGGTGCTGGGCACCGACGTCTTCGACCGGTTCCTCGCCGACAACGACCTGCTCGACCTGGCCCTGCACTCGGGCGACGAGGACGAGATCCGGCGGCGCCTCCTCGCCGCGCCCTTCCCCGGGGACGTGGTCGCCGACCTGGCGGCGTTCCTCGCCGCCGTGCGCTGCCCGCTGGCGGTGCGCTCCTCGAGCCTGCTGGAGGACTCGCAGTACCAGCCCTTCACCGGCGTCTACGAGACCTTCATGCTGCCCAACCACGACCCCGACCCGGGCGTGCGGCTGGACCGCCTGCTCGACGCCGTGCGGCTCGTGTACGCCTCCACCTTCAGCCGCCACGCCCGCGGCTACCTCCGCGCCACGCCCTACCGCCTCGAGGAGGAGAAGATGGCGGTGCTCCTGCAGAAGGTCGTGGGGGCGCCGCATGGCGGGCGCTTCTACCCCGACTTCTCGGGGGTGGCGCGGTCCTTCAACTTCTACCCGGTGCCGCCGCTGCGCCCGGAGGACGGCGTGGCCGCGGTGGCGCTGGGCATGGGCCGCTCGGTCGTCGAGGGCGAGAAGAGCCTCTCGTTCTGCCCGCGCTATCCCCAGCACCTGCTGCAGTTCTCGTCGGTGAAGGACATCGTCAAGAACTCGCAGCGCGAGTTCTGGGCGCTCGAGCTGGACCCCGCGACCGGGGGCGACCTCGAGCGCGGGCTGCGCGAGAGCCGCTTCGGCCTCGAGGCGGCCGAGGCCGACGGCACGCTCGCCGCCCTGGGCTCCACCTACTCGCACGAGAACGGCGCCGTCTACGACGGCCTGGCGCGGCCGGGCGCCCGCCTGGTCTCCTTCGCGCCGGTGCTCAAGCACGGCGTCTTCCCCCTGGCCGGCATCCTCGAGGCCCTGCTGGCCCTGGCCGGCCGCGGGCTCAACCGGCCGGTGGAGATCGAGTTCGCGGTGCGGCTCGACGTGCCGCCCGACGAGCCGCAGGAGTTCGGCTTCCTGCAGATGCGCCCACTGGTGCTGTCGCGCGAGAGCGCCGCGCTCGAGGTCGAGGAGGCGGCCGACGCCGAGCTGGTCTGTCGCAGCGCGAAGGTGCTCGGCAACGGCCGCCTCGACGACCTGCGTCACGTCGTGGTCGTGGACTTCCACCGCTTCGACCGCGCGCAGAGCCGCCAGGCGGCGCAGGCGGTGGCGCGCTTCAACGCCGAGCTGCTGGCGCGCGGGGCGCCCTACCTGCTCGTCGGCGTGGGCCGCTGGGGCTCGACGGACCCGTGGCTCGGCATCCCGGTCACCTGGGACGAGATCTCCGGCGCGCGCGTCATCGTCGAGGCCGGGTTCCGCGACGTGCGCGTCACACCGTCGCAGGGCAGCCACTTCTTCCAGAACCTGACGTCGTTCCAGGTCGGCTACTTCACCGCCAACCCCGAGCTGGGCGACGGCTTCGTGGACTGGGACTGGCTGGCAGCCCAGCCGGCCGAGGCCGAGGACGGGCACGTGCGGCTGCTGGCCTTCGATCACCCGCTGGTGGTGAAGATGAACGGCCGCAGGAACGTCGGCCTGATCCGCAAGCCGCGGGGCCAGGGGTAGCTGACCGAACTCGGCCGTTGAACTGGGCACGCCGCGGGCGGAGAATCGAGGGCATAGGGCACGCCGCGGAGCCACGATCCCTGCCCGAGACACGGGCAGCCGCACTACCCCAGCACGAGGGCCCCGCGCGCGCCCGTCACGAGGTGCGCCATGCCGCGAATCCCCTCCTGCCTGTGCCTCGTCCTCGTCGCCCTCCTTCTCGCCTCGGCCCCGGGGCCCGCCGCGGCCTGGCCGCACGATCCCGCAGTCAACGTGCCGGTGAGCACGGCCTCCGGGGCCCAGTACGGCGCCCGTATCGTGCCGGACGACGCTGGCGGCGTCATCGTCATCTGGGTGAACGCGGCTAGCCAGCTCCACGCCCAGCGGCTCTCCGCCAGCGGCGCGCGCCTGTGGGGCGACGAGGGCATCCGCGTGTGCACCACCGCCGGCGCCCAGGTGCAGGCCGCCATCGCGCCGGACGGCGCCGGCGGCGCCATCGTCGCCTGGCGGGAGGAGCAGGGCGGCGCCATGGACATCTACGTGCAACGCCTCTCAGTCGACGGCACTCTGCTGTGGACGTCGGCGGGCGTGGGGCTCTGCACGGCCGACGGCATGCAGCAAGCCCCCGCGCTCGTGGCGGACGGCGGCGGCGGGGCGGTGGTGACGTGGGTGGACTACCGGGTCGGGAACGCGGACATCTACGCGCGGCGCGTCTCGGCCGCGGGTGTGCCCCAGGGGGCGACGGACGGGGTGGCGCTCTGCCACGCCGACCGCGAACAGACGTACCCCGTCATCGCCTCCGACGGAGCGGGCGGGGCCATCGTCGCCTGGACCGACTGGCGTGTCACCCCCTACACGGACATCTACGCGCAGCGGCTTTCGTCGTCCGATGCGCCCGCGTGGACCGATGACGGCGTGGCGCTGTGCACCGTCGGCCTCTCTCAGGACAACGCCACGATCGTCTCCGACGGAGTGGGCGGGGCCATCGTCGCATGGCGTGACGCCCGTTCCGGATACGAGATCTACGCCCAGCGCGTCAACGGCTCGGGCACCGCGCTGTGGGCGACGGACGGCGTGATGCTGGGCACCGGGGCCAACTTCCGGAGCAACCCGGTCGCGGCGATGGACCTCGCTGGCGGAGCCATCGTCGCCTGGCACGACCTGCGCGGCGGCGGCTCGGACATCTACGCCCAGCGCGTCTCCAGCGCGGGCGCGGCCCTGTGGACCGCCGGCGGCACGGCCGTCTGCGCCGCCACAGGCGGGCAGTGGTACACGGCCATCGCCGCGGATGGCGCGGGTGGCGCCATCGTCGGCTGGTACGACGAGCGCTCCGGCCAGGCGGATGTCTACGCCCAGCGGCTGTCCCCGACGGGGGTCGCCCAGTGGACGGCCGACGGCGTGCCCACCTGCACCGCGCTCGGCACCCAGACGGAGGTGAGCCTGGCGGCCGACGGCGGCGGCGGCGGCATCCTCGTCTGGTACGACGAGCGCTCCGGCAGCCGCGCCTACGCCCAGCGCGTGGACCGCTGGGGCTACCTCGGCGCCGAGCCGGGCATCGCCGGCGCGAAGGACGTGCCCAACGACCAGGGCGGGCAGGTGAAGCTCTCCTGGGACGCGAGCCCGCTCGAGAACGACCTTCTGTACGAGAGCATCGAGTCGTACCGCGTGTACCGCTCCGTGCCGCCGGCCACAGCGGCGCTGGCGCCGGCTGCGGCCGGGGACCGGGTGCTGGTGACCACGCAGGGGACGCAGACCTACTACTGGGAGTACGTCGCCACCGTGACCGCCGACCACCTGCCCGGCTACAGCTACGTGGTCCCCACCGCGTGCGACTCGGTCGAGGGCTCGAACCCGGTTACGCTGTTCCTGGTGCAGGCGCGCAGCACGGGCGGCACGAGCTGGTGGAACTCGGCGCCCGACTCGGGCTACTCGGTGGACAACCTCCCGCCGGAGGCGCCCCTGCTCTTCACCGGCGAATATGCCGCCGGAACGTCCAGCCTGCACTGGTCGGTCAGCGCGGCGCCCGACCTCGGCGAGTACCGGCTGTACCGCGGCGGCACGGCCGACTTCGTGCCGGGACCCGGGAACCTGGTCGTGGCCCAGGCGGACACCGGCTACGTGGACGCCGCCGGCGACCTGTACTACTACAAGCTCTGCGTCGTGGACGTGCACGGCAACCTCAGCCCGTACCTGACGCTGCTGCCGAGCGGCACGACGGACGTGCCGGGACCGGTCGTGCCGCGGGCGGTCTTCCTCGCGCCCCCGGCGCCCAACCCGGCGCGCGGCGCCCTGACGCTGCGCTTCGGCCTGCCGCAGGCGGCGAGCGTGGAACTGGCGCTCTTCGACCAGCAGGGACGTCGAGTGCGGGAGTTGGTGGCGGACGAGCGGGCGCCCGGCGAGCACACGGTGACCTGGGACGGCCACGACCAGGGCGGGCGCGTCCTGCCCGCGGGGCTCTACTTCGTGAGGCTGCAAGTCGAGGGCCGCGCGCACGTCGCACGGCTCGCGGTCATCCGGTAACGCGCCGCGTCCGACGCGGAGAGGCCACCCCGGGCGGGGTGGCCTCTCCGTTCCTGCGTGTCCGCGCCCCGCTCACCTCACGCGCACGATGCGGCGCGTGACCGAGCGCT
>JAXDBZ010000066.1:0-11714 GCA_034678345.1 Candidatus Eiseniibacteriota bacterium
GGTCGCGCCTGCGCGCGCCGGGGCTCGTTCGATCCCCGCCGAAATGCCGTGTGCGGTGGAGTTCTTGAGACCTGGCGAACCAGGTGGGTCCCCCTCCGACCGGGTCGGCTCACCGCGGTCCCGGTCCCTCCCGCGTCGCCGCGGGGCGGGTGCCGGGGTTCCGCGGCCTGGCGTCGCCGGCCACCGGAGGTCCCGTTGGGAAGGAATGTTGGTTCAAGAACTGTTGGGCATCACGAGCACGGCAGGGAAAGGGATGGCTGTCGGGACGTCTCCTTCGTCAGGCCGGGCTGTCCTGCAGCACCTCGTCCAGCACGGCGTTCAGGCGCGCCGCGCGCTCGCTGAGCTGACGCTCGAGCCGCTCGCGCCGCGCGCGCTCCTTCATGAGTTCGTCGGCGATGTTGAGCCCCGCCAGCACCGCCACCTTGGACAACGAGCTGGACAGCGACGTGGCGGGGAGCTTCTCGGTCACCTCGTGCATCTTGCGGTCCACGTAGGCCGCGACCCCGAGGATGTAGCCATGATCGGCCTCACCGCGGATCGTGTAGTTCTGGCCGCAGATCTGCACCTGAACCAGGGTCTTGGTGTCCATGGCGTCCTCGGGATGCGGGCTCAGCCCTCGATCCGCTCGAGCTTCTTCACCAGCGCCTCGATCCGCACGGCCACCTCGCGCCGCTCGGCCTGCCAGTCCTTCTGTTCGCGGCGCAGGGCCTGCAGCTCCCCGGCCATCACCGCCGGGTCCTGCCCCTGCAGCTTGGTCTCGAGCTCCTGCACGCGGCCGGCGAGCCGGTCGCGCTCCGCCGCCAGGCGGGCGTGCTCGGCGCGCTGCGACTGGAGCAGGGCGGCGGCCTTCTCGACGCGTTCGGTGAGGCGGTCCAGATCGTTCGTCATCAGGGTCTCGGTCATCGTTCTCTCAGTCGGCCGCCACACTCGCGGGCGACGGCGGCGACCATTCGGTCCTGGATGGCCTGGACCTCGGCCTCCTGCAGCGTGCGCTCCGGATGCCCGAAACGCAACGCATATGCCAGGCTCTTCATGCCCTCCGGAGTACCGGGGCCAGCGTAGACGTCGAACAGTTCGATGGCGGCGAGTCGCTCCCCCGCGGCGGCGACGAGGGTCGCCTCGAGCTCGCGGTGCGTGCACGCAGCGGGCACGAAGAACGCGAGGTCGCGGCTCACCGGCGGGAACCGGCCGGGCAGGCCCAGGCGGACCGCACGCCCGGCGGTGGCGAGGGGCTCGAGCAGCACCACGAACAGGTGCACCGGGCCTTCGATCTCCCACTCGCGCAGCAGCGGCTGGCCCAGGGAACCGGCCCATGCAATGCGCGAAGTCCCGGCTGCAACTTCCGCACTGGCACCGGGTTTCCAGCCGGGCGCAGCATAGGTCCGCCACTCGGGGGTGTCAACGCCCATCTCCTCCAGCCAGGCCTCCCAGAGGCCCTTGGCCTCGTCGAAGTCCACCGGTTGCTGCGCGGCGTCGTGGGCGTGCGCGTAGCGCGGCCCCGTGACCAGCGCCGCCAGCATGAGCGTCTCCTCCGGCAGGGCCTCCGGCCCGCGCGCGGCGAAGCCCGCCCCCACCTCGAAGAGCCGCACCGCCGCCGCCCCCTGGCGCAGGTTGTGCGCGCAGGCGCGCAGCAGGCCGGCCACCAGGCTGGGGCGCAGTACCTCGCCCTCGCGGCTCATCGGGTTGCTCAGGCGCACCAGCGACTCCGGCGCGGCGCCGAGCAGGGCCGCGGTCTCGAGCGCCTCGCGCTCGGAGACCAGCGTGGTGGTGCAGGCCTCGCTCAGGCCGCGCGCCAGCATGGCCTGCCGCGCCCGCGCCACGACGCGCTCGCGCGACGACCGTTCGGCGCGCACGCCGTGGGTCTCGAGCGGTGGGTCCGGCAGCCGGTCGTAGCCGTGCGAGCGGGCGACCTCCTCGACCAGGTCGTCCTCGAGGCCGACGTCGGGCCGCCAGCTCGGCAGGGCGACCTGGATCTCCCATTCGGTCGCCGCGGCCGGCGGTTCCGCCGGCACCGCGACGTCGAAGTCGAGCGCTTCGAGGTGGCGGACCGCTTCCTCGCGCGCGATCTCGACCCCGATGATGCGCGCGCAGCGCGAGCCGCGCAGGACGAGCGGCGGCCGGACCGGCGGACCGTAGGCCAGGCCCCGGGCCGAGCCGAGGCGCATCCCGGGCGAGACCTCGGCGAGCAGCGCGAGGAAGCGCGCGGTGGCCGCCGGCCCGCCCAGCGGGTCCACGCCGCGTTCGAAGCGCTTGGAGGCCTCGGTGGTCAGCCCGAGGGCGCGCGAGCCGCGGCGGATGCGGCGCGGCTCGAACCAGGCGCACTCCAGCAGCAGGCGGGTGGTGCCCTCGGTGACCTCGGTGTCGGCGCCGCCCATGATGCCGGCCAGCGCCACGGGCATCATGGCGTCGGCGATGACCAGCACCTCGGGGCCGAGGGCGCGGTCCTTGCCGTCGAGGGTGGTGACGCGCTCGCCGGGCCGGGCGCGGCGCACACGCACGGCGGACCCGAGACGGTCGAGGTCGAAGGCGTGGAGCGGCTGCCCCAGCTCGAACAGCACCAGGTTCGTGACGTCCACGACGTTGTTGATGGGACGCTGGCCCATGGCCGCGAGCCGGCGCTGCAGCCACGGCGGCGAGGAGGCGATGCGCACGCCCTCGACGGTCTGGGCGATGTAGCGCGGGCAGCCCTCGCGATCCTCGAGGTCGAGGTCGTAGTCGCCGGCACCGGCCCACAGCCCGGCCAGGCGCTCCTCGGCGGCGGCCGTCCAGCCGAGGCCGAAGGCGGCCTTCACCTCGCGGGCCAGTCCGGCCACGCCGAGGCCGTCGGGGCGGTTGAAGGGGATCTCGATCTCGAGCACCGCGTCGGGCGGCGGCAGCAGCTCGTCGAGGGGGCGGCCGGAGCGCAGCCCCTCCGTGGTCCCGAGGAACGACTCGAGGTCCACGATGCCGGAGTGGTCGTCGCCGAAGCCCAGCTCGTCGGCGGCGCACAGCATGCCCTGGCTCTCGACCCCACGCAGCTTGCTCTTCTTGATGACGAGTCCGCCGGGCAGCCGGGCGCCGATGACGGCGAGCGGCGCGACCATGCCGGCGCGCACGTTGGGCGCGCCGCAGACGATGGTGACCGGCTCCGCCCCCGCCTCGACGGTGCAGACCGAGAGCTTGTCGGCGTTGGGATGCCGCGCCACCTCGAGCACGCGCGCCACCACCACGCCGGGGTGCTCGACGCCGAAGGACTCGATGCCCTCGACGTAGAACCCGCGGCGGGTGAGCGCCTCGGCCACCTGTTCGGCGGAGGCGTCCACGGCGACCCAGTCACGCAGCCAGGACATCGGAAGCTTCATGGGATCCTTCTCCGGTCCGCGGCGGGGTGCCTGGGCGAAGCCCGGACCGGCGCCGCGCACGGGTCAGAACTGGTTCAGGAAGCGCACGTCGTTCTCGAGGAAGAGGCGGATCTCCGGGATGCCGTAGCGCGCCATGGCGATGCGTTCGACCCCCATGCCGAAGGCGAAGCCGGTGACCCCCTCGGGGTCGTAGCCGACGGCGCGGAACACGTTCGGGTGCACCATGCCGGCGCCCAGCAGCTCGCTCCAGCCCGAGCCCTTGCAGACCGGGCAGCGGTTCTCGCCCCCCCGCGCGCGGCCGGTGCCGTCGCAGATGGCGCAGGCCACGTCGAGCTGGGCCCCCGGCTCGACGAACGGGAAGTAGATGGGGATGAGCCGCGTGCGCACGCCGGCGCCGTAGATGGCGCGGGCGAAGGTGTTCAGCATGCTCTTGAGGTCCGCCAGGCTGACGTCGCGGTCCACGCACAGGCCGTCGATCTGGTGGAACTGGTCCATGTGGCTGGCGTCCACCTGCTCGGCGCGATAGACGCGGCCCGGGAACACCAGCCGCAGCGGCGGCCGGCGCTCCTCCATGGCCCGCACCCAGCCGGGCGAGGTGTGCGTGCGCAGCACGACGTCGGGGCGGACGAAGAAGGTGTCGTGCGCGTCGCGCGCCGGGTGGTCGGGCGCGAAGTTGAGCTTGGCGAAGTTGTAGTCCTCGGACTCGACCTCGGGGCTCGTGTACACCGAGTAGCCCAGCCCGTGGAACAGGTCGAGCAGCTCGTCCCGCACCTGGTTGAGCACGTGCACGTGCCCCACCCACGGGCGGCGCCCCGGCAGCGTGACGTCGAGGGCCTCGCGCGACTCGGCGGCCCGCTCCAGCTCGGCGCGACGGGCCCGCTCCAGATCCTCGAGCCAGCGTTTGGCCAGGTTGAGCCCGCGGCCGCGCACCCGCCGCTCCTCGAGCGGCAGCCCCGGCAGCGCGGCGAGCGCGCGGGTGATCACGCCCCGCTCGCGGCCGAGCAGGGCGACGACGCGCTCGTGCAGCGCGGCGGCATCCCGGGCTCCGGCGAGGACCCCGGCGCCGCGCGCGTACAGTCCGGCGAGGGCGGGGTCGAGCGCCTGCAGCTCGGCCAGCCGCGTCCCTTGTTCCGGGACGAGCGCGGCCGCATCCGCCGCCTCCCAGCCCGGGTCGATGTCCCTGAGCAGGTCGTCCGGCATCGGCTACGCCGCCGCCGACTTCGCGACCTCTGCGAGCTTGGCGAACGCCGCCGCGTCGCGCACGGCCAGGTCGGCGAGGAGCTTGCGGTTCACGTCGATCTTGGCCCGCTTCAGGCCGGCGATCAGCGTGCTGTAGGAGAGCCCGTTGAGGCGGGCCGCCGCGTTGATGCGGGTGATCCACAGGCGGCGGAAGTCCCGCTTGCGGGTGCGCCGGTGCTCGTAGGCGAACTGACCGGCGCGCTGCACGGTCTGGATCGCGCTCTTGATGAGCTTGCGCCGCCCGCCGAAGTTGCCCTTGGCCGCCTTGAGGGTCTTGCGGCGCCGGGCGCGCCCGGGGACGACGGTCTTTGCGCGTGGCATGGTGTTCGTTCTCCTCTTCTTCCCCCGCGGCCGGCCCCGCTCCTGGCGGGTGCCCCGGTCTGCGCGGGCGGTCTGCTGGTCGTTCCGAAAACGGGGACGGCTAGCGCTTGCCGAGCAGGCGCTGCACGCGGGCCTGGTCGGCGCCCGCGACGACGGTGCGTCCGACGAGCCGCCGCTTGTTCGTGCGGTTCTTCGCGATCATGCCGTGGCGCAGGTTCGAGTGACCGCGCGTGGCCTTGCCGGTGCCGGTCAACTTGAACCGCTTCGCCGCGGCACGGTTGGTCTTCTGCTTGGGCATCTACGACTCCTGGGTGGTGCGGGTGGTGGTCTCGGCCGGCGCCGGGGCCTTCGGGGCCGCCGGTTTCGCCGCGGCCGGCTTCGCCGGCTCCTCGGCCTTGCCGCCGGTCCTGGCCGGCCTGGGCATGAGCACCGCGGTCAGCGTGCGTCCCTCGGAGCGCGGCGGCGACTCGACCGTAGCGAGCTCGGCCAGGTCGGCGATGGCGCGCTGGATGATCTTGTGACCGAGGTCCTGGTGCGCGATCTCGCGGCCGCGGAAGGTGACGGTCAGCTTCACCTTGTCGCGCTCGCTGAGGAACTCGCGGGCGTGCTGGATCTTGAACTCGTAGTCGTGTCCCTCGATCTTGGGACGCATCTTGACTTCCTTGAGCTGCATCTGGTGCTGCTTCTTCTTGGCCTTGCGGGCGCGGCGGTTCTGCTCGTACTTGAACTTCCCGTAGTCCATGATCCGGCAGACCGGCGGCCGCGACGTCGCGGCCACTTCCACCAGGTCGAGCCCCCGGGACTGGGCCAGGGCGAGCGCCTCGCGGACCGGCAGCACGCCGACCTGGGAGCCGTCCTCGCCGATGACGCGGACCTGCGGTACCCGGATGCGCTCGTTGACGCGGACTTCAGGCTGCTTCACTGTGGAAATGGCGGTCACCTCCGTTCCTGTGAGACGGCTGGACACGCACCGCCGGCGCGACCCGAAAACAGAAACGCCGGCCGAGTCCTCCTCACCGGAAGACCCGCCCGACGTCGTAACGACCGACCCCAGCCGTGCAAGACCCGGCGGGGTGACGCCCTGGACCCTTGAGCGAGGCCATTCGGGCCTGCGGGGGTGAGAAGCGCGGGGCTTCTGCTTGGAGGCTATGTCGGGCGGCAGTGTAGCCGGAGGGCCCCGCGGACGCAAGCGGCCCCGCCCGGGCTGCGGGCGGGGCCGCTCGAGGCCGCCGTCCGGGGCCGCGCCTACCGGTGCTCCCGGGTCTCCGTCCGCACCCGCTCGAGGAAGGCCTCGCGGCTCATCGCCTCGAGCTGGCCCTGCCCCTTGCGCCGCGGCGCCACCGTGCCGGCCTGGGCCTCGCGGGGGCCGACCACCACCATGTAGGGCACCTTGAGCAGCTCGGCGTCGCGGATCTTGGCGTTCATCTTCTCGTCGCGCAGGTCGGCCTCGACCCGCAGACCGCCCTCGCGCAGGAACCGCGCCGTGTCGGCGGCGTAGTCGAAGGCCTCGGAGCGGGCGGGGATGATGACCGCCTGGGTGGGCGCCACCCAGACCGGGAACTCGCCCCCGGTGTGCTCGATGTAGATGCCGACGAAGCGCTCGAGAGAGCCGAGCAGCGCGCGGTGCAGCATGATGACCTCGTGCTCCTTGCCGTCGGGCCCGGTGTAGTTCACGCCGAAGCGCTTGGGCAGGTTGAGGTCCACCTGGATCGTCGGGCACTGCCACTCGCGCCCCAGCGCATCGCGCAGCTTGACGTCGATCTTGGGCGCGTAGAAGGCGCCGCCGCCCTCGTCCACCTCGTAGGGCAGGCCCCGCCGGTCGAGCGCCTGGCGCAGCGCCTCGGTGGCGAAGTCCCACTCCTTCTCGGTGCCGAGGAACTTCTCCTTCGGCCGGGTGGCGAGGTAGGCGACGTAGTCGTAGTGGAACGCCTTGAGCAGGTAGTCCATCAGGTCGAGCAGGCCCAGTACCTCGTCCTGCAGCTGCTCCGGGGTGCAGAAGATGTGCGAATCGTCCTGGGTGAAGCCGCGCACCCGCTCCATGCCGTGCAGCACGCCCGAGCGCTCGTAGCGGTAGACCGTGCCCAGCTCGGCGTAGCGCAGCGGCAGGTCGCGGTACGAGTGCTTCCGCGTCTGGTAGATCATGATGTGGCCCGGGCAGTTCATCGGCTTCACCCGGTAGGCCTGCCCGTCGATGTCCATGGGCGAGTACATGATGTCGGCGTAGTTCTCGAGGTGCCCCGAGATCTCGTAGACGCGCTCGCTGGCGATGTGCGGCGTGTAGACGAGCTGGTAGCCGCGGCGCAGGTGCTCCTCGCGCCAGAACTCCTCGATGAGGTGGCGCAGCATGCCGCCGCGCGGGTGCCAGTGCACCAGCCCCGGACCGACCTCCTCGTGGATCGAGTAGAGGTCCAGCTCGCGGCCCAGCCGCCGGTGGTCGCGCTTCAGCGCCTCCTCGACCCGCTTGAGGTGCTCCTCCAGCTCCTGCCGGGTCGGGAAGGCGGTGCCGTAGATGCGCTGCAGCATCTCGTTGCGCTCGTTGCCCAGCCAGTAGGCGCCGGCGACGTGCGTGACCTTGAAGGCCTTCACCTGCCCGGTGCTCGCCAGGTGCGGGCCGCGGCACAGATCGAGGAACGGGCCGTTGCGGTAGTAGGTGACCTGGCCGCCCTCGGGGATCATGTCGAGGAAGTGCAGCTTGTACTTCTCCCCCGACGCCTCGAAGCGCCGGCGCGCCTCCTCGCGGGTGGTCTCGACGAACTCGAACGGGCGGTCCTCGGCGACGATCTCGCGCATGCGCGCCTCGATCCTCTCGAGGTCCTCGGGCGTGAACGGCGTGGGGCGCGCGAAGTCGTAGTAGAACCCGTTCTCGATGGGCGGACCGCCCGCCACCCTGGTCTCGGGGAACAGCTCCGTCACCGCGCTCGCCAGCACGTGGGCGGTGGAGTGGCGCAGACGGTAGAGGTCCTCACCGCCGGGGTAGGCGGCGACGTCGGGGCGATCCTCGGGAGACGGGGCGCGGTTCATGGCAGCCTTCCTCGTGCCGGCACGGGCATACGGGGCCCGGGCGCGGCGCTGGGCCGCCCTCGTGGACGCCGCCGATCGGCAGTCCGATGGGGCGGCCGCGGACTACACAGGATGGTGGGGGATACTGGACTTGAACCAGTGACCCCTTGCTTGTCGAGCAAGTGCTCTAGCCACCTGAGCTAATCCCCCGCAGAGCGCAGGATTAAAGCGGAAGGCGCCGGGGCTGTCAAAGCAGAGGCCCGGCGCGGCGCACCCGCGGCGGCTCCGGTCGGCGATTCGCACGCGCCTTCCGTCCCCGGATGCGGTAGCTTCACGGCGTCAGCCGCCCCGCGGGCCCGGGATGGTCCCGTCCGCGGCCGACGTCGTTTCGGTCGCATGGTCGCCCGCCCGGAGCCAGGACATGTGCGGAATCGCTGGGACGGTCTGCCTCGCCGGCAGCCCGGAGACGCAGGGACTGGTGGAGGCCGTGGTCGCGAGCCAGCGCTCGCGCGGGCCGGACCACCAGGCCGTCGTGGCCGCACAGGCGGCCGCCGCGCGGCTCGTGCTGGGCCACTCCCGGCTCAAGATCCTCGATCTGTCCCCCGAGTCCGATCAGCCGCTGTGGGACCACGAGCGGCGGCTGTGCCTCGTCTTCAACGGCGAGATCTACAACTACCGCGAGCTGCGGGACGAGCTGACCGCACTCGGTCACCGGTTCCGCTCCCGCGGCGATGCCGAGGTCATCCTCGAGGCCTACAAGGCCTGGGGCACCGCCGCCTTCGAGCGCTTCAACGGCATGTTCGCCTTCGGCATGTGGGACTGTGCCGCCGAGCGGTTCTTCCTCGTGCGCGACCGGTTCGGCATCAAGCCGCTTTACTACTGGCTCGACCCGCACCGGCTCTACTTCGCCTCGACCTGCGACGTCCTGGCGCGCCGCCTCGGGCTGGAGCCCGACCTCTCCTACGCCGCGCGCGGCATCCACTACTGGGTCTACGACGATGACGAGCGGGCCCCCTACGCGGGGCTGCGCAGCCTGCCGCCCGGGCACTGCGCGACGGTGGACCTGGCCGCGCCGCGCCCGCTGGTGCTCGAGCCGCGCGCCTACTACTCCCTGGCCGAGGCGGTCGAGCGGCGGGCGGAGAGCCTGCGCTCGCGGAGCCTGGACGACATCCGCGCCGAGATGACCGATCTGCTGGAGCGCGCCATCGCCATCCGCATGCGTGCCGACGTGCCGGTCGGCGTTTCGCTGAGCGGCGGGCTCGACTCCTCGACGGTCGCCGCCGTCTGCCGCGCGCAGGGCGAGGTGACGGGCTTCACCTTCGGGCACCCGGAGGACGCGGCCAGCGAGGGGCCGATGGTGCGGCACCTGATCCGCCACACCGGGCTCGCGGTGCGCTTCGTCCGGCCCGGCATCCGCGAGATCGTGCGCGCCTACTTCGCCGCACTCGACGCGCAGGGCGCGCCCTTCCCCACCGGTAGCATCGTCGGCCAGTTCCTCGTCTATCGCGCCGCCCGCGAGCACGGCGTCAAGGTCGTGATGGGCGGCCAGGGCAGCGACGAGGTGTTCATGGGCTACCGGAAGTTCGAGTACTTCCACGTGCGGCAACTGCTGCAGCGGGGCGAGACCGGGCGGGCCCTGGCGTTCCTGCTGCGGGCGCTGCCGGAACTGGCGGCCGAGGTGCCGCGGGCCGCGACCTACCTGCGGGCGGCGCGGCGCTACGCGGGATCGGGCGGCATCGCCACGCACCTGCGACTCGCCGAGCCCGGTTCGCTGACCATGCGGGCCGACCTCGCCCGGCCGCTGTGGGAGCGGCAGGTGCACGACATCCTGCACACCAGCCTGCCGACCCTGCTGCGCTACGAGGACCGCAACTCGATGGCCCACGGGGTCGAGAGCCGCCTGCCCTACCTGGACCACGAGCTGGTGGAGTTCGCGCTGGCACTCGACGCCGGCTACAAGCTGCGCGACGGGCAGCGCAAGTGGATCCTGCGCGACTACGCCCGGGGGCGCATCCCGCAGGCTATCCGCCTGGCGCGGCGCAAGCGCGGCTTCGACGTCGCGCAGAGCCGGTGGATCGTGGAGGGGTTGGGCGAGGCGATGCGCTCGGCCCTGCTCGAGCGGCTGCCGCTCATTCGCTCGTATCTCGTCCCGGGGGCGCGCATCGAGCGGATGTTCTCGGACGAGCGCCTCGAGCGCGAGGGCTCGGCCTTCACCGAAGCGACCACGCTCATCTGGCTGGGCGACTGCGCGGCTCGCGCCCGCGCCCACGGGCCGGGGCTCATGGAAACGAAGGCGGCCGCCCTGGCGTAGGGCGGCCGCCGGATGCGTCCCGGGCGCTACTTCGCCTTGCCGGGACCCTTGCTCTTCCCCTCCGCCTTCGCCTTGCGCTCGTGCTCCTTCTGGAGCTTCGCCTCGTGCTTCTGGCGCTCGCGGTGGGCGGCCTTCATGTGGCTCACCGAGCCCTTCGCACCCGCCTTCAGCTCGTGGAACGCCTTCGAGCCCGGCTTGATGCCCATCTCCTTCGCCATCACCCCCCAGCCCTTGCCGCGGTTCTTCTCGTACTGCTCGGCGACCGAGAGCATGGGGCGGTTCGTGGCCTTGGCCAGCGCGGCGGCCATGAAGACGTCGCCGGCGCGCAGCTGGTGGGTCTCCTGGGCCTGGCGGAGGTCCTTCTCGGGCACGCCGTAGCGGGAGCTGATCTGCTGGAAGAACCCGTCCCGGTCGGCCCTGGCCTGGGTCTCGATCTGCTTCAGCGTCCCGTCGAGCCCCCGGTCGCCCGTCTTGACCCAGTTCGGCCCGTCAGCCGCCCGGGCGACGGTGAAGAGGACCATCAGGCCGGCTGCCGCAATCAGCCACTTCTTCATCGTTTCCTCCTTCGCGAGAGGGACGTGGAGGGGAGCTTCCACCGCGGCCGGGCAGGCGCACCCGGTGAGGGCCCGCCCGTCCCGCCACGGCGCGGAGCGTGCGCCTCGAGGCGTCCGGGGTCAAACGGACGGGCCCCGGTCCTGTCTCCGCGCGCGGTCTCCTCCGGCTCAGGCCCCCGGCGGCCGGCGCGCGTGCCAGTCGGTGCGCTGCTGGTAGGCGTGGCCGATGCGCACCAACAGCTCCTCCGAGAACGCGGGCCCCATGAGCTGGAACGAGGTCGGCAGCCCGTTCTCGCCGAAGCCGTTCGGCAGGGCGAGCGCCGGCAGCCCGCAGAGGTTGCCGGCCGGGATGAGCGGCGGCCCGCCGCCGACGCCCGGGTAGACGTCCTCGAAGTTGCGGTCCGCCGGGTAGGCCACGCTGGCCCGTGTCGGCGCCACCACCGCGTCGAAGCGCTCGAAGAGCCCCGCGACCGCCCGCTGCATCGGCCGCCGGAGCCGCATCGCCTGCAGGTAGTCCACCGCCGGCAAGAGCAGCGCTGAGTAACCACCCGAGCGGTCCGCCGGGCAGGTGAGCTTCTGCACTTCGCCGGATTCCAGCAGGTCGCGGAAGGCGGCCGCCCCCTCCGCTCCGACGATGGTCCCGACCGCGGGGCCCCAGGGGAAGTCAGGCCACTCCACCTCGCGCACGACCTCGACGTCGTCGCCGAGCGCGCGCAGGGCGGCCTCGAAGTTCTCGCGCACGGCCGGCTGCACCTTCTCGGTCACGCCCGCGGGCACCGCGAGCCGCGGCCGCCTGCCACCGGCGAGTGGCGCCGGGCGCTCGTGGACGAAGCCGCGCTCGATCGCGCTCTCGTCGAGCGGGTCGGGGCCGGCCATCGCCGCGAGCACCAGCGCGCAGTCGTCCGCGGTGCGGCCCATCGGCCCGAGCTTGTCCAGCGTCCAGCACAG
>JAXDBZ010000067.1:0-3445 GCA_034678345.1 Candidatus Eiseniibacteriota bacterium
CTTTTCCGCCGCGGCGCCAACACCCGTGCGGGGGGCCGAGCGCTGGGGGCCTCTGTTCGCCCCCGGGTTGGTGCGCGCCCCGCGGTCCTTCACCTTGCCGCCGAATCGCCAACCATGATCCGCTACACCGCGCGGCGGCTCGTGGCCTTCGTGCCCACGCTGTGGGTGATCGCCACGCTCACGTTCTTCCTGGTGCGCATCGCCCCCGGCGGCCCGTTCCAGGCCGAGCGCGACATCCCGCCCGCCGCGCGCGCCGCGCTGGCCGCGAAGTACGGCCTCGACC
Source organism: Candidatus Eiseniibacteriota bacterium (assembly GCA_034678345.1). Lineage (GTDB taxonomy): Bacteria > Eisenbacteria > RBG-16-71-46 > RBG-16-71-46 > RBG-16-71-46 > JANXPZ01. The sequence goes on from JAXDBZ010000067.1 coordinate 284, forward strand.
AGCCGGTGGCGCAGCAGTACCTCGCCTTCCTCGGCAACGCCGCGCGGCTCGACTTCGGCCCCTCGTACCGGTTCGCCGGGCGCGAGGTGCGCGACATCATCGTCGAGGGCTTCCGCGTCTCGGCCGAGCTGGGCGGCTGGGCCCTGCTCGTGGCGCTGCTCGCCGGCGTGCCGCTCGGCGTCCTTGCGGCGCTGCGCAAGGGCACCGCCGCCGACGCCGCGGTCATGGGCGTGGCGCTGGCCGGCGTCTCGATCCCCAACTTCGTGCTCGGCCCGCTGCTCGTGCTGGCCTTCGCGCTCGGCCTCTACTGGCTGCCACCGGCGCTGTGGGAGAGCCCGGCCTCGCGCGTGCTGCCGGTGCTGACGCTGGCCGCCGCCTACGTCGCCTACGTGGCGCGCCTGACCCGCGCCGGCATGCTCGACGTGCTGCGCCAGGACTTCGTGCGCACCGCCCGCGCCAAGGGCCTGCCCGAGCGCCGGGTCGTACTCCAGCACGCGCTGCGCCTCGGCCTGCTGCCGGTGGTCTCCTACCTCGGCCCGGCGGCGGCAGCCATCGTGATGGGCTCGCTGGTGGTCGAGCAGGTGTTCGCCGTGCCGGGACTGGGGCGCTACCTGGTGCAGGGCGCGTTCAACCGCGACTACACGCTGGTGACCGGCGTGGTGCTCTTCTACGCCGCGTTCCTGATGACCTTCAACCTGCTCGCCGACCTGGCCCACGCCTGGCTCGACCCGCGCCAGGAGCTGTCGTGAGCGCGGCCGGCCTGGCGGTGGCGGCGGTGCCGCGCAGCCTCTGGTCCGACGCGCGCCGCCGTCTCGCGCGCGACCGCGCCGCCGTGGCCGCCGGCTGGTTCCTCGCGCTGATCGCGCTGGCCTGCTGCGCGGCGACGTGGCTGCCGAGGCTCGCCGACCCGGCGGCGCAGGACCTCGCCCTCGGCGCCCTGCCGCCCTCGGCCGCGCACCCGCTGGGCACGGACGAGCTGGGCCGCGACCTGCTGGCGCGCCTGCTGCACGGCGGGCGCATCTCGCTGCTCGTCGGGCTGGTGGGCACGCTGGTGAGCCTGCTCGTCGGCGTGACGTGGGGCGCCGTCGCCGGCTACGTCGGCGGCAGGCTCGACGAGTTCATGATGCGCTTCGTGGACGTGCTCTACGCCCTGCCCACGATCTTCCTCGTCATCCTTCTGCTCGTCTTCTTCAGCCGCAGCCTGCTCATGCTGTTCGTCGCGCTCGGCCTGGTGCAGTGGCTGACCATGGCCCGCATCGTGCGCGGCCAGGTGCTCTCGCTCAAGCACCAGACCTACGTCGAGGCGGCGCGGGCGCTGGGGGCGAGCGGGCGCCGCGTGGTGTTCCGCCACATCGTGCCCAACACGCTCGGGCCGGTGATCGTCTATGCCACGCTCACCGTGCCGGCGGTCATCCTGCAGGAGGCGTTCCTCTCGTTCCTCGGCCTCGGGGTGCAGCCGCCCGAGGCCTCGTGGGGCACGCTCATCGCCGACGGCGCGCGGGTGATGGCGCTCTTCCCCTGGCTGGTGCTCTTCCCCGGCCTGGCGCTCTCGCTCACCCTGCTGGCCTTCAACTTCCTCGGCGACGGCCTGCGCGACGCGCTCGACCCACAGGACCGCGGCGGGGCCGGCTGAGACCGCGGGCCGCGGGACGGGACCCGGCTGGCGCCGGTCCCGCGCGGGGCCGCGCTGGTCCGCCGGGTGGTGGCCGGGTAGCCGAAAGGCGTATAATGCTCGCCGCTCTTCGCCCGACGGCGAGCCGGGACGGACCCGGGAAGCCGTTGGCAGGCATCGTCCCAGCACGCCTCCACCCACTGTCGAAGGGATCCGCGATGAAGTCCCGCAACGATCGGCCGCGATCCCGGACCACCCGACTCGCGCAAGGCCCGGGTCGCCCGGCGTCCACCCGCCCGCGCCGCACGTCCCGCATCCGCGTGGTCGTGGCCGAGAGCCGTGCCATCGACCGCCAGGCGCTCGTCGTCCTGCTCGGCAGCGAAAGGGACTTCGACGTGGTCGGCCAGGCCGCCGACGCCGCCGAGGTCATCGAGCGCTGCACCACGCTGCGGCCGGCGGTGCTGCTGCTGGCGCTGGACCTGCCCGGCGCGGGCGACGAGGCGGCGCTGCCGGCGATCCGCGCCGCGCTACCGGGATTGCGCATCCTCGCCATCTCCGAGCGCGGCGTGGCGGATTGCCTGGTGCTGAACCCGCCCGGGCGCGCCCGGCTGGACGGGCGGCTCGAGCTGCGACGCTGCCAGGGCGACACCGACTGCCTGCAACTCGCGATGGCGCAGGGAGCGCTCGGCACGCTGCGCCGCAGCGCCGGACCCGAGGCGCTGTTCCGCGCCGTGCGCGCGGTGGCGGCCGGGGAGACGGCCTTCGAGTCCCGCAGCGGACTGGCCTTCGACGCCGAGGGCATGGGCGCGGGGGCGGACGGGCGCTTCGGACTCTCGCCGCGGGAGATGGACGTGGCGGTCCTGCTGGCCGAGGGGCGCTCGAACAAGGACATGGCGCGGGCGCTGGCCATCAGCGAGCCCACGGTGAAGAAGCACGTGGGGCAGATCCTCGCCAAGTTGAACGTGCAGGACCGGCTGCAGGCGGGTCTGTTCGTGGCCCGGCACCCGCTGCTCTTCGCGCGGCACAAGCACTAGCCCGGGCGAGTCGGTCGGCAATCCACCTGACCACGTCGGCCCTGCGGCACGAGGTCCGTTCCCTGACCTCGCAGGACCGCGCCACCACCGCCCTGCTCGTCGCCCATCTGGGCGAGTTCGACGCCCGCCGGCTCTATGCGGAGGAGGGCTATCCCTCCATGTTCGCCTGGTGCGTCGCGGAACTGCACATCCCCGAGGACACCGCCTACAAACGCATCCGGGTCGCCCGTACCGCCCGGCAGTTCCCGTTCCTCTACGAGCAGTTGGCCGATGGCCGGCTCCACCTGAGCGCCGTGGTCATGCTCACCCCGTACATGGCCCCGGAGAACGCGGCGGAGCTGTCGGCGGCCGCGGTGCACAAGAGCAAGGCGCAGATCGAGCAACTCATCGCCGAGCGCTTCCCGCAGCCGGACCTGCCGACGCTCATCGCGCCCGTCACTGCGCCAGCCTGTCCCACTCAACTGGCCCCGGGGCCAGTAAAGTTGCGTCCTACTGAACACCCAGCTCCGGCGCCCC